>JBCCRX010000014.1:0-35110 GCA_039201015.1 Bacteroidota bacterium | reverse complement strand
TTGGAGGGAGAAAAAAAGGTTTCTCAAAAACCTTTTTTTCTCCCTCGACCCTCACATGCCGCCGTCTTCGACGGCGGTGGAGGGGTTTTTGAAGCTCGAAAATCTACGATTTTCTCGCTTCTCAAAGTTAAAACAAACTTAATTTACACTGTACTTAGTGTCTTGAAATAAAACTAACGCACAAATTTTAGAAAAAGTAATTCAGATAAGTAAAAGCATGCAGCTCCCTAAAGAGTGGATGCCAGACTTTTGAAGTTTAAACTACCCACCTTAATTTTCAGCGCGCTCAGTTTTAAAGCCCCAAAAGTCTTTTCTGCATAGAATTGAGGAATTGCAAAAATTCAAAGAACCCAACTGCCTAAACCTTCACCCATTTCTGATCACTCTTACCAGATGCTATCACTTTATAAATAAAATTCATGCCGCGAACGCCATCAGAAACCGTTGGGAAGTCTTTGTAAATAGGATCAACTTCTTTGCCTGCTAATCGTGCTTGAACACAGTGGGCGAAATTGCGGTAGATACTGGCGAAAGCCTCCAAATAGCCTTCTGGATGTCCAGCGGGAACACGCGTATGGGCTTCCGCGACGGGATACAAATTACTGCCGCCCGTTCGCATCACTTCCATTGGCTTGTCTAACCATTTGACGTAGAGCGTATTGGGTTCCATTTGAAACCACTGCAAACCTGCCTTTGTACCATATATTCGGATATTGATATTGTTCTCTTCGCCCGCAGAAATCTGACTGGCATGCAAAATACCTTTCGCGCCATTATCAAAATGCAATAAAACATTGCCATCATCATCAAGTGGGCGGCCTTCTACGAAAGTGGAGACATCCGCGCAGAGTTCCGTGATTTGAAGCCCCGTCATATACTCCGCTAAATTTTCAGCATGTGTTCCGATATCGCCCATTGCGCCTGCGATGCCAGAGCGTTTGGGGTCGGTGCGCCAAGATGCTTGCTTTTGTTCGGTATCTTCCAGCTTAGTTGATAGCCAACCTTGCGGATATTCTACCACTATTTTCCGTATCGTTCCGATGTCGCCATTTTGAATCATCGCTTTGGCTTGCTTCACCATTGGGTAGCCCGTGTAGTTGTGTGTCAAGGCAAAAATCAGACCTGTTTCTTTCACCAATCGCTCCAAATCTTTGGCTTCTTCCATGTCAAAAGCCAAGGGCTTGTCGCAGACCACGTGAAAACCATTTTCCAAAGCCATCTTTGCTGGCCCATAATGCACGTGATTCGGCGTAACGATAGAAATGAAATCCATGCGTTCGCCTTCGGGCAGTTGTTTTTCCTTCTCAATCATTTCGGCATAACTGCCGTACACACGATTGGGTGGCAGAAATAAATCCTCACCCGATAGTTTTGATTTTTCTGGATTGCTGCTGAACGCACCACAAACCAATTCAATCTGTCCATCAATGGCAGCAGCTATGCGGTGTACGCCACCAATGAACGCACCACGACCACCGCCAACCATTCCCATTCTTATTTTTCTCATTTCGCTTTGTTTTTTCTTTACAATTCGAGTTCAATAATAGATTTCCTCAAAAGTAGGTTCTCCCAAAAGGAACTAATAATTTATCCAGTAAAAATTTTTACTCCTAGATACTTTTTGGTTTATGTGTATAAAAGATGCGTTTAGTAAATCATCTTAGGAATGAATAAACATCATAAACAGCTTAAGCAAAAATCATTACGAACGCCCCTTTATTACAACCATCCACTGCTCGAAATCAACCATCTACTAAAAATTTTCAAGCCCGCATGTAACTTTTCACTTTTCAAGCATTATTAAGGGGAATCAAATGAACGCAAAGGCTGATAGTTAGCCGATTAAGCAAATTATTTGAGGAAAATGTAATAATCATCGGCAGCCAGCAGTTAATCGAATGTTTTTTCTGCTAGCACTTACAGATGAAATTGAAGAAACGAACACAAATTTTTTTATTCATTTGCCCACTTTATAATTATAGGGCATTACAAAACTATTTTAGAAATGAGTTTTATTCATTCAAAAGGCTTCAAATACGCGAAAAACTTGATTATTGGAGTTGGAGCAGCGATTGTACTTTTGGGAGCTTTAGAAAAGATTAATTCCACACAAATTATTCCAGGCGTCGATTTAATTACGATTGGATTGGTGACGGAGGCATTCTTGTTTTTGATGCTCGGATTGATTCCACCAGAGAAGGAATACTACTGGGAAAAATTATATCCAGGTTTGGATAGTGCGAGTGCTAAGGTGACACCGATTACGGCGAGTCCAGGTATCGTAGCGGATGATACGCCTTCTTTGAACGGTGAAGTCGTAGAACAGCAATTGGGCGGCATGTTGACGGAATTGCAAGGTATGTCCAGAAGTTTGGGTTCTTTGAAAGCCTTGCAAGAAATTGATTTCTCTGGCACGAGCGATCAGATTCGTACCATGAATAATTTCTACACGAAGTTGAACGAAGCGATGGCAGACTTAGGGGATTCATTGGAAGATACGCGCAAGTACAAAGATCAAATGGCGGTCTTGAATCGCAATTTAAGTTCTTTGAACACAGTATATGGAAATGTATTGGGGGCAATGACAGGAACGGCGCGTCGCGAGGTATAGATGTGAGCTGGAAACTGACCACTATGGTCAATTCAACAGTTCAACAATTTCAACATTTATCCGCTTTTTGCGGAATTCAACAAAATAAAATAAATTATGTCAATACCTAAGGAACCCCGGCAGTTGATGATTAACCTAATGTACCTCGTTCTGATGGCACTTCTTGCCTTGAACGTATCTGCGGAAATCATCAATGCGTTCTTTGCTCTAGATAAAGGGAACAAAGACAGTATGGGGGTAATTAATACACAATTAGATGCAACTGAAGAAGGTTTGCAAGCCTTGCTAGAAGAAGATGGCAAGGAAAAATATAAGCCTATCTTGCCTGCTGTGACACAAGTTCGTGCCACTTCTAGCGATTTTGTTAATTACGTTAATGAGCTACGTTCAGACCTAATTGATGAAGCAGGAAACCAAGACGGGGAGGAGAATGAAGGGGACTACATTACCGATCACGGAAAGACAGTTCCTAAAGGAAAAAAGGATAAAGATGCCACTACGCGCTTGTTGGTCAATGAAGGAAAAGGAGCGGATTTGAAAGCGCGAATTGAGCAAACGAGAGCGGACATGCTAGCGGTCTATACCAAACTACTGGAAGAAAATGGTAGGCAGCCTTTTGGTTTGAGTGAAGAAGAAATCCAGAAGGAGATTAAGACCATGGAAGCCAACTTTACTTTAGATGTGGAAGGACCAGAGGCTTGGGAAGGAACAGACAAGGTAAGTTGGGAAGACTTTAAATTCCGTAAGATGCCACTAGCAGCAGTATTGCCGCTATTGAGTAAGATGCAAGCGGATGCAAAAACTGCAGAAGCGGCTTTGGTCAACAAAATGGCAACTTACTCGGGTGGGCGTGTAGTCGAGTTTGATCAGTTTTTCCCTGTTGTGAATGCAAAAAAAGCCTACGTGATTGCAGGAGAACCTTTTGAAGCAGAAATTTCTGTTGGTACTTACAGTTCTCAAATTGATCCAAGTAATATCAATATTACGGTCAATGGTTCTTCTGTTCCAGTGAACAGCGAGGGGAAGGCTACCTACAAGACATCTACTGGTTCTACGGGTGTAAAAACACTCAAACTAACGGCTTCCGTCAAAAATCCATTGACGGGTGAAGTAAGCAGTGGAGATGCGACTTACGAATACGAAGTGGGTCGTCGTTCAGTGGCGGTAGCCGCCGATAAAATGAATGTATTCTACATTGGTGTAGATAATCCGATTAGTATTTCCGCAGCGGGTGTATCTTCTAATGATCTACGAATCAGTGGAAAGGGAGCGGGTATCACTTTGAGTGGTAGAGGCAATAAAAGAGTAGCAAAAGTATCTAATCCAGGAGAAGCAACGATTACCGTTTCTGGCGGTGGTCTGAAAGCCAGTCCATTCACCTTCCGTGTAAAACGCATCCCCGATCCAGTACCGATGCTTGGACGAAGTGTTGGTGGTGGTATGAGAAGTGGTGAGTTTAAAGGACAAGAAGGATTATTAGCCGTCTTAAAGGAATTTGATTTTGATGCGAGATGTGCGATTCAGGGCTTCAACTTGGTTCGTGTACCTAAACGACAAGATGCCGTCAATTCCAACAATGCAGGACCACGTTACAATGCTAAATCTCAGCGAATGGTAGCCGCCGCTAAGCCAGGTGATATTTACTACTATGAAAATATCAAAGCAAAATGCCCTGGTGATAGAGCAGGTCGTCCATTGGGAACGATGGTGTTTAATATCAAGTAGAGTTCATTATTTTATCCCCCAACCCCTAAAGGGGAGAAATATTTGTTGAACAAAGAGATATTTCCGCTTCAGGGGCTAGGGGAAAATAGTAACGAAATCCCAGCAGTCAATAACCAAATAAAGCGTGTACTTTAATAGTGAAAGATTGTTTATTTGTTTTTGGTCTAAATCGTATCGTTTTTTTGACCATTTAGCAGAAAGATGAATAAACAAATCTGTGTTGTTTAACTCAGCAAGATCGAGGAAGGGAGGTGTTTTTGCCTCCTTTCTATTTTCTCTCCTTTGATTAGTTATTTGCAGTAAGCTCGGCTAAGTCATTTGCTATTTAAACCACTAAGGCACGAAGAAAAGTTAAGATTATTCTAGTTTGATTATCCAATAGTCCGTACAATTTTTGAACCACAAAGAACATAGAGAACACGAAAATCTGATATTCAAAGAGTTGTATTTTCTTTATTTTGTCCTACAGTACTTTATTTATTCGTTTTAAAATCTGTACACAATTGCTCTTGCCCTAACGCTATGGAGTAAGGTAAGCTTGGTCTTCTTGTGATAGATAAAAGTAAAAAGCCTTGAAAATTATCATTTTCGGAGCATCAGGCGTTGGTACGACGACGCTAGGAAAATCACTTGCTGAAAAACTGAATTGGACTTTTTTGGATGCAGACGATTATTATTGGGAAAAAACGAATCCACCCTTTCAGCAAAAAATTGAACTGAAACGGAGAAACGAGCAGCTCAAAAAACACTTTCTCAATCATGAAAACGTGATTATCAGTGGTTCGCTGGTCACTTGGGGAGCATTTTGGAATTCTGCTTTTGATTTGGGTGCTTTTCTTAGCCTACCGAAGGCAATCAGAATGGATAGATTGCGGAAAAGGGAGCAAGAAAGATACGGCAAAACCCTAGAAACCGATCAAGCGATTAAAGAAAAATCAAAAGCATTTCTGGCGTGGGCAGGAAAGTACGATGATGAAAAATTTAATGGTCGAACGATTACTCAACACAGAAAATGGATATCAATGCTAAATTGTGAGGTGCTAGAGATTCATGGCGATCTGACGAATGGTGAAAGACAAGACAGGATAATAGAGTGCTTGGAAGATTTTCGTCAAAAATTGACCTGAAATTCATTGCGAATAAAAATTTATAACACTAAATACACCAGTCCCAAAAACACCAAACTTTCTATACAGATTCCGTTTATTTCATTCTGAATTTTAAACTACATCTTCATCACTTGCGAAAGGATGAACCAACTTTCTATTGCCCAATACCAAAGTAGATCATTGCTGGACATAACAATATAGACTACAAGTAAATTGATTATTTAATTGATGCTATCTATTTGTCTATCAGCTGTTGGTAGCTAGCCTGAGCTATAGTTTTGATCAATTCCTCTGGAGAAAGAGAAGAACAAAATTTAGTGTTTAGACTAGAATATACCGACCGCTAAAACGGGCAATAGGATTGTATAAAACATAACAGTCATGTCTATACCTAAATCGCCTCGGCAATTGATGATAAATTTGATGTATTTGGTACTCCTAGCCTTGCTTGCCATTAACGTCTCTGCGGAGATTATTAATGCCTTTTTTCAAATAGACAAAGGTATTGCCAAAAGCAATGCAATCATTGACGACACCAATGACTATGTGACGGAGGTGATGCAAAAAAATGCAGAGCAAGACCCAGAAAAATACCAAGCATTGGTGGACGCAGCACAAGCCATACGTACCATTTCTAGAGATTTCAATGCCTATTTCGATGAACGGCGGGAAGAACTAGTCGCCGCTACTCAAAAGGGTTACTATCCAGCAGACGATCCGAAGCATCCAAACCAGCCGAAGGCCTACAAAGACAAGGATGTCACAACGCGCGTGCTGGTCAATGGCTACGAAAAAGATGGACAGCAAATAGCGGCGCGTGGTCCAGAAATGGAAGCAAAAATTGAAGCGACGAGATCGAAAATACTAGAAATTATTCGGGCCTTGAAGGGATCAGAAGGCACAAACATCACGGAAGAGACGATTGCGGATTTAGAGAAAACGATTACGCTGGAAGTAAGTGATGATTGGAAAAAGAGTGAGAAGAAGAGTTGGGCGGAATTTACATTTAAAAAAATGCCTTTGGCTTCGGTTTTTCCCATTCTACGAAAGTTTCAAAATGACATGAAAAGTACTGAAGCCGCCGTCATTAATTTCCTTTCTGGACAAATCGGTGCAAAAGCGATTAAAGTAGATAATTTCGTACCGATTGCATCGCCTGAAAAAAGCTATATCATTGCGGGTGAGCCTTACAAAGCACAAATCACGATTGGTGCTTCTAGCAAATCGGTCTATGACAATATGACGATTGCAGTGAAAGGACAAAACTTGAATACTCAAAACGGCATTGCTACTTACGTTGCCAATACAAGCACGCCTGGCATTCACCAATATGATGTGGATATCGCAATCACCAATCCAACGACGGGCGAGCGAGAGACTTACAAAAAGACTTTTGAATACGAGGTAGGTCGCCGTTCCGTGACCGTAGCTGCCGATCAGATGAATGTATTTTATATCGGTGTGGACAATCCGATCAGCATTTCGGCAACGGGCGTTTCTAGCAACGCATTGCGAATCACAGGTTCGGGTGCGGGCATTAGATTATCTGGTAATGGAAGTAAAAGAGTGGTGCGCGTCAGTCGTCCAGAAAAGGCGAAAATTACCGTTTCGGGTGGCGGATTGAGTCCTACCAATTTTGAATTTCGAGTAAAGCGCATCCCCGACCCTATTCCTCAATTGGGCAATCGTAGAGGTGGTTCTATTCCAAGCGGCGAGTTTAGAGCGCAAGAAGGTTTGCTGGCTGTTTTGAAAGCTTTCGACTTCAATGCTAGATGTAAAATTCAGAGCTTCGAATTAGTGCGTGCACCCAAAATGCAAGATGCCATTTCATCCGATAATACAGGCGGCAGATACAATGCACGTTCGCAACGCTTGGTAGCGTCAGCTCGACCAGGCGACACTTACTATTTTGATAAGATAAAAGCCAGATGCCCTGGTGATGATGCTGGTCGTCCCTTGGGGCAGATGATTTTTAATATTCGATAGTTCACGATCTCAGGCAGTTAGCTGTAAGGTTGAAGATTTTGCTTGAAACGAGCCGACAATTGACTGCAAAAAACCTAATTATAAGACATCAATTATTCATCTTAAAACACATTCTATCATGAAAGTTTATCAAATGATCTTCGTCATTTGCTTATCGACGAAGCTAAATCTTTTTGCTCAAAATTCAGAACGCATTCCTGTGTTGGACGGTGTAGTAGAGCGCACGCTGATCCAACAAAAAGCAGCACTAGCTTACGAACACGTACGAGAAGCAGATGTTTCTTGGGAACAAAAAGTATGGCGCGTCTTGGATGTACGAGAGAAAATGAATTTGGCTTTTACTTATCCAGAAAGACCTTTTTTCAACATCTTGCAAGAAGCCATAGCCGCAGGAACAATAACGGTTTATGATGGAGAAACGGATAATTTTTCTATGCCCCTTTCGCCCGATGAAGCGATGTCAAAAGGCGTGACGGTAGATACGATAAGAACTTGGCATCCCGAAACGTTTGAAGAGATTTTGAAACCTATCCGCAATGAAGTGGATTACACCCAAATCAAGCGATTTCGGCTGAAAGAAATCTGGTATTTTGATGAAGAAAGTGCTAGAATGAAGGTACGTCTGTTGGGTATCGCGCCGATCATGGAAGTGCTGGACGAAAATGGCAACTTCAAATACGAGCAAGTGATGTATTGGGCCTATTATCCAGCATTGCGGCATCTACTAGCGAGCGAGCAAGCACCGCACATCAGCAATGACGCCAATCCCATGACTTGGGAAAATCTATTGGAAATGCGCTATTTTTCTAGCTATATTTACAAGGCTTCCAATATTCGAGAGGAACGCATTCAGGACTACATCGTAGGTGGGCGAGATCGTTTGTTGGAGTCCGAAAAATTGGAACGGGAAATTTTCAATTTGGAGCAAGATTTGTGGTCTTATTGATGGAGGATTAAAAATGGATTTGATGATGAAGAGATAGACTTTTGAAGTTTTAGGAACAAAACAAAAACTTCAAAAGTCTATTTCTAGCAATTCTATATTTTCAATTCCTTTATTGAGCTTTCACGCGTCCACCTGAGCTTTCTCGCTCCACCACTTTATCGGGAGAACCTTTATAATATACCCAACCGCCACTGCTGCTATCAGCTTTCAGACCTGTGTGCGCATAGATTTTGACGCCACCACCGCTAGAAGCATCGGCATCCACATAGCGACACCTTAAGTCATAGGCATCCAGTTTACCAGAAGAATTGACATCCACTTCTAGGCTGTTCACTTTTCCGCCTTCTACTTCTATTTTTCCACCGCTGCTCACATCCACTTCCAGTTCATCCGCATCTATATCCGCTAGATACATGTATGCGCCACTAGAAGCATCTATGTCCATTTCTTTGGCATGTATGGTTTTTTCCACTTTGATGTTCGCACCACTTCCGACACTCGCATCAAAAGAATTAGAAGTGATTTCATCTTCTAATATGACATAAGCACCAGAGTTAGCATCTAGGGCTTCTAAATCCGTAAAGGTTAGGTAAACTTTCACGTCAATGTTTCGATTCTTGCGTTTCCAATCGTTTTCGATGTGAATGCGGAGTTCATCGCCTCGAATATCGGTACGCACCAAATTCAAATCAATATTCTCTGCCTCAATTTTGATTTTATTGCTACTACCTTTTCGCAATTTGGCTTTGATGCCTTCGCTCACACTTACTTCATCAAAACTCCCCAAGTTGCGAGTTTCAGAAGATTGAGCGAATAAACCGCTAGCAGCAGCAAAAATAAATAGTACCAATAGGTGATTACTGAGATGTTTTTTCATTGTAATTAAGTTTTGTCTTGTAAAGACAATTGTTTTTTGAAAAGATTGCATCTGGCAGTCGTACTTTTTGCTTTGCCTGAGCGGTCAATATGGTTATTTCATTGTATAAATTTATTACTTAGAACCTATTATTTCTAGTCGTCACTCTAACAAAATTAAGGGTTTTTCTGTATTCTTGCTCTGTGTAGCGCTGGTTCGTAAAGCAAAAGACTTTCCTGATGATAAAAAAAGCAAAAGAGCATCTGTCTAAAGACTTAAAAATGAAAAGGCTTGTAGAGAATGTCGCCCTCGACTATTATTGGAAAGTAGGAGAACAGGGCGATGTCTATTTTCATTTGCTGAAATCTATCATTGCGCAGCAAGTATCCGTCAAAGCGGCAGCGGCAATGCAAGCTCGATTTTTGACTCTATTCGAGGATCAATATCCACATACGGAGCAGCTTTTAGAGTTTAATGCCGAACAATTACGCGCGGTCAGTCTTTCTCGCCAAAAGGCGCAGTACGTTCAAAATGTTGCCCAATTTTTTACAGAGCATCAGCTTTTTGATAAGGACTGGCGAGTGGAAAGTGATGAAAGCATACTCGAAAATCTGACACAAATTAAAGGCATAGGTGAGTGGACGGTGCAGATGACTTTGATGTTTTGCTTGAATAGAGGAGACGTGTTGCCTGTAAAGGATTTGGCGATTCAGCAGACCATGGCGAAGCTGTATGACTTGGAAGAAAAAGGAAAGGCACTAATGAAGCGTATGGAAGCAATTGGTGAAGCTTGGCGTCCTTATCGAACTTTGGCTTGCTACTATTTGTGGAGTTGGAAACATCAATGGTAAAAAGAGGCATTTTTTGGTTATTTTTATAATTCCATTTTTTTTCAGACTTTCGAGCTATGAATATCATATTCATCACGGATTTACACATTGGTCGAGCAGGAGAAGACACTTATGGTGTAGATGTTAGGAAAAACTTTCTGCATGTGCTTTCGGGCATCCGTAAGGAACAAATGGATCATTTAATCATTGGCGGTGATTTATGCTACAGAGATGGTGATGCAGTCATATATGAATGGATCAAACAGCAGCTAGACCAGCTAGGAGTGCCTTACAGTATCATAGCTGGTAATCACGATGATCCAAAACTGCTCGCATCTATTTTTCAGATGCAAAGCGATTTAAAAGGAGGCGAACTTTATTACTGCAAGCGATTTCTAAACTGGAACGCGCTTTTTTTAGATACTTCTAGCCAAAAAATTTCTTCCATTCAACTCAATTGGTTGGAGCAACAACTCGCCACCTTCGCTTCGCCTGCTCTTATTTTTATGCACCACCCTCCGATAAATGCTAGCGTAAGCTTTATGGATGAAAATTATCCTTTGCTACATCAAGAAGAGATGCAAAGCTTACTCAAAAAAAACAGGCAGCAGTTCGTTATTCCCATTTTTACAGGACATTATCACACAGAAAAAACAGTGGTGAAAGATAATCTGCTTTTGCAAATCACCCCGTCCACTTATTTCCAAATCGACCAGCGATCTTCTGACTTTAAAGTAGATCATTATCAAATTGCTTATCGAAGAATTGAACTAGGAACGGATGGTTGGAAATCTTGTGTTGTCTATCTGGAGGGTGCGAAGCTTTAGTTGCCCTTTATACGTTTTGAATAAAGTGGAAAAGCGACATTGGTGTAAAGTTCGTAGGCATGTTTACTAATCAGCGGAAAGTGATAGTGTTGAATGAAATCAATCAGGAAATTTTCCAATCCAGCGATACTCACATTTCTTGAATTGGGTCTTAGGTGATAGGCAAGGTGTGCAATGCTGCCGTCTTTTTTCCAAAAAATATGTAGCCAAATTCTAATACCTTTGATGTTGTAATTGCGTCGTTCTGCATGCAACTCCATTTCCCTGAACATGCTCGAAAGTTTGCTATAAGCTGCTCTCATGTCATTGTCGCAAACTTCCATTAACGAATGATCGTGGGTTTTAATAAGGGCTTCGTACTCTTCTTGAAAATCTCCAATTTGAAAGACGCTGGGCAATAGATTATCAACTGCTTCTTCCACAGCAAAAGCAGCAGTTAGACTAAAAGTAGATAGAAAGATGGAAAAAAAAACTCTATACACAGTGGCTTTTGTTTCTATGATTTTGGATTCAATAGTA
This sequence comes from Bacteroidota bacterium, assembly GCA_039201015.1. Lineage (GTDB taxonomy): Bacteria > Bacteroidota > Bacteroidia > Chitinophagales > Saprospiraceae > JAAUTG01. The sequence continues at coordinate 23,701 of JBCCRX010000014.1, read as the reverse complement.
AGGTTTTTAGAGTTAAAAAGCAATTCCCTAGCGGTCTTCGTCTAAAAAACTTGAACGTATCTCGCTTCTTTTACTATCTTTGATGAGATCAGAAAACAATAATGAATACAGATGCACCTTAGTCTTTTAAACTTGTATTAGTATTTTATTGTTTCACAAAAGAAAAATATGTGCTAGGGATAGGGCAAAAAGCTAGCACAAAAAACTAAAATATGGTAATCGACTTACTTTTCTTAGCCTTTGCTGGCTGGGGATTTTACTTAGGCTTTAACAACGGCATCATTAAGACCGTGTTCAATATACTGTCCTTCTCTATTGGTATCTTGGCTGCTATTAAATTTGCACCTCCCATGACGAAATTCTTGGAGAGCCTTTTCGGATACGATAATCCATTGATGTTTTTGGTAGGTGCAATATTGTCCTTCATTTTGATTATGCTGGCACTGCGCTCCATTGCAAATGTTTTGGAAAAGTCGCTGGAAGCTGCCAATATCAACATCATCAACAAAGCAATTGGTGGAGGTGTTTTGGCAGGATTGATGATTTTGTTGTACAGCGTCTTGCTCGATCTAGCGGTGAGTTCTCGAACCGTTGACCAAGCTACAGTCAATGCCTCCGCTTTGTATCCTATTCTAGAGCAATACCCCGCGCAAGTTTGGAAAGTCACAGAAGCCTTGCAGCCTACTTTCCAAGATTTCTGGGATCATTCTGTCGATTTTTTGGATGAAGTAAAGGACTTAGGTACAGAGACCATGGAAAGATCAGAATCGGAGCGAAGAATTAGGGATGTGGATTGAAGGAGCAGTTAGTTATCAGAAAATAAAAGTTAGAAGCACAGATGACGGATTGGTGTTTGAACCACCTAACTAAACCAACCAAATCAGGCGTGCGGCTTCTCCTCTTTCCGCAAATACGATAGCATTTTGCTGCACGTTTTCTGCTAGTTTTTTCGCCTTTTGCAAGCTAATATTTGCAATAAAAAAGCCTTTTTCTACCGCCCAATCTTCTTGCTGCGGTATGCCCTCCGAATAGAAAATTTGTAATTGCAGGGCTTCCAATTCTTGCTGGAAAGCAGCGTTCAGTTGCTTGTTTTCTTTTCCTGATAATGGTTTAGAATAAGGATTCGCGGCAGTCATCATTGTCCAAGAAGATATATCATTTGCTCTTAGCCAAACTTCAAATTCTTCTGTAATCTTGCCAATATAAATACGGAAAACTTTTTGTTCTACATGAAGCGTGTAGGTGGTATCTGAATAAGCTTTTTCTAGTTCTTTTTTATTCATTGTGTCAATTTAGCATCTAAGTTTCGGTTCAAAAACCGCAATCCGCCTTAGTAGTTAGTCGGACATAAAGTTTTTTAGTGTAAAATGAAGACAAAAGAACGAATCACAAAAGAGAATAGGCATTGTTGACTCGTTCCTTAGTAACTTCAAGCGATTTTACAAAAACTTTCTGATCCTTAGAACCAATCTAAATAGCAAACATGTTATAACTGATGTTACGCAAAACACCAAATCGCAAATAATACAAAGTGCCACTTGTTTACAAATCGTCGGGTGTCGAAGCCACTCTAATTCAAAACACGCCAATCTCAGAGATTAGCGAATAATATAGACTAAGGTACTACTTGCGTAACATGAGTTATAATTAAAAAATTACTGATTGTAAGGTTTTGCGGTGAAAGAAAAAAGTCTCTAAAAATCAGCAAGTTGAGCGGTTTTCCGCGCCTTCGGCGTGAAAATCCTTTTAGAGAGAGAGATGAATCGGCGGGTTTACCACCGATTCATCTCTCCCTTCTGAAGTTCCCTCCGCTGCCTCAGCAGCGAAGTATATGGAATTTCAACACTTATGAAATGCTATTGCAGCATTTACTAAGCACCTCATTCCGTTATAATCAGCAAAATTAATTTTATCCAAGTACACTTATGTTACCTACTCAGTCCCTCTTGCAGTTTAGCCTACTAATAGTAGTTGTATTGATTCCGCCTGCTTTTGTATGGATAGATACCATGATCTTATTAACACGAGTATCTGAAGTATCTTTAACAGAGTTTACTCAACTCTTTTTTGTATTAACCACTTGCGGAATATTTTACAGAACTGCTCACCGATCAGCATTGGACAAAGGTTTTTTCACCTTGCTGGCTGGGTTTTTCCTCACTATAGCAATTCGCGAAAGTGACTACTTTTTAGGGTTCGTTACAAGAGGTTTTTGGAAACCCTTAGCGTTGATAAGCACCCTTATCACACTCTATTTAGTCTATCCAAAAAGAGGGGATACCTTCAATTCGCTCCTGAAGTATTGGAATACTTACAGTTTTACTTATTTACTGATTGGATTGGTTTTGACACTGGTATTTAGTCGTATTTTTGGAACGAGCAATCTGTGGGAGCCAATCATGTTAGAATATTACGTAGATGATTTTAAGACGGCCATTCAAGAAGGTTTAGAACTTCTAGGCTATGGTTTAGCCCTCTTAGGTAGTTGGTATCTATCGACCTCTGCCAAAAATAATGTAAGCAAGTAAGTAACGATCTAAGAATAACTTCTCAATTTATGACCAAGCGTAGGTAAGGCATCCCACCCGCTAGCGGTTCTCTTCGTTGAAAAGATACTTAATCTTTTCTTCAAGCAACACTGCGAGAATGTTGAAAAGCCTCGCCAGCCTCTCTTTTTGTTTGCACAAACATATAAGGCGGACACGGTGAGGCGGGCAAGTCGAAGCCACTCTAATCCAAAACACGCCAATCTCAGCGATCAGCGAGTAATATAGACTAAGGTACTACTTGCGTAACATGAGTTAAAAACTTATTTTTTGAGTTTTACTTATGATTGGAGCGAGAGCTATTTTCAAGTTAGCTATTTGTCCTGATTTTCTGAAGGTTAAAAATTTTAGAAAGAATACTTTAAAATTATCTATATTCGCTTTCGCTTCTTTATCAATGAGATATTACACTCGACGGCTTCCATTTTAGTATTGTAAAATTTGAGCCTTGATGACAGGTATTTTTGAAAACATGTCTGCCTCAGCGCGTCCGCCTCATGCGCGAGGCTGCTGCTAGGGCATCCAATAATATGCTTTACAAGTTTAAAAGGGAAGCCCATTCGACAACATTACTTATCCATTCATTTTTCTATCTCCAGTCAAAGGTAGAAGAAAAGCATATAGTCATGAAAAAATCCAATGAACAAATCATCTTCAAAGAAGAACTTATCAATAGCCTCTCACATGGTCTAGGGCTAGTCTTTGGCATCATTGCGATTCCTATTTTGACGGCACTGGCTGCCACCAAAGGAAGTCCAATTGCCATTGTTGGAACGGCAGTCTATGGCTTTGGATTTCTATTTGTGTATGGTAGTTCTACCATCTATCACGGCGTGACGCACCCAAAGGCAAAAGCCATGATGCGGGTCATTGACCATATTAGCATATTCTTTATGATTGCGGGGAGTTACACGCCTTTTATTCTAGCTTACCGCTTCGATTCATTTGGCATCACGATGCTTTGCATTATGTGGGGTATTGTCCTTTTTGGCACTATTTTCAAAATGATTTATGCGGCACGTTTCCACATCGTTTCCACTGTATGCTATGTCGTTATGGGTTGGATGGTGATCTTTTTTGGTAAATCATTGCTCGGTGCTATGCCTGTGAGTTGCGTTGTTCTGCTACTCGTTGGTGGCGTACTGTATTCTTTAGGGGTCGTGTTTTTTCTATGGGAAAAACTAAGGTACAATCACGCTATTTGGCATGCTTTTGTCTTACTAGCTAGTGTTTGTCATTATGTAGCCGTTTTATTGACTTTGGTGTAAAAGCAGCCTTAGATCAGTAATTCCCGATCTAAATCACTGATTATGAGTGCTTAGCGTCTGACATCTGACTTCTTAAATCTGTCCTCTTACTCCTTACGGATTACTCAAATTCACCGTCGCAGCAGTCATGATACTTAAATGATCGCGATGCTTCACCACCACATAATAGTCGCCCGAAAGTACTTGAAACGCCAAAGGGGAAACACCATCCACATCCACAATATCGCCATCTTTTTGTAGCAAAGCCGCGCGCGTAGCCACGACTTGCGTATTATCTACAGCATCTCGCAATTCAACAAATACCCAATCCACAATTGCATCGTCTCCTGTATTATCAAGGGCTTCCGATAGAATATTTTCTCCACCACCGTTGCCGACATGCGTGAAATTAGGCAAGGCAGTGAAAGGCTCTGTGTTGGGAATTTGCTGCACGCCATTGAGGTCATTTTCCATCAAACTGCCATTGTAAGGACCTTCCAATCCAATTTTAATGTCGAGTTCTTTCAAGCTCGGTAACTCAAAATTGGTTAATACCAATACTTCGGAAGGAGCTAAGGCGTAGGAGTTGGAAGTGGCTACAAAAGAACTGCCATCAACATTCGTAGCACCATTGTAGCGATACCAAGTTGTGCCCGCAGTGTAGGGCGTTCCTGGCTGAACGGTATGTCCTGCATTGGGATCAAGATTGGCGATGACGATGACATATTGATCCGCGCCGTGCTGTAGTTGCATCCTTCTAGGGATCATCAAATTGCCTGCACCTAACTCAATATTGCCATAGTCGGGTGGCGTCACGTAAAGTTCGTAATTATTTCTGAGGTATAGCAATTTGGAAATAAAGTGGTACAATTCTCTTCTTTTCAGATCGTCATAATAGTCCCAACGCACGGGTTTTTCACCTGTTCTTCCATTGAAATTGATGTCAAAATCATAGCCCAATTCGCCAAATTGCCAAATCATGCGTGGGCCAGGAAACAATAGATTGTACGCCCAACCAATTTTCAAACGATCAATAACCTTTGCCAAAGAATCTGTAGGCGAATCACTTGCGGAAAAGCCGCCATAAAAATTCCACAATTCATAGGCCAAACGTTGTTCGTCGTGGCTCTCGGGATAGCTCATCCAATTGGCAAATAGGAAATTCCTAGCGGGCGCATTGTAAATGCCTGAATTGTAGATGTCGGTGTTGCTGGTATTATTACCAAAAATAAAGCCTTTCACATCATTGTGGTGTCCGACGCCGCTCCACATCGAAATGCCATAATCTGCCAGTTCTTTGTCCTCATCATTGTTGGCAAGATGTTCAAAAATGACCACCGAAGCAGGATTTCTTGTCCACATGCCATTGGTCATGCGCTTCAGCAGTCCAATTCGATCTGCTTTGTAGGCACTCGCCCAATTATCGCCTGGATCAAATCCGTTGATCGGATCATCTGGATCAATTTGTCCAAAGCCTTTGGTGAAATCAAATCGAAAACCATCAAAGCGATATTCTTGTAACCAAAAATCCAAAGCTCTATCCACAAAAGCCTGCGTATGCTCGCTCTCGTGATTCCAGTCAACGCCCCAATGTCCGGCAGTTTCGCGCACCATTTTATGGAATTTATTGAACCACGGATTCTCCTCCGACGGGCAACCATTGGGTTTATGACCCACACAAGGCGTTTCGTCCCAGTACATAATCGCCATCACATTGGATTCAAAAGCATGATTCAATACCAAATCATTGAAGACTTGAATTTCGCGTTTGTGGCATTCATCTATGAATTTTTTGAGGTCATTTTTTGTACCATAGGCTTTGTCGGGCGCGAAGTAGAAATTGGGATTATAGCCCCAACTAGAATTGCCCTCAAATTCAGAAATGGGCATGACGTGAATCGCATTGATGCCCATATTTTCGAGATATTCTAGCTTTTCAATGGCTGCCAAATAAGTGCCTTCTTCTGTGAAATCGCGGAAGTGCAATTCATAAATATTGAGGTCGTTGGTGTTGGGTTTAGCAAAAGCTGTGGCTTCCCAAATATAGTTATTCTGATTGGTTTGTAGCACCGAAGCACGCCCAATTGCTTGCGTCGGATAATCTATCAAATCAGGGAAAATAGCATCAGAAATTTGTCCATCGTCAGGATCGGAAAGTTTTTCGGTGTAAGGATCGGCAATTTGTATGCCGCCATTGATATAATATTGGAAAATGTATTCTTGTCCAGGCGTCAGTCCCGTTAGTTCGATCCACCAATAATCGCCTCGGTCTCCGTCATTGTCCGCATCGCTAGTGCCGTCCCAGCCGTCGCGATCTCGATTCATTTTGTAGGCTTCGTCTAGCTCCCAATTATTGAAATCACCTACTATATAGATGACTTCTTTGGATGTCGTCGTATTCGTTCCCGTCAATACATCACCATTTTCGCCTTTATAAAAACGCGTGTAAACGGGCGCGTGTAAAATCAAAGTCGCTTTGGTAGGGTCATTCGAATCATAATTGATGCCCAACTGCATACCAGTAGGACGCGCTGCTTCTATAACCGCACCGTAGCCTTTTGCTTGGAAATATTTGAACTTGACTTCTCCACCTCCAAAATCGGCAGTCACTTTGAAGCGACGAAAATCCGTATTGTTTAGCGTGATGTTGTCCGAAAAAGTCGTATTGCCTGATTGCGTTTTTAGTGTATTGATTACAACATCATTGTCATCCACTTCTTCCAATGTCCAATTCGCAGGTGCAATATTGGATTCGGAAGTTGTCGTGAAAGCCGTATTCACTTCTACCAAATAAGGCGAGTCTTCGGGTTCGATGATCGTAAAATAGTTGCCTGTATTGACTGCATTGAAGTAATTTGCACCGCCTTGATCTTCTTTTTTGGTGCCGTCTGCGCTACGGAACAAATAATTCAATCCGAAAACATCTTCGGTTACCTCCACACCGTAATAAGTGCGCAAAGAACTCAATGTAATTTCCCACAAATCCGTACCAACATTGGTCATTTCTCCGATGCCATCGTCTTGTCCCCAATTGCCAATGACCCGATCAAAACTACTCGGATCGCTTTCTTGAGTAGAAACCCCAGAATGAAAATATATTTTACTTTCTCCCGCCAATGGCGTACAAGCAGCATCGAAGGTGATCGTGAGTGTTTCATCGGGTGTAGGAAAGCTAGGATTCAGGCTAGTATTCGTTAGGCTGCCAATAGGAACGGCTGTTACGTACTGGTCGAGTGGACTAGGCGGATCGCTTGGCGGATTGTTCCAACTCGTTGCATTGTCATCGTCTGGCACGGCATCGAAAGAACCGTGTTCGTCTTTATCCCCTGTAATGTAAAACTGTACATCGCCTGTGCCAGAACTCCCCAGCCGTGACTTTTCAATCCTAACTTCCACCCAGCCGCTCTGTGTATTGTTGTTCGTGTGGTCTATGCTTTCCGCAAATTCTGTATTCGCTGCGTCAATGCCGATACCGTCCCAGCCACTTCCATTCCAAGTATGAAACTGCGCGTAGGACTCAAAATGTCCTCTAAATACAAAATCGGGCGGATTGCTATGATCGTAATTGACATTTCTGGACCAAGTATCGCTTGTGCCACCACCCGATTTGGTATTGATAAGAAATACCCAATTCATCCAGCCCGAAGCATCAACCTCTGCTCCCAAATATAAGTAGCAATCGTCCTCTACAGCAAATAATTTCTTCGCATTTACGCCCGCCCAACCCGCGTTACCATCGGCTGTTGCTACGGGGTTGCCCCAAATACTTGTTCCGTCAAAATTACCGTCTAGGATAGGTTGTGCAGAAAGAGAAAAACCCAAGAAAAGGCTACTGAGGAGGAGATAAAAATATCTTTTAGGTGATGTCAAAGCCATGTTTTTTAATTTGTCAATTTATCAATAGTCCGTGCAATTTTTGAACCACAAAGGACACAGAGAACGCAAAGAGTTGATATTTAAAGAGTTGCGTTTTGCCTGCAATTTCTTATTTAGGATTTAGGCGTGTACGAAGTCTTAAGCTATGCTCAAAATAAGTCTCAGGAGCGCTCCTGAAATCGCTCAATAAAGTATGCCCCAAAGGGGTTTCCGTCCGAAGTGATTTACGGAGCATATTTGTTGAACGATTTTTAAGCTCTATTCAGCATTGCTTTGAACTAAATGTTAAAAATTTCAAGACTTCGTACACGCCTAATTAAATTATACACAGACTGTTTTTTATACGATGCGTATCCTATTGAGCGATAATTTTTCGTAATGTATAAAATATAGATTACGAGTATCTTGTCCATACGTGACTTAGTTTCATATCTTGCTGGCATCGAGCCAGCAAGATATGATTAGGGTTTTCTAAAGGGAACAGAGAGCATTTTTGGAAAAAATGCTCTCTGTTCCCTTTAGAAACCCTTCAATTTGAATCGGTTCGATGCCGATTCAAATTGAACACACCTGTAGTCAGCGACTTACACATTAAAGAAAATTATTGCTCAGTAGAATAACGATGCGCACAAAATTAGCAGGACAAATGGTAATCACAAAGCAAAAAGTAAGAGGACTTGAACTAAGATTTGGCAAAAAGACTTTTTTACAAGGACATGATGCAAATGAAAGGCTGGAAGTTAAAGCAGTAAATTGCGCTATCACACAATAATACAATGAAGCAATGATACCCCTCAATGTGACCACAAATCTTGCTCGAAATTAAAAATCTCGTTCTTGATGCGCTCCGATTCGACGAGAATATCTCGACCCGAAAGATAATCTTGGATGCGTTCTCCTCGGATATTGGATTCTTTATAAATGTAGCTAGAAAAGCGGCGCATCTCAAAAAGGTCTTCCCAACTCATAAAATCATGATCGTTCTTTTCATTAAAAACGGGATATTGGGCGAGCAATTCGCGGCAATGTGGGTAGTAAATCCAAAACAGTGGTGTTTCATATTTCAATAGCCCATCTTCGTGATAGACTTCTCGTACAGGCGCAATGCCCAAAATTCGAGTCTTCATACTGGAAGTACGAGAATCAAAAAACCAAACCTCTTTGATGCGATAACGTACAATTTCTTCTGGATGAATTTCGTCCCGTACGATTTGGTAGGTCACCTCGTAAGTATGCGGATCAACGATCTCGAAGGTGTCCGCGCGAGACAACTCTTTTTTGATGCTTTCTCTACTCAGTGGCTGATCGAATTTGTCGCTTTCTGGACTGTACGCCTGAATTTTTCCGTCCGCGATCGCCGACATCAATATTTCAAAAAGGGGTTGAGCAGGATAGCGAAAGGGAAGGTTCATTTTTTCTCTGGTATCAATGACGCGCCAAATTCGCTTTTCCCACATAATATCAGCTTCTCGAACGGGCGCGTAAGGGAGGACACGTTTTTGGGGAAGCACTTTCAAGGTTTCTATATTCCCTTTGGCCGTAAATTCGCCCGATTGTGCTTGCAAATGGGCAAAGCATAGCAATGTAAGTGTGGTAAATATGCCTCTCATAAGTTTAGGTATCGGTTTCTGAATGCTTGCTAGGTGGTTTTATTAGACAACTAGATTAAAAAGTGTTGTGAAGTTGATAGTATGACCTTAAAAGTCATGCTTTCAACTGGGATGTTCTTACTTATTTAGCTGACGATATCATTGCCACCAAAGTACCTCATATCAGGTACATTAAATATAACGATATTTTAACATTTTGCATTTTGTAGCGGCATGAATAAATCCCAAATGTGAGTTTCAAATGGATATAAACTTACGTTTCGCTGATTTGAATACACTGTAAACTAAGTTTGTTTTAATTTTGAGAAGCGAGAAATTCCTTAGAATTTCGAGCTTCAAAAAACCTATCTGCCGCCGTCGAAGACGGCGGCAAAGAAGGGTGAGGGAGAAAAAAGGGTTTTTCTAAAACCCTTTTTTCTCCCTCAAACTCCCCTATCTAAAATACAAAGAAACTTATTTTACAATGTACTTAGTTCTACTTTGGCACTTTAGGGAAAGAGACTTAACTCTCTTCAAAAGAAAAATTTTTACGCAGTAAAAATTTTTCTTTTAGAGGCTTTATGGACAGAAAGGATGTTATTGAAAACAAAATAAAAAACGAAGTCTTTTATTTTGTTTTCAGTGCTTACATGTGTGAATTTAAAGTGCCAAAGTAGAACTAAACTGGTAAAACATTTTAAACAGACCAACTTAATCTACATGGAGAAGGGAGATTGTAAAAAGTCGATTTATTTGAATTACCTTAGCAACAAAGACAGATTTATTACAAGTGACTTTATACAAAGATATTAGAAATAATCGAAAAAGTCGATTCCTCTGATTGGTATTACTATGGCAATCGCAAGAAATTTTTCTCTGTTTATAATATTGATATGTTCATTTGTTTAACTGATAATCATTACCAAAAAAAGTAAAATCAAGGGAATCTGTGCAATAAACAATTCAACGAATCAACAAAGTCTAGCTTTCTTGCGATTGCTTGATTGGTATTACTTCCGCTTTCAAAAGGACCTTAGGACAGAAATGATAGCCCCAGCAATTGCTCGTGTGGAAAATTTTAGCAATCAGAGAGCGAGAAATGTCATTTTTGAACCCTAACTTAGGAATTATTCTTGCAGTTTAGAGCGAAAATGACATTTCTAGATTCTAAACGAGAAATTGTTAGATAGCTCCTTAGAAGAGTAGCTAGACTTAGATGTTAAATACTCGTAATCAATCAATTGCAATAAAATTGAGATAAGAAATGAGAAGAGATTACAATAATACTGTTGCGCATCATTATCAATCCTATCGCCCGCCTTTGCATCGCTTAATTTTGAGAAAAGCACTCCATCAACATCAGCAATTTGAAAAGGCACTTGATGTTGGTTGTGGCACGGGCAAGTCTAGCATCGCCCTCGTTCCCTTTTGTGAAGCAATAATAGGAATTGATCCCAGCGAGGCTATGCTCGAAAGAGCGATTGCGCACGAAAAAATACAATACGCTCACTATGATAAGGCAAGGATAGACTTTCCTAATGCTAGTTTTGATCTCATTACTTTTGGGGGTGCTCTTTATTATGCAAAGTCTCGTTTACTGTTGGAAGAAATTCTTCGAGTGGCAAAAGCAGATAGTACTTTGTTGATCTATGATTTTGAGGTGATACTGAATAAAGCCTACGAGCACCTTGATTTATTCAAACCACGAAGCGAAATCGATTATAATCACCAAGAAGACTTTGCGGATTTGATCACACCACAAGATCGAATTAAATTGGAAGTGCAGGAAGAGGAACTGATTGGCTTTCCCATTGCTGCTTCTGAATTGAGCCATTTGCTATTGTCTTCTATGGATATAGATGCACTAAGCGCTAGAAGCAGTGAGCCTGAAGCCTTTCGCAAAAAAATGGCGCAGCAATTGGAGTCGCTTACTTTTTCTCCACTTCAGGCGATCATTTATTACACCAAATACGCGCTCAATCGTTAATTTTGTTAGAGTAGTAAGCAGAAATATCAGTAATTATGAAAAACAAGGAGGAGGAAAAATATATCAATCCACTTACAGATTTTGGTTTCAAAAAACTATTTGGAACAGAACCGAATAAGGATTTGCTGATTGATTTTTTAAATGAAATCTTACCAAATCGAGAAATAAAAGACCTCACTTATTCCAGCAATGAACATTTTGGAAAATATAAAATAGATAGGAAAGCGGTTTTCGATATTTACTGTGTAGGCAAAAACGATGAACGTTTTATTGTAGAGATGCAAAAGGCGAAGCAAAACTATTTCAAGGACAGAAGCGTGTTTTATGCTTCGTTTCCGATACAGGAACAAGCAAAGAGAGGAGATTGGGATTATCGCTTAGAACCTATTTATTCGATAGGGATTTTAGATTTTGAGTTTGACGAGCATAAGCAAGACAAAGATTTGTTGCATATCATTGAGTTAAAGAATCAAAAATGCGAGGTGTTCTATGATAAGCTAAAATTTATATATATTGAACTACCAAAATTTAATAAGAAGCAGTCAGAGTTAGAGACACGTTTCGATAAATGGATGTATGTGTTTACGCATCTTCAGAAGCTACAAGATAGACCAAAGGCTTTGCAAGAGCGGGTGTTTAAAAAATTATTTAAAGTTGCAGAAATAGCAGGATTCACTGAAGAAGAGCGAAAGGAATATGAAGAGAGCTTAAAAACATATAGAGACATTAAAAATGTAGTTGATACAGCTCGGACAGAAGGCAAAATAGAGGGCAAAATAGAAGAAAAAGAAGATGTAATTGAAAGGTGTCTAGAGGAAAATATGTCACCTGAAACTATTTCAAAAATCGTAAACCTGCCGATTTCAGAGGTTAAGAAAATAATGGAGAAAATCGAAAAGAGAAAGGAAGAGGAGAAGTGAACAAAGTCGAAATCAAGTTGATATTTTCTACTACCTTACTTAAAAAAACAGCCATCTCAAAAACTAAAATATTGATTATCAATTATTTATTAGCTAGCATATTTAAAGTTGAGATCAACTGACCACTACTTTACTCGTTTCTTTAAAGATAGAGTAGGTGTGTTTACAATCGAATTTTAAACAAACAAAAAATGGATAAAAATATACGGCTTCAACTTTCTATTATGATGTTTCTCCAATTTTTCATCTGGGGAAGTTGGTACGTGACTTTGGGCTCTTATTTAGGAGAGATTGGATTTCAAGGAACAGATGTTGGAAATATTTACAGCACAGTTTCTCTAGCGGCGATTGTAGCGCCTTTATTCGTAGGAATGATCGCGGATCGTTTTTTTGCAGCACAGCGGGTTTTGGCAGTCATGCATTTATTAGGAGGTGTGCTGCTATTTATGGTATCTCAAGTACAAACGACGAGCGGCGTCTATTGGTTCTTGTTGCTCTATTCACTTTGCTACATGCCGACTCTTGCCATCGCAAACGCCGTTGCTTTTTATCAAATGAAAGACCCTGAAAAAGAATTTCCTTCCATCCGAGTGCTTGGTACAATTGGTTGGATCATTGCGGGTGTCATTATTGGCTTGATGAAAGTAGAACTGACCGCAATTCCCTTAAAATTGGGTGCAGTGGTTTCTGTAATTACAGGAATTTACGCTTTTACGTTGCCTAATACGCCACCTCAAGCAAAAGGTGAAAAAGCAAGCGCTGCCAAACTACTTGGCTTGGATGCTTTGCAGCTAATGAAAAATCGCTCTTTTGCTGTTCTAGTGATTAGTTCCCTATTAATTTCTATACCGCTTTCTTTCTATTATGCTTTTACGAATCCATTTTTGAATGAAAGCGGCATGGAATATACCGCTGCCATTATGGGCGTAGGTGGACAAGGAACGGAAATCTTATTTCTGCTACTGATGCCCTTCTTTTTTAGAAAATTGGGTATCAAATGGATGATTGCCATTGGGATGTTTTGCTGGGTGTTGCGCTACGTGATGTTTGCGTATGGTAATAATGAAGAACTACTTTTCATGTTTTATATCGGTATTTTATTGCATGGTTTGTGCTATGATTTTTTCTTTGTCACAGGGCAAATTTACGTGGATAAAGCCGCGCCAGAAGAAACGCGCTCCAGTGCGCAAGGACTGATTACGCTAGTAACTTACGGCATCGGCATGTACATTGGCTCTATGGTAGCAGGCAGAGTGGTGGATTATTACACCATAGAAGGCGTAAAGGTTTGGGTCAATATTTGGATGTTTCCAGCCGTTTTGGCGGCTATTGTACTGGGTATTTTTTTGGTGTTGTTTAGAGAAAACAAGCAGATGAAAATAGAGAAAGAACAAGAAGCATTTGTTTAAAGCATACTTGCCAACTCCTCCATATCTCTCCAATACACCGCATCCATAGGCTCATTGTAGAAGTGGCTTCTTTTTTCACCTGCTTGATACAGTTCTTTTGCTTTTTTCAGATTCGTTTTGGCTTTTCCTTTTTCGCCATTTTGGACATAAGCCTTTGCCAAATAAAAAAAGCTATCGGCGATGTAGGGATTGTGCGCCACTTGCTTTTCGAGATAATCCACCGCTAAGGCAGTCTGATTGGCTTCTAAATACAAAACCCCTAAATGGATATAGTCGTAATTGCCGAGCACATGATCGCTTTGCTGAAGTTGCTGCAAAATGACTTCAATGGCTTCATCTACTGCTCCCAAACCTTTGTAGCACAAGGCTCTGATGATGTTCAAATGATAATTTCCTTCCACGGTATTGCCTAAATCGTAATTGACCAATTCGTCTAAAAGCGCAAAATCGTCTAGCGCACCTTGATAATCCCGCAAGTACTGATAGCGCGCCACGGCACGATAGCCCAAATACTCTTGCGGACGTAGTTCTACCGCTTGGTCAATAATAGATCGCCATTCTATAAAGCGACCATTTTTTAGAAAAGCCCAAGCTTTTTCGTAATAAGCTTGATGGAATTGCGGGCAAAGTGCTATCGCTTTATTGAAAGATACTTGTTGTTGTTGACTACCTTGAAGCATATCGGTCGCTTTTGTCAACAGCATACAAGCCTCGAAGCAATCGGCATCCTCTTTGTAAATATTGCAGTTGGGTTGCGCTTTCAATAGCGATGTAGCTAAAACCAGAACGAAGAGCAGTGTATATTTCATGGTAAGATTTCTTTTATTTTTCCTGTTTCTATCTTTAAGCTAACGTAATAATTATAATCGTAAGTTTTCCCTTCGTATTCGCCCAACACCCAATTGGGATAGCTTAACAATGCTTGCTCCATATCCTTCCAATACTGTGCTTCCACTTCAACGGCTTGCCATTGCGTATTCATGGCTTCTGATCTGAAACGCCCCAGTTTCCCCTCACAATTCATCAAAAACCGAAGCGTTAGATAGCCCGTAAAATCAGCATCAAAACTGTATTTCAACTGCTCTTTTAAGTAGTTCGCTAAATCTATTTTGTCTCGTTTTCTATTAATATCAAAGTAGTAATAAGGATAAGTATAGCCTGCTTGGCAAAGCGTGAAATTGGGATCATCCGCTTCATCATCGTGCGGGATGAAACCCGTCATGGAAAGTACTTCCTCTTTGGGACTTTCTTGAGATTGGCAAGCGGTGAAGAGCAGTAAACACAAAAAGAAATGAATCAATCGGATAGAAAGCATGTTGTTTTTTTGGGGTGAAATTACTGCCACAGCAGCAGATAAAATGGGAAAGTTAAGATGTTAACAAAGCGTTTGGAAAAGAAGTACCCACGACTGGAGTCGAACCAGCACGTCCATAGGACACTACCCCCTCAAGGTAGCACGTCTACCAATTCCGTCACGTGGGTATCTATAAATGGAGCGCAAAACTAGGAAAAGGCATCGAATTAGCCTAATTCTGCTAAATCAAATTGCAGTTTGGCTAAATTATTATACGCGCCTTCTTCTTTCATAGATAGTTCAAGGTGCGTACCTGCTTCCACGATTTCGCCTTCTTCCAGCACATATATTTTATCTACATCTCGGATGGTAGAAAGTCGGTGAGCGATGATGATGGATGTTCGCCCTTCCATGAGCACATTCAAGGCATCTTGCACGACTTTTTCTGATTCAGCATCCAATGAAGAAGTGGCTTCGTCTAGTAGCAAAATAGCAGGGTCTTTCAGGATCGCTCTTGCAATGGCAACGCGCTGTCTTTGCCCGCCCGATAGCTTGATGCCACGTTCTCCAACAATGGTTTCAAAGCCGTCTGGGAAAGACATAATGAAGTCGTAGGCGTTGGCTTTTCTAGCAGCGGCTTCTATTTCTATTCGGCTCGCACCAGGTTTGCCATAAGCAATATTTTCGCCAATTGTTCCACCGAACAGTATCACTTCTTGTGGAACAACCGCTATGTTTTGGCGAAAGGCAGTGGTGTCGTAGTTTTGGATGTCTATATTATCTACTTTGATGACACCTCTTTGGAGTTCATAAAACTTGAGGAGTAGCTGCAAAGTTGTTGATTTTCCAGAACCACTCGTTCCCACTAAAGCTACTTTTTGACCTACGGGCACTTCAAAACTAATGCCTTTTAGTACGGGCATATCTCTGCGCGTGGGATAGCTAAAATGCACATTCTCGTAAGTAATATTCCCGCTTATTTTTAGCTTGGTAGCACTTCTTTCTTTTTCTAAATCAATTTCTACTTTTTCGTTTAAAATTTCGCGTATGCGCTCGGTCGCACCAATTGCGCTGATGATTTCTGTATAAAAATTACCCAAGCTACCGACACTGCCACCGATGAAAATCATATAGAGCAAGAACTCAATCAACAAACCCGCCGTCATCGTTCCGTTTTCTACCATAGTTGCGCCTTGCCAAAGGATGAAAAAAATAGAACCGAACAGCAGTACAATAATCACAAAAGCAAACAAAGCGCGCGCACGCGCATACTTCAGTGCGACCACGACCATTCGATCTATGCCTGATCGGTATTTATTGAGTTCGAAAAATTCGTTGGTAAAGATTTTAACAGCTTGGATGGATTGTATGGATTCCCCCAAAATGGAATTGGAAGCGGCTAGTTCTTCTTGTCTTTCTTTGGACAGCTTTCGGATATATCGACCAAAGAACAAAGCCGCAATGATGACCGCAGGAAAAATTGCTAACATGATGATTGCCAGTTCCTTAGAACGAATCAATAGCAGAATAACACTCACGATCAGCGTAAAGGCTTGTCGAACAAATTCCGCTAGCGTGACGGAAAACATGCTGTATAACTTACTTACATCTGCAGAAATTCGGCTGATTAATTCCCCTGATTTATTTTCCTCAAAAAAGACCGTTGGTAAGCCAATGAGTTTGGTATAAACCGCTTTTCTCACATCCGCAACGCCCTTTTCACTAGCCACCGCAAAGAATAATATTCGGAAGTAAGAAGTGATGCCTTGAAAAACAAAAATGACAATCAGAAATTTTCCGATATCTCTCAATGTCCAATCCATTTCAGAGGCATCCAGTGAAATATCAACCATTTGCCCCGAAAGGAAGGGAATAATCATGGTCACTAGGCTAGAAAGGAATAGGATGAAAAGCCCACCGATGAGATAGCCTCGGTAAGGATAGACGTATTTGAATATTTTGAGGGATTCCTTTAGATTTTCTCGATTTAGTTTAGGCTTTTGCTGTTCTTGTTCCTTTGCCATAGTTCTACTGAAAATACCGTTCCAATTTTATACAATTTCCCTCTCTAACGCATTGACTAAGGATATGGTTTTATTTTTGATTTGAAGACTAAAGAGTTATGACAGAGATATGTAGTATCAAAGCACGAAATATTTGAGTGATACTTCGGGTATAAATTCTGCTGATTATAACGGAATGCGGTGGTTAGTAAATGCTGCAATAGCGTTTCATAAGTGTCGAAATTCCACATACTTCGCTGCTGAGGCAGCGAAGGGAACTTCAGGAGGGAGAGATGAAGGCGCGGGAAACCCCTCAACTTGCTGATTTTTATAGATTTTTTTCTTTCACCGCAAAACGTTACAATCAGAAATTCTGATTACATTTCTTATTTTGTACTTGAACGCAAAGGATAGTAAATAGTAGAGGTAAAAAGATGAATAAGTTGGTTGGATGAAAAGCATAATTCAGTGATTTAATTCCTTTTGGAGCTAGCCCTCCAACCACTTCCGAAAGGCAGCCGTTCTCGGCGTACTCGTCTTCAACTTTACCGCTGAATTTTTTAGTTGAATAATCAAACGATTGGCAAAGTAGCCTTCCATTTTTTGAATGAAATGGATATGGACGATTTCGCTGCGATTGATGCGGAAGAAGAGCTTTGGGTCGAGGAGTTCTTCTAGTTCATTGATGCGATGCGAAATGGTGTGTCGCTTATTGTTTTTATCAATGGCAAAGACCAAATTATCATCGGCAAAGAAATAGCTGATGTCTGCGACGGTGAGTAGATAAATGCCTGATGCTTTTTTGATGGTGAAGCGTTCTTTGTAGTTTTTTTGGGTACTCAATAGTTCTTGCAAAAGTGGCGAAGATTGGAGGGAAGCGAGTTTTTCTAGCGTGTTGTTGGGTTGTTGCAACTGTTCGATGCGCTGAACACACTTTCTAAGTTATTGTAAATCAATGGGTTTGAGTAAATAATTGAGTGCCGCATATTTGAACGCTTTTATCGCATATTGATCGTAGGCGGTGATGAAGACCAAGTGAAAATCGACTTTTTCTAATTGATCGAGTAGATCAAAACCTGTACCGTCTTGCATATTGATGTCGAGGAAAACGACTTGTGGATTCGTTTTTTCGATTTGTACTAAACCTGATTTTACGCCTTCGGCTTCTCCCATGATTTTCACGTTGGGCACAAACTTTTTGACCAAAATGCGCAGCGCATCTCTAGCATCTTTTTCGTCGTCTATGATTAGGCAGTTGAGCATGTGTTGAGAGAGTTTGAGAGAGTTTGAGAGAGTTTGAGAGGTTGAGAGGATTGAGAGAGTTTGAGAGGTTGAGAGGATTGAGAGAATGAGAGGTTGAGAGTAGGTTGCTCCTTATTTTATAATCGCCGCATTCACAAAATCTTGGATTCTACTGCGCAAACCCAAATGACGATAGGGCGAAATTTGAATCATCATCACATACGCCAAATCGTGTTCCAGATCAACTTTGAAATATGTACCCACTGCGCCGCCCCAACCAAAGACTTGCTGTAATTCATCAGGACTATTGCCTTTGATCGCAAAACCCAAACCAAAACTTGCTTCGCCAAGAGGCAATCGCAGAGGTTCAGCTTGATTCAGTCTTACATCTTTTAAATGATCTTGAAACATCAAATCAATGGTTTCGGCTTTCAGGATGCGCTGCCCGTTCCATTCGCCTTTATTGAGTAGCATTTGGCAGAAATTCAAATAATCAGCAGTAGTCGAGACCAAACCGCCGCCACCGTTGAAGCGGGTCACTTCGCGGACGTAGCGGTTGTCGTCTGCTGCTTCTGAGACATACAAGCCATTTTCTTCGCTCCACCGATAGCCAACTGTGAAACGATCCACTTTGTCTTTGGGCAATTGAAAATGCGTATCCTTCATCTGCAAAGACATTAAAATATGATCCTGCAAATATTGATCCAAAGATTTGCCCGACAGCACTTCTACCAAGCGACCAACCACATTGGTAGAAAAGCCGTATTGCCAATCAGTGCCTGGTTCAAATTGAAGTGGAATTTGGGCTAATTGGTTCACAAAATCTTCATTGCTTGTGGAGCTATTCAAATTGGCTTTCGCATAACATTCGCTGAGTTTTGGATTGTTGGTGCGCCCATAAGAATAGCCCGAAGTATGGCGCAGTAAATCAACAATTCGTAAGGGTGTTGGAGAGGAAATCAAGGTGGAATCTTGTAGAATTTTTGAGTCTTTGAAAGCAGGTAGGTATTGATGCAATGGATCATTGAGTTGAAATTTACCTTGTTCATAGAGCTGCATCAACGCCACCGAAACAATAGGTTTGGTCATCGAAAATATTCTGAAAATGCTGTTTTCTCCCAATGCTTTGCTGTTTTCAATGTCTGCAAAACCATAAGTATCAAAATAGACCAATTCGTCCTTTCGCAGCACGCCAATTTGTACGCCTGCTAGTTTTTTTTCATCGACGAGTTGATGGAAGTAGGTGGTCATTTTAGCGAGTGAATCAGAGGATAGCTTTACACTTTCGGTCGAGTATAATAATTTGTTATTCAGTGTTTTATGCGATTGGCAACTGAGAGATATAAGGAAAAAAAAGAGCGTAAATACTTTTGTTATTTGCATGGTGTGATTTACTTTTCGCTCAAATTGGCTTTAGGATTTTTGGGCTTCACCTCAAATTCAAACCTAGAGCGATAGAACGCAACATCAAATTCTGCGAAAAAATTAGTTTGTCCTAAAATTAAAGGAACATTGTTATGATTGACCCATGCAAAAGCTAATTGAACGCTTGGATACTCGCCTACTATAGCGTTGAGTATTAAAGGTTGCGCTAAAGATTGTCGTAGATTTCCTGCTAATGGAATAATGGCTTTTTGCTCTTCCCAAGTTGCACCTAGAGATTTTCCAATATCAAATGGCAATACATTAATCGTTGCACCACTATCCAATAAGCCTACTACTTCAATACTTTTATCGGCTAATGAAATTTGAAGCGGCACTCTTGGAAGACTATCTAATTGATTTTGTTCTGGATGTAGAGTAGAATAGCGAAATTTCATATTCATTAAGCGTTTATCCCTCCATCTTCTAGCGTCTTCATTAATATTTCTGCTGCTCCAAAAGTATCGTAGGGAGTGTGAATATAATAGATTTGATTGGGTTGTAAATAAGCAGAAGTAGATGATTCTGCCTGAAAAGGTTGCTGTATTTCTTCTGCTAAAATTCCAATCAAACGCAACTTATCCAAGAAAGGAAGTTGCTGAATAGATGGCAAAAGCTTTGATAAAACCATAGGAATAATTTTTAGACTAATTTCACGTAAATATGCATATTTTATATGCCCTATTACTCTTTTACCAAACACGCAGACTAGTCGAAAAGTTAAGCATTATCACTTCTAACATGAGTTATCAAGCCAACATCGACACCCGCGTCCCCGACACCTCCTCCCGATCTTGCACCTCTAACACCAAACCCTTCTCAAATTTCCGATTTAATTGTTGCACCCGTTGCACAGCTAGTTTTGTACCGAGCGATTTCTTGCTTTTTTGATCTTTCGACTTTTGCAAGATAGAAAAGGAACGCCCGATGCCATCATCTTCTACGGTGATTTTGTGTTTGCCCTTTTCTTCGCTGACTGAGATACGAATCAAGCCTCGATTTCTTTTCGGACCGATACCGTGCCAAATCGCATTTTCTACAAAGATTTGTAAGATCATGCTCGGCACTTTGGTATGATACAAATTGACTTGATCTTCGATTTCTATCTTATAATCAAACTTATCATTGGAACGAATTTTTCGAGTTCTAAGTAATTGATGAGCAAATCCAATTCTTCACTCAATGGCACAAAAGCACTTTCAGAATTGTGTAAGACTTGACGCATCAAATTGGAAAATCGACTGAATAAATGGATGGTTTTTTCTTCATCTTCTTGCAAAAAAGAGGATTGAATGGAATTGAGCGTATTGAAAATGAAATGTGGATTGATTTGTAGGCGCAACAGGCTTTCTTTGACTTCTGCGAGCGACTGTTCTAATTGCAATTTGCGGTGACGCGAAAAGTAATAGCCCAAACCAACGGCAAGCAAAGCGAATACGCCTAAGCCCAAAATGACGTATTTATTTTGCCGATTTTTTTGCTCTACTAAATTATTGGCTAGTTCTAATAAAGGATAATTTCAGGCTAGAATTAGGTGCAAAAGTGGTTAATTCTGCTTTCGACAATGAGGTAGCCGTAGAGACTTTGGAAGATATGGATTGGGTGCAAGATGCTTCTTTGACGAGCAGTAGCGAACTCTCCGAACAGATTTTCGCAACTTATGCTTCGAGCGATTGGAAAATCAATGCCAATACTAGTGCAAAAGTAGGTTTGCGCTACGAATACAGCGATTCCAAACTGGATACGGAAACCGAAGGTCGAGTCGTAGATCGCCAATTTGGGCAGTTGTTTCCAAGTGTGTTTTTGTCGCATCAGTTTAGCGAACCATTCAAAAGTACGCTTTCCTATTCGCGCAGAATCACGCGACCGACTTTTAGAGAACTCGCTCCCTTTGTTTACTTTTTTGATCCCAATACCTTCTTCGCAGGGAATACCGCGCTACAAGCTGCACTGACGGATGCAGTGAAGTTGGATTTGAATTATAAAAGCGTCTTCTTTTCTATGGAATATGCCGTCCAAGACAGTGCTATTGCTCGTTCCCAACAGCGATTCGATCCTGAGACAGGACGTTTATTTTTAGTATCCGAAAACCTGAAAAATGCGAAGACTTTATCGTTTACGATTGGCTTTCCAATTCAAATCACAGATTGGTGGAATATGCGTACCAATGCCATTTATTATCGACAAGAAAACAATGCTTATTTGGACAATTTTGCTATGTTCTTCGAATATTGTCAAGAATCTTACAAAAGCACATATTAAAGTTCAACGTACAAACTTTCAATGAAAGTCGCCTGTTTCTCTTTTGATTATAACCATAAGAGCCTTCCTTCATCTTACAAAAAAATTTATGGGTAAAACTATTGTTTTAGGCGCATCCACCAATCCACAGCGGGTTTCTTACAGTGCGATACATCGTTTGAAAAACAAAGGAGAAGAAGTGATCCCAATTGGTATCAAAAAAGGGAGTGTAGCGGATATTCCGATCATTAATGCGCGTCCAGAGGTAGAAGAAGTGGATACGATTACTTTATATTTGAATCCGAAACGGCAGGAAGATTATTATGACTATATTTTGTCCTTAAATCCGCGCCGTATTATTTTCAACCCAGGCACAGAAAATGCTGAATTATCGAAGCTAGCGAAAGAAAGAGGCATATCAAGCGAGCATGCTTGCACTTTGGTGCTTTTGTCCACTGATAGCTATTGAGGAGTGGATTACTGTAAGTTGTATTACACACTTTCCACTCTTCCGTATTTACTTTCCTAGATAGGAGCGCAAATCATTTCTATTGTAGGACTTTCTAAGTCGGCGAATAGCACGTTCTTTAATTTGGCGAACGCGTTCTCTCGTCAAATCGTATAAATCTCCAATTTCTTCCAGGGTCAAAGCTTGATGTCCATTTAAGCCATAATAAGAAGAAAGTACTTCTACTTCTCTAGGGCTAAGAATAGATAAACTTTGCTGGACTTCCCCTTTCAAGGACTCTTCCATCAAATCTTCGTCGGGTGCCATATCGCCGTCATTGGAAATGGTATCGAGCATGGTCGCATCACCATCTTCTCCACTCAAAGGCGCATCAAAAGAAACATGACGACCACCACCTTTCAGCATATTTGCGATTTCTTTCGGACTAATTTCTAGAATGTCTGCCAGTTCTTCGTGTGTCGGTTCTCGCTCGTTGGCTTGCACAAAGGAGATAAAAGCTTTGTTCACTTTGTTGTAAGAACCTACTTTATTGAGCGGTAAACGCACGATGCGCGAATGCTCTACAATCGCTTGCAAGATCGACTGACGAATCCACCAAACCGCGTAGGAGATAAACTTAAATCCCTTGGTTTCATCAAAACGGCGAGCCGCCTTCATCAAACCTACATTGCCTTCATTGATTAAATCGCTCAGTGAGAGTCCTTGATTTTGGTATTGTTTAGCCACCGAAACCACGAATCGCAAATTACCTCGCGTCAAGCGGTCAAGTGCCTCTTCATCACCATCTCTTATCCTTCTTGCCATTTCTGCCTCTTCTTCCGCAGAAAGCAAGGGAATTTTACCTATATCATTAAGGTATTTATCCAGCGCAACACTCTCTCTGGACGTAATTTTATTTGTAATTTTTAGCTGACGCATATTATTATGGGACTTAACTGGGTGAATGTGCAACAATAAATTTATAAGTTCAAATTAGTTTGTGTTCAATAACAAAGCAGCCTCACACCTAAAAGGCGGATATAGTGAGGCAGATTTAATTACTTCACCTTCCTGATAGAATTATTACTGCACCTTTTGTAAAAAATATTTGGCAATATAATGATTTAACGAAAGAAATCTAAGTATTGTCTTTAAATGACTTGACTTTTTCATAAAAAAACATTATGCGAGTACTCACTATTGATACAATGATAAATTGGAAAAAGTTTCCTTATTCTAAAATATAATTTTTAAAGTGCACAGAAGTCCCGTAAAATAAGGTAATTGCTTAGAAGCTGTTTTGATTTATTTTTTGAGAATTGTTACTGGTCATTTTTTTACCAATTGAGGCAGCAAAAACGGAGTTTAGCCATCGCTAAAACTTGTCTGCCTCTGGCTGATAAGTATTTTGCTAACGATAAGTGGTGAAAAAAGGAGCATAACAAAATCGAAGTATTAAATGCAAACAGCTTCTTAG
>JBCCRX010000013.1:0-36348 GCA_039201015.1 Bacteroidota bacterium | reverse complement strand
TTTTTTAAAGGGAGAAGCGGCGAAATTCGCCGCTTCTCCCTTTAAAAAACCTTGGTCAAATCATATGGGCTCGACTTGTCCGCCTAAGGCGTGACGCCCATATGATTTGAAGATAAACGTGAGCTTCCATAAATAATGCTGACCAAATGAAATCATTCAGAACCAGAAAATAGATGCTACTCGATTTTTTCATTCGTGCATTTGTGGCTAATTTTGTCATCAAAATATTTCATAAGAAAAT
Organism: Bacteroidota bacterium; assembly: GCA_039201015.1. Taxonomy (GTDB): domain Bacteria; phylum Bacteroidota; class Bacteroidia; order Chitinophagales; family Saprospiraceae; genus JAAUTG01. The sequence goes on along the minus strand of JBCCRX010000013.1, from coordinate 36,107 downwards.
CCTTAGTGCAGGACAGAACGAAATAATTCTTAAAATTCATTAAGTTTGAGCCGAGACTTTTGATTTGTCAAAAAACTTATAAAAGGAGTTGTAGAAAAAATCAGTTTTTATGACCGATGTAAAACGTTCTTCCATTGTATCGGCGGCAGAAGATTTTATAGAACTACATTTCAAAGAACAAGTGGACAATAAGTATGTCTATCACAATATTCAGCACGTGCAGAATGTAGTGGAAGCCGTACATCACATCGCAGCGGGCTATTCTCTGAGTGAAGAAGAACGAGAGATATTAGAACTAGCGGCTTGGTTTCACGATGCAGGTTACAGTGAAGGTCCAGAAAATCACGAAGAACGAAGCGTCATCATTGCAAGTGATTTTTTAAATCAATACCAATACGATGCAGAGAAAATAGAACAAGTCAATAGTGCGATTCGCGATACCAAATATGATGCTGAACCAGAAAAGCTGCTCAATCAAATTCTTAGAGATGCCGATTTAAGTCATCTGGGAAGTGTCGCCTATTGGGACAATTGTGGAAAGGTTCGGCAGGAACTTGCCATTACGCGCGGGAAAATCATGTCGGAGCAAGAATGGATAGACTTTGAGTTGGCATTTATGAAGCAGCAAGAATATCTTACGGAAGTGGCTAGGTCACTTTATCAAGAGCGAAAAGAAAAACACATCCGTCAGTTGGAAAAACAAAAATTGCGCTTGTACCCAGACGAATTGGCGATGAAAGAAATGAAATTGGAGGAAGAAAAAAAGAAGAAGAAAAAAAAGAAAAAGAAGAAAAAAAAGAAGAAAAAGAAAAAGAAAGGGGGCAAGGGTTTGGCAGAAGCAGAACTGAAAGAGTTGAAGTTGGGACGAGGTGTAGAAACCATGTATAGAAGTACCTACCGAACGCATATCAATTTGAGTTCCATTGCCGACAACAAAGCAAATATCATGCTGAGTATCAATGCGATTATTGTTTCCATTGTGATTTCTTCGCTGGTTCCGCGCTTCATAGATTTCCCCAATTTCATCATTCCAACGCTTATTTTACTCATTGTTTGTCTGATTTCCATTGTTTACGCTACACTCTCCACTCGCCCCAAAGTGACAGAAGGAAAGTTCACGCAGGAAGATATCTTGAATAAATCTTCCAACTTGCTTTTCTTTGGCAATTACTACAACATGGACTTGGATGTCTTTCATGGTGGCATGATGGAAATGATAAAAGATAGTGACTTTTTATACAGTTCTATGACGCGTGATCTTTACTATTTAGGAAAAGTATTAGCAAAAAAATATCGCTATCTTAGTATTTGCTACAATATATTTATGTATGGTCTTATTGTTGCTGTAGTTGCCTTTGTCATTGCCTTTATCATTGCAGGATGAATCGCTTGACCCTTTTAAATCTGCGGTTTCTACAAAGGACTTACAAAGCAGTAAAACTATTCCTCTAGCTACGACATTAGTATTCTTGCAAACCAATAAGGCAACAATAAAATATGCTTATCGCATAATCGCAACAGCAAAACAATAAAATGACACCGAAGTCAGTCGCATTCTACACTTTAGGTTGTAAGTTGAACTTTTCTGAAACTTCTACTATTGGTCGGCTTTTTGAAGAGGCTGGCTACCGAGAAGTCCAATTTCAGGAAGGTGCAGATATTTACGTCATCAATACGTGTTCGGTGACGGATTTTGCGGACCGTAAATGTCGAAAAGTCGTGCGACAGGCATTGCGAAGAGCACCGCACGCCTTTGTGGTAGTCATTGGTTGCTATGCGCAATTGAAACCAGAAGAAATTTCCAATATTCCTGGCGTTGATTTGGTGCTAGGAGCAGCGGAAAAATTTAGATTGCTAGAGTACATTGATGATCTTAGCAAAGCACCCGAAAAAGGCATGGTGCTAGCGGGAGAAGTGCAACAAGCCAATAGCTTTGTCAATGCTTTTAGCTTTGGAGACCGGACGCGCTCTTTTTTGAAAATACAAGATGGCTGCGACTATAAATGCTCTTTCTGTACCATTCCTTTGGCAAGAGGAAAGAGCCGAAGTGATAGTGTCAAAAATGTTGTTCTGAATGCACAAAAAATTGCGGAAAGAGGTGTCAAAGAAATTGTACTGACGGGTGTCAATATTGGTGACTTTGGGAATGGAGGCGAAGTAGTAGAAGGCATTCGGCCAAAAAAAGAAGCCATGTTCATTGATCTCATTCAAGAGTTGGATGAAGTGAAAGGCATAGATCGCTTTCGTATTTCTAGCATAGAACCCAATTTGTGTTCAGACGAAATCATTGAGTTCGTTGCACAATCCAAACGATTCGTTCCTCACTTTCACATGCCCTTGCAGTCGGGCAATAACAAGCAATTGAAATCTATGCGTCGCCGCTACAAAAGAGAACTATATGCAGAGCGCGTTGCTACTATTAAAGCATTGATGCCGCATTGCTGCATTGGTGTGGATGTAATTGTTGGTTTTCCTGGCGAGACAGCAGAAGACTTCTTGGAGACTTATCGGTTTTTGAATGAATTGCCTATTTCTTATCTGCATGTTTTCACCTATTCTGAACGAGAAAATACTTTAGCCGCCAGAATGCCTCATCCCGTTTCCATAGCAGACCGCAGAAAACGCAATAAAATGCTCACCATACTATCAGAGAAAAAGCGTCGTCATTTTTATAAACAACATATCGGGGAAACGCGACCTACTTTATTTGAAAACAGCAAAAAGAAGGGTAAAATGAATGGTTTTACAGACAACTACATCAAAATTGAGACCGATATAGAAGCTGATTTGCTCAATACTGTTCGGGGTTTTCACCTAGAGCAGTTATCAGAAGATAGCCTTGTGCTTGGTCGAGTGATGGAAATGGCGATGGTATATTGAGCCTAATTGCTATCCGTCCAATCACCTATCGAATTTAGGGCTTGTTTACGATTTCGGATGAAGCTTTTTCAAAAAAAAGTTCAAATCAATTCATTTATCGCTACGAAAAACGACCTTTGCTATTCATTATTCAACAATTTATGAAGCAACGAATCATTCGGATTTGCCAAAAACTAGGGATACTGCCACAGCGAAAGCTATACGTGGATCATCTGGATAACTACTCGCCTCAGCTTGGTCGCAACATCAAGGTCGATGTATTCTTGCCAACGGACTTCTACAGTCGCAGCACTACCAAATACGATATTTTATACATCAACGATGGTCAGGATATGTTGGCAGTGGGCATGAAGAGAGCGGTAGAGAAATTGTGGCGGAGTAGATACATCGGGCGTTTGATCGTAGTTGCTATGTATGCCAATGAGCGCAGATTGAGGGAATACGGCACCGCAGATCGTTTGGACTACAAGGGTAGAGGAGACTTGGCGGATGATTACACGCGTTTTGTTACCTTAGAATTAATTCCTTTCATGCGCGATCACTACCAGTTGAAGGAGCGCATCAAACGTAGGGTATTTGCAGGCTTTTCGCTAGGGGGACTTTCTGCCTTTGATATCGTCTGGCATCATCCTGATTTGTTTCAAAAAGTAGGTGTTTTTTCAGGTTCTTTTTGGTGGCGTTCACAACCCATAGAAGCACATCCTGACCCTGACGCCAATCGAATTGTACAGGACTATTTGCTGGAAGCAGAGAAGCGCGAGGGCTTAAATTTTTGGTTTCAAACGGGCACGAATGATGAGCGCGCAGATCGAAATGGAAACGGTATTATTGACTCAATTGATGATACGCAAGACGTAATTGACGCGCTGGAACAACTGGGCTATGGCGATGAAGATATAGCATACGTGGAAGTAGAAGGCGGAGAGCACAATCAACGGACTTGGGGACAAGTACTACCGCAATTTCTGATGTGGGCATTTGGTCAGCCAAGCCACTCTTCTCCTTTTTCGTTGGGCTCGCTGACTGCTAGTAGCCAATAGTTAAAAGCCAACTGCTAATAGCCATTTCCCCCTCCCTGCAATTGGGTATTTTAAAATGATGCTACAACATTTTTTAATTTTTGGATTCCTACTAGCGACTTTTATTCAACTTTTTTATTGGCTTTGGGTCTTTCCGAAGTTACTTTTCTTCAAAACACCCGTCAACAGAACGATACAGCATAAAGTGTCCATTATTATATGCGCCAAAAACGAAGCCGAAAACCTCAAACAGTACTTGCCCCAAATCCTAAATCAGAGCTACCCTTCCTTTGAAGTGATCGTCGTAAACGATAATTCTTCGGACGAAACGGAAAAAATTATTTTGGATTTCCAAAAAATCTATCCTATCTTGCGCTTAATTAGCAGATCGCAAGATCAAATTGGCAAAAAGTTCGCTTTAGCCGATGGAATTGAAGCTGCTAAGTATGATGTTCTTTTATTAACCGATGCAGATTGTAGTCCAAATAGTTCGGACTGGCTTCGCCTGATGCAGCAATCTATTGAAGACAAGGTCAATATTAGTTTAGGCTATGCACCTTATTATAGGCATAAAGGTTTACTGAATAAATTTATTCGATATGAAACCTTTTACGCTGCTCTTCAATATCTAAGCTTTGCACTTTGGGGAAACCCGTACATGGGCGTTGGACGAAATTTAATATATGAGAAATCGCTTTACTACAAAGTAGGTGGTTTCCAATCCCATGAGCATATTGCTTCCGGTGATGATGATCTCTTCATCAACGCAATATCTCATCTTGACAACACAACAATTGTTTTAGATCAACGGACTTTCGTGTATTCGAAGCCCAAGCGTACTTGGCGTGATTTTTTTCGCCAAAAGCAAAGGCATTTGAGTACAGCAACTTCCTACAAGCTAAAACATAAGGTGCTTCTAGGACTGCTTTCGGGCAGCCACTTCTTGCACTATTTTTTGGGGACATTCACACTTTTTCAGGGTTATCAATCTCTTGTCGTTTGGGGATTCCTGGTTCGCATGAGTATTATTGTAATAGTAAGTCGTTTTATCTTGCGCAAGCTTGATGAAAGGGGTCTGCTTATGTGGATACCTGTGTTGGATGTTATGATGGTTCTATACTATATCATTTTCAGTTCAGCACTGGTCAGGAAAGCCAAGAACCGATGGTGAAATAATTATAGTTAGTAATATCATAAATATCCATGAACATGACAATTTCTACAAATCTTTCAGCGAAAGCTCAAAACGATTTCAATTTAGTACAAGCCGCTATTGCAGGTAATCAAAGGGCTTATTCTGAATTGATGGATCGTTATCGCAATTCTGTTTTTCATACTATGCTAAAAATGGTTCACAATAAAGAAGATGCGAACGATCTAACGATAGAAGCTTTTGGAAAAGCATTCCGTAAATTAAGCAGCTACGCACCTCATTATGCGTTTAGTACTTGGTTGTTCCGAATAGCCATCAATAACTGTATTGACCATATCCGCAAGAAAAGATTACACGTTCTTTCCATTGATGATCCGATAGATGCAAATAGCGATCAGGACTACTCTGCCAATATTCGTTCCAATACTTTAAATCCAGAAGAGCAGTATGAAAATAAGCAAAAAATACAGATGATGCGTGCTGTGATGGGTAAGTTGAGTGAAAAATATCGCTTGATGATTGAGTTACGTTATTTTGAAGAATTGAGCTATGATGAAATTGCTACGGAGTTAAGTATTCCGCTAGGGACGGTAAAAGCGCAGTTGTTTCGCGCTAAGGAAATGATGTATGAACTATTACAGAAGCCAGGCGCAAGCGCGTACTTGGAAACCACTAAGCGGCGTGCGAAAAAACGCAATACGGCTATGGCTGCTCGACGTAAAGTGGCAGCGGCGGTAGCGGCATAGTGAGTATGAGCATTGAAGAATCACTTCTATTCTATTTACTTGAAAAGAATAGCTGCCCAAATCTGCTCAGTCGAAGCAGGTTTGGGCATTCTGTTTTCTACAAATTTACTAAGCAACACCTGAATCTTAATCAATTCTTTGGCACATTCAATGTCTGAACTCTAGCTTTCCAAAGACGTTCTTATTTGTCAAGATATTATTTCTAGGACACTTTCTCCAAAAAAGCCAAAATCTTCTCTACCTGCAAATCAATATTCTTGATCTTTTGAATGGAGAAGATCAAACTACGCTTCTTTCCGTCGCTTAGACTTTCAAAAATGCTTTTCGCATCGGCATCTTGTTCTAGCAGTGCTTCCAAAACTTCAGGTATAGCAACTCCCAAAGGATTGGGGTCTTCTTTGATCTGAAAGTGCACTTCATCTCCCAATTGTTTACCCAAAGATTTTAATTTAGCCGTGGCGAGGATGACGTAGAAATTGCCGTCGCCCAAATGATTCAATCCACACTGATAAGAGAGTTTATCATCTATGATGCAGATCAGTCGAGTAGCGCGTTTTCGCTCCAATTGGTTCACAATAGCTGCGTCTATTTTCAAATAATAATAGCCGCCTTTTCGCTTTTCTAGCTGCTTGATCTTCTGCTTGAACTCAAATGTTGGCATATTTTTTTATTTGCGTGGAACTTTTTAACCACGAAAATCGCTTTGGGTTCGTATGCGAGTAAAAAATGTTCCATTGCACTTCACTAGAGGTGCAATTCTTTCTAATAAAGATCAAGCGATCATGTATTTTTTAAATTCCTACCACCTTCTTTTCCATTGCCTTTGTCTCCATAGCAAAGCACATTTCCATTGTAGTCAATAGTGGGCGTGAGCAGACAAATCTAAAAATTCAGCAATCAATAAGTCAGATTGGAGAAGTCCAGCAATTTCTCCTGTGGAAAATCTTACCAATCGGGGAACAAGAAATGTCATTTTTGAACCCGAATTTGGAAATTATTCTTGCCGTTTAGAGCAAAAAATGACATTTCTAAATCCTAAACCCAATTGAAAAGTTATCCAGCAACAGGAAGTTACGGGATAAGAGCTAAACCTAATTTTCTAAAGTGAGAATTGTTGGAGAAGTCTGCTTCTAAAGTATTGAATTTTAATGCTATAAATGAAAAACACTGACTTCCAACAGAACAATTCATTTTTTGGTCTAGTTGCCGACTGCTTCTTCAATATTTTATCCAGACCAGTTAGCCGAGTGATTCAGGCAGTTGTCTGCAAAACAACAGAGGTGGGTTTGATTCCCACACTGGTCTCTGTGTCTATAGTTTAATCGGTCAAAGCGTCACCTTGTGGAGGTGGAAGATGTGGGTTCGAGGCCCACTAGACACCTGTTGGAATTGTAAGAACAAGCTCAACTTTAAAAACAAATCAAACAACATCAAACCAACTCAAACTAGCTCAAACAAACCCATACCACATTTGCTTAATTCATATTTTCTTCCTATTATTGATTTTCGGCAGGCAAAAAACAAAGGCAAATGGTACAAAGCACCAATAAGCAAATCGAACTAGCCTACGACTACGTTCAATACACCAATCGGAACATCTTTTTGACGGGCAAAGCAGGGACGGGAAAAACCACTTTTCTGCGTCGAATCAAAGAAGAAAGTATCAAGCGAACGGTCGTTGTTGCACCAACGGGCGTGGCGGCGATCAATGCAGGTGGTATGACCATTCATTCCTTTTTCCAATTATCTTTTGGACTGTTTTTGCCAAACAAGCAGAACGAAGCGGAAAAGCAACGCAAATTTTCTAGGAAAAAGATTGATCTCATCAAGAGTTTAGATTTACTAATTATTGATGAAATTAGTATGGTGCGCGCTGATTTATTGGATGCCGTAGATGAAGTATTGCGCCGTTTGCGTCGCTCGAAAGTGCCTTTTGGTGGCGTACAATTGCTGATGATTGGCGATTTGCACCAACTGCCGCCCGTCGTGAAACCCAATGAGTGGAATTTGATGCGCGAACACTATTCCACGCCTTATTTTTTTGGTAGTTTGGCTTTGAAAGCAACCCAGCCTATAAGTATTAAACTCACCCACATCTACCGCCAATCCGATCCTACTTTTATCGAACTGCTCAATAAAGTGCGTAACAACCAACTCGACCAAGCTGTACTAGAACAACTCAACAGCCGCTATATTCCTAATTTCGTCGCACCCGCCGATAAAGCTTATATTATACTAACTTCTCACAATCGTGCGGCGCAGGATATCAATCAAGAAAAACTAGCAGAAATTGATCGCCCGATTTGGAAATATGAAGCTGAAGTGGAAGGTAATTTTGCAGAAAAGAACTATCCGACCGAAGAGGTTTTGGAGCTTAGAAAAGGCGCGCAGGTGATGTTTGTGAAAAACGATTTGTCCTTTAAAAAACGCTATTACAATGGTAAAATTGGTCAAATCACGCAGCTAGAAAAAGACCGTATCTATGTGCAATGTCCTGATGACGAGGAAGAAATACAGGTGAATACAGAAGAATGGACCAATGTGAAATATACCCTGGATGCAAGCACCAAAGAAGTGCAGGAAGAAATCGTGGGTTTGTTTCGGCAATATCCTTTGAAATTGGCTTGGGCAATTACCATTCACAAAAGTCAAGGACTGACCTTTGAGCGCGCGATTATAGATGCACAAGCTGCTTTCGCGCACGGCCAGGTCTATGTTGCGCTCAGTCGCTGCAAAAGTTTTGAAGGCATTGTTTTGCGCACTAAAATTGAGTTTTCGAGTGTCAGAACGGATAGTGCAGTCAAAAATTACTCCAAATCCAATGATCAAAATGCACCCACCGAACAAGATCTAAAAACCTCTAAAAAACAGTACCAAGAAAAACTAATGCTAGAGCTTTTTGACTTCAAAGCAGCTCGTTTTGCTATGGATGATTTGCTGCGACAATACAAAGAACACGAGCGTAGTTTGACGACCAATGCGCTTAATCAAGTGTTGACTTTGCGAGAACGTAGCAGTGGTTCAGTTTTTGGAATTGCTCAAAAATTTGAGCCTCAATTGCAAAAGTATTTCAAGCAAAATGATCTGCCCGAAGAAAACGAAGTACTACAAGATCGCTTGAAAAAAGGAAGTGTTTATTTTTTAGAACAATTGGAACAGGTCATCTTACCCGAACTGCGCAAAATCCCAATTTTGACGGATAATCAGTCTATTCAAAAGCGCGTCAAAGAAATCATGGAACGACTGGAAAAGCGGCTGTTCATCAAAATCTCTTGCTTTCAAGCCCTGAAAGAAAAAGGCTTTGATGCCCAAAACTACATCAAAATCAAAACGAATGCTGATCTCAATTTCGTAGATTTCCAGCGCAAATTGGCGGCAAAAGACAAAATGAAATTAGTGCCAGCGGGCACGCTCAATCCCGAACTCTACGCACAGTTGCTGCACTGGCGTTCGGAAGTAGCAGAAGAGCGCGATGTGCGCGAATACGAAATTTTACCGACCAAAACGCTGCTTGAACTGGTGGAGAAATTGCCCACCGAGCAAAAGACGCTGAAAAAGATCAAAGGAATTGGTTACGTAAAAATCAAGCAATACGGAGCAGACCTCATCAAAATGATAGACGAACACTGCTTGGAAAAAGGCATTCAAAGCAATTTGATGACGAGTACACCGAAAAAAGATACCAAAAAGATCAGTTTTGAGTTGTTTGAATCGGGCAAAGATATTGCTGCTATCGCGAAGGAAAGAGGTTTGGTAGAAGGTACGATTGAAGGGCATTTGGCGCATTTTATAAAGTCAGGGGAGCTGGAAGTGACGCGCATCGTCGAGCAATGGAAAGTGGAAGAAATCGAAAGCTACTTCAACAGCCACGAACACGGTTCATTGAGTGAGGTAAGAGAATTTTTCAAAGAAAAGTACAGCTATGGCGAGTTGCGAATGGTATTGGCGGCTTGGAAAAGGAAGCAAGAGGAGTAAGTAACTGATGTTACGCAAAACACCAAATTGCAAATGACACAAAGTGCCACTTGTTTACAAATCGTCGGGTGTCGAAGCCACTCTAATTCAAAACACGCCAATCTCTGAGATCAGCGAATAACATAGACTAAGGTACTACTTGCGTAACATGAGTAAGTAACTAACCTACGAATAAGTAGTCGTAATGAATCAAAGCTTTCTTCTCTTTTTGACCGATGTAGGCTTTTGCGGTAGAAGCATCATACTGCACCAAACCTAGACCAATCGACTGCTGCTGCTCATTTACAATTTGTACTAAATCACCTTTTTCAAAAGTTCCTTCAATGCTAAGAATACCAACGGGCAACAAACTCACAATTTTTGCTCTAGAAGTCAATTTTTGCACCGCGCCTTCGTTGACGACTATTTTTGCTAGGGCAGCAGTTTTATTGTACGCCATCCATTTTTTGACATTTGATACAGGCGTTTCAGCAGGGAAAGTCGTGCCAATGTAGTCTCCTGCGATGATGTTCTGGAGTATATTTTGCCTTTTGCCATTGGCGATAATGACTTGAATGCCCATGGAAGCCGCTTTCTTCGCCATCCGAATTTTGGTGGACATGCCGCCTCGTCCAAAAGCAGATGTAGTGGGCAAGACAACCGCTTCGATTTGGTTGTCTTTGGAGGATATTTCTGTAATCAGTTGACTACTTTCATCCGAAGGATCGCCGTCAAATACCCCATCTACCGAAGATAAAATCAGCAAGCTATCGGCATTAATCATGGCTGCCAACAGGCTAGCCAGTTCGTCATTGTCCGTAAACATCAATTCGTGAATTGAAACCACATCATTCTCATTCACAATCGGAACCAAGTTATCGCGCAGCAATCCCAGTAAGCAATTTTGCATATTCAAATAATGCTGCCGATCCCTAAAATCTTCTTTAGTGGCAAGTACTTGGGCACAAAACAAGCCATAATTGCTAAACAAATTCATGTACCACTGCATCAAACGCACTTGACCAATCGCAGAAAAAACCTGCTTTTGTACGACTTTACTCAAAGATTTGGAAGCAGCATAGATACTACGCCCCGCCCCCACCGCACCCGACGACACCAGCACCACTTCTATCCCTGCTTGCTTGATCGCAACGATTTGATCGACCAAATGACTCATCGTCGTCAAATCCAACAGACCGTCTTTGTGCGTCAATACGTTTGTCCCGACTTTAATGATTATTCTTTTGTGTGGCATGGGCGCGTTGAATTGTTGAATCTAGCTGCTCGCTCCTGACCTCTAGCAGCTAATTGAATATCAGCAAGAGTATTTGGGGCTAAAGTAGGCTACCTTTCTTCTGGTCTCACAGATGACAGGTATTTTGGAAATGCCCGCTATCAGAGTCTAAATTTTACAAAGAGAGTATTCGAGCTCAAAATAATAAAGCAAAAGCACAATCGTTAGAGTATGGACTTTTGTATATATTTTCGTTTAATATGTTTTTAGTTCTGTAAAAAGTCGAGGCAAATATGCCCACAAAATATCAGAAATCAGCTTTACAAAAAGCCTTTACAAAAGCTTGAAACAAGATTGCACTGAAATTCTTTGGCAATCCAGTATATTTGTTGAGCAAATCTGATTTGCTAGATTTACTAAACCTCAAAGATTTAGTAAATCTTCATCTAGTTTTTGCTAATTCGTTCATCTGCAAATAGTAGCGTCTAAACGAATAAACAATATAAACAGATAAACGCACTTACTCAAAATCACCTAATCGTATATGCATTTGTACAGATTTCATCTTAATCGCAATGCGATATACTATATCTTAAACCGATTTAATTGCCTATGAAATATTTTACCGCATTCCTGCTGGTATGGCTTCCATTTGCCTTCTTCGCTCAAAAAACACCAGCTGATTTTCCTACCATAGATACTCGCCTCTCCGAAGTCTTTGAATTGGACTATTTGGAGCGGTTGCAGAAAGAAAACCCCTTCCTTATTCAGCGCTGGAATTTTTACCTCGACCATGCCTTCTACATCACCAAAGATGACAAATTAGCGCGCAACAACTATCCCAGTATTCGTATTGATGACTTGGACAATATCAATATTCTAAAACTAGAAAAAACGCAAGCCCTCAAAAGAAAATACCAAGGCGAATCTTCTTATCAGATCGAAGGAACGGATTTGGTATTGGTGTATCATTCTGCACAAAGCTTCAATCAAAAACTCAATGAATATTTGGGAAGGAAAAACGTAAGTGATTAGAGCCTTAAGCGATCAGGTATCAGTAGTCAGATCGCTTTGTTCTTATGTAAGAGCTTGTTTGGAAATTAATAATCGGTCTGTAAACGGCTCTTTTTCCGTTACTCTGCGTTAAAAAAGTGGTCAATTATCTAGATAAGCTCCCATTTTTTGCCTTGATTAATGAAAAAATAGCTCGTTTTCGACTCAAAGATCAAAATCCAAACAAGCTCTAACTTCACGACAAGCCTTCTATGAATAAATCCCAAATGCTTGCTTGTATTGAGACAACCTTAAAAAACTAAAACTGCCTAAATCGGGCAGTTATAAAGTGCCGCTTTGCGTAACTTTGCGAAGAAATCTTTGCGTCACTCTGCGGTTAAAAAAAGATTATTTTTACGACATATTCACTTACCCGGCTAGTTCCTCTTCAAAAATAGATCGACTAAAAATTATACAAAAGCACAAATAATGGGAATTTTCTATTATCAGCAATCATTTCGTATATGTTCTTTGATCTTTGCATGCTGTTGTTGCTTAAGCTACGCACAAGCACAACAGGAATTCACAATGGGATCAGTGGATACCTTATATACTTGCGAAGGATTCTTCACAGATAGTGGAGGAGGTGCAAGTGCTTTTTCCGCCAATGAAAACAGCACCATAACGATCTGCTCGGATACCACCAGCAACAGTGGTTCACACATCAAACTGCTGTTCAGAGAAGTCAGCCTTTTGCGGCAGCACCAATTGTGCTTTTTTGATGGAAGTGATATCAGCGCACCGCTCTTGGCTTGTGCCGAAGACTTCAGCGACGATCTCTTGAGCGCAGACATAAGTGTATTTTCCTCCTTCCCCGTTGCCGTGCAAGCCTCTGCCGAGAATACGACAGGTTGCATCACCGTCACCTTCAATTCGGATGACAATGTGAGAAGTGGCTGGTACGCAGAAATTTCCTGTATTCCTGCTTGCCAAAAAATAGAAGCGACCCTAGCCAGTTCAGCCCCAATCGTTACCCCCATAGACACGGGTTGGATAGATGCTTGCCCAGATCAAGAAATCGTATTGACGGGGCAAGGGATTTTCCCACAGGAAGGGCTATTCTACAATCACCGCGATTCTTCTGAGTATATCTGGGACATGGGCGACGGCAACATTCAATTTGGTCCAACAATTAGTCACGCCTACACGGAATCGGGCGGTTACACCATTCAGTTAACGATCAAGGACCAATTGGGCTGCACCAATTCTACTTTCATCAATCAAAGAGTACGCATCGCTACCAAGCCTTCCTTTTCTTCTACGGGTGCTATATCCTCTGGCTGTTCTGGCGATACCATTACACTCAATGCTGCTGTGAATGCGAACGATCCAAACAGCGTTATCTCCGTAACGCCAACACAAGGTACGTTCCTAGCAAAACGCATTCTGGCAGATTCGCTTTCTCTGCCAGACGGCACTGGAGAAGCCTATACTTCGGGCATTAATTTCTCCAACTTCTCGCCAGGGCAGACCCTACAAAACATCGAAGATTTGATCGGTGTTTGCGTCAATATAGAGCATTCCTATTTAAGGGACTTGGAAATCACCTTGACTTGTCCGAGCGGACAAAGCATCATCATGCACGAATATCCAGGTCGTTTCAACTCCTCTACTGTACATCTGGGAGAACCCATTAATGAAGGCAGTGGCAATGAAGGCACAGTGATTCCTGGTAATGGCTACGAATACTGCTGGACGCCCAATGCACCCAATGGTACTTGGGTACAGAGTATTCGAGACCCTGATGATTTAATTACTGTGGGTGGCGAAGCGACCTTACCCGAAGGCGATTACAGTACCTTCGATCCCATGACGGATTTAGAAGGCTGCCCCCTCAATGGCGAATGGATGATTTCGGTAGAAGACTTGTGGGCAAGTGATAATGGTTTCATCTTTTCTTGGGGCATCGAATTCAATCCCAATCTCTATCCAGAAGTTGAGACTTTCACACCTTCTATTACCTCTTTTGAGTGGAAAGATCATCCTACCATTATAGATAAAAGTCCCAATGCTATTACAGCAGTGACCAACAATTCAGGGGAAGCTTCCTATCTGTTTTCTATCACCGATGATTTTGGCTGTGTTTGGGATACGGCGGTGAGTGTGACCGTATTGCCGCCGACGAGCCTAGATTGTTACGAATGCGAAGACTTTAGTATAGCAATGCGTGATACAACCCTCTGCTCTGGTGCGAATGTTCAATTGCAAGCAGGGCCAGCCTTCACAGAAACGGTGGTCGGTTTTGAAACGACTCCTTTCTACGATCAATTGGGTTTTCCGAATCACAGACCACTGCAAGAATACCAAAGTACCATAGAAGTCACGGATGTTTATCCTGGTACGATTGATGATCCTTTCAGCGACATCATTTCTATCTGTGTGGACATCGAAACTGCTCCCACTGATTGGGTAAGCGATTTAGAATTAAGCGTATTAGCGCCCGACGGTACTTTGCTTATTCTTTCCACTAATAATGGCGGAGCGGGTAGCAATTACACCAACACTTGTTTTACTCCCAGAGCCGTCACGCCCATTGAATCAGGAGCGGCTCCTTTCACGGGCGATTTCCTGCCAGAAGATGATTGGGGCATCCTACAAGGCGTTCCTTCGGTCGGTACTTGGACGATGCAAGTAGCAGATGGTAATGGCCCACAATTGGGTGTTTTTAATTCTTGGTCGATTACTTTCAACTCCAGAAATGGCATTGATTATACTTGGACACCCGCCGATGATCTGTCCTGCGATGATTGCCCTAATCCGACTGCCCAACCCGATGGGGTACAAAATTATCAAGTTAATATGACTGATGTATTTGGGTGCAGTTACGATCAAGAAGTGAATGTTGGGAGTGTTCAGGATTTTATTGCGCCTACGGTAAGTTGTAGTGAAAATATTGCAGGACAAAGACAAGTTACCTTCAATTGGACAGACGAAAATAATGGTACAATTAATTATGAAATACGGATAGATAGTGGAATGTGGGTATTACCTAATAATGGTGATCTGTCACATATTGTCGATGGATTGAGTGTGAATCAAGAAGTGACCATCGAAGTGCGTCCATTCATCAGTGGCATTCCAGAAAATTGCGATATTCCAATTGCTAAATCTACTTGTACTTACGATCTCTGCGACTTGGCAGTTGATATTACACCAACTGCCGTTTCTTGCAGTGGTTTGGATGACGGCTCCCTCACTTATGAATTGACGGACGGTACTGCGCCCTTCGATCTTATCGTAGATGGCATTACGGTCGCTTCCAGTGAAGGCACAACGGGTTTGGTTCAAAACATCCCAGCGGGCATACACGAATTTATTTTGAGGGATGCCGATGCTTGCGCCGATACAATTACCTTTGAAATTCTATCTCCCGACGCCATCGAAGTCGTCGCAAATATCGAAGATGCAAAGTGCAAAGATGCCACGGATGGCAGCATTGCCATAACGCTAGCGGGTGGAACGGGTGTACTGTCTGCCAATTGGGAAACAGGTGCAACGGGCAATCTGTTAAGCAATATCGGCGCGGCAACTTATAATGTGAGTATCACGGACGAAAATAATTGTCGTTTTGATACCAGTCTTGTCGTAAATGAACCCGACTCTTTGCTTTTAGCAATAGATGTTACTGGATTGAGTTGCGCGGGCGATGTGGATGGTAGTGCTACGGCAATGGGTAGTGGCGGAATGGGTGAATTGACTTATCGCTGGAACAATGGTGCTGAAACGGCACAATTGAATGTATTACCCGCAGGCGTTTATGAAGTGACCGTGACGGATGAAAACAATTGTATGACCAGCGCATCGGCGGAGGTGATTAGTCCAGCACCATTGATGGTTTCGGAAATGATTGAGACGCCAGTGGACTGCCACGGAAACAGCACAGGAAGTGCAATTGCGGTGGTGGAAGGCGGTACTATACCTTATAGTTTTTTATGGGATGATGCGCTAGCTCAAAACTCGGATACGGCGGTTCTATTGAGTGCAGGGACTTACCAATTAATGGTTTCAGATGCTAATGGTTGTACGACCAATTCGAGCATTATCATCACAGAACCTGGCCCGCTTTCTTTGGACTTTGAAGTCACCAATATTAACTGCTTCGGTGGGATGGACGGCACGGCGGATGTCACGGTAGGAGGTGGTAGTAGTCCTTATACGTATGAATGGAATGATGCCAACAACCAAAATACTCGTTTGGCGACGGACTTATTAGAAGGCAATTATACCCTCATCGTGACGGATGCTAATGGATGTGAGATTAGAGGGGAAGTGGATATTATTCAACCGAGCAATCCTATTTCAGCCAATATAGAACAGACCTTTACGAGTTGTTTTGGAGAAAGCAATAGTGAATTGACCGCTATGGCGGCAGGCGGTACGGGTGTTGACTACGCCTATCTTTGGAGCAACGGACAAACCACCGAAGTAGCTACCAATTTAGCCACTGAAAAATACGGACTTACCATTACGGATGAAAGAGGCTGCACTGCTTCTTTTGAAAGCCCAAGTGTTACGCAGCATCCTTCTTTTGACATCAACATCAATTTTGACATCCCAACTTGTAATGGCTTTGAGGACGGTCAAGCGGGTGCAAGCGTGAGAAGTGGCGGTACAGGCTTGGGCTATCAATATCGCTGGAGCAGTGGACAAGACAGTATTTTCATTACGGGTGTGCGCGGTGGCCTCACCTATACACTTACTGTCACCGACGATCAAGGATGTACTGGAATAGAGTCGCGCCCTTTGCCACAGCCTGAACCGATTCGTGTTCGTTTGGATAGCAGCGATGTCATTTGTTTTGGAGAAAACTCTGGTACGGTAAGTATTACGGAAGTGACGGGCGGTAATTTGGGTTATCAATACCAATGGAGTGCCAATGCGCGCAATGCCACAACGCGAAATGTGCAAGACCTAGCCGTTGGTTTGTACGAAGTAACGGTCACAGACACCTTGGGTTGTTTGGGTTTTGCATCGGTGGAAGTGGTGCAACCGCCTTTGTTGGCAGCTAATTTCGAGGTGAAAGACAACAGTTGTTTTGATGGCTTTGACGGCAGAATCAGGACTAGTGTGAGTGGTGGTATTCCAAGCTACAACCTCCTTTGGTCCACCGATGAACGAACCTCTACTATTGAAGGGCTCACCTCTGGCACTTATACTTTGACCGTCACCGATGACAATGGCTGCGAACTCATCATGCCCGTTGATGTGGGTCAGCCCACGCCCATAGAGCTAGAATTGACGGCGGGGGAAATTACTTGTGCGGGCGGTCGAGATGGCGATTTTAGTGTATTGGCTTCGGGTGGTACTGCACCTTACACTTACAGCTTGGATGATAAATCCTACACCAGCAACGCTACTTTCTTAGGTTTGAGAGCGGGTAACTATGATGTATTTGTACAAGATAGAAATGGCTGTACACAAAGCGGCACTGCAGATTTATTCGATCCACCTGCTTTTGAGGTCTATATCTTTCCGCAATTGGACTTTTTGGAAGTGGAATTTGGCAATGAATTACAGCTTTTTGCCAATGCAGAAAACAATAGTGGCCCAGTGGAATATGTTTGGACCCCTTCCTATCCCGATTCGACCCTTTCTTGTTCGGAATGTTTCAATCCTACGGTCAACCCTGAATCTACGATCTACTACGAACTCTACGGCATAGATGAAGCGGGTTGCGAAGCAACGGATCGCATCCAAATTCGCATCGCTAAATTTAGAACTTTACGCATCCCCACTGGTTTCACACCCGACGGCGATTTGCTGAACGACCTCTTGATGACGCACGGAACGGCGGGTACGAAAGTCCTGAATTTCCAAGTCTTTGATCGTTGGGGCGAATTGCTTTACCAAGCCAATGACTTTCAAGTGAACGATCCCAATGTCGGTTGGGATGGTAATTTTAGGAGTGAGAAAATGCCGCCAGGAGTCTATGTTTGGTTGGCGGAAGTAGAGTACGAAGATGGTGTGATTGAAGTGTTCAGGGGGAGTACGCAGTTGATACGGTAGTGGATTGAACTGATGAATTGTAGAATTGTTGAATGATTCTATGGTTCAACAATTCAATGATAAATGAAGACTAAAACTTGCGCTACTTGTAAATCTGAATACGATGTCCTTTATCGCGTTCAGATACAGAAGGGAAAAACGTGGATTTTTGTGTGCAAAGAGTGCTGCGAAGTGCATCGAAAGAAGCCAGATTATCGCTACGGCGGGACTTGGAAAGGCTATCGGCATTGAAAGCCTATTTGGAGGAATAGTCAGTTTTTTATTTTGCAAGAGAACAAATACCTAAATTTATTTCCGTATTCATTTTGGATATTTTCATGTAATATGTCTATTTTACAGGCTATATTTTTAGTGCTCTTCAACAAAATAAACAAACATGAAAAACAATATCCTTTATCTATTCTTGTTATTCTTTGTTCACAACACTTATTATTCCATTGCACAAGACAATCAATACCTAAAAGGCTATTTGATTACTGCCGAAAAGGACACCATAGAAGGCTACATTCGAGATGACAGGAGAATACAATTAAGTCAGCAATTTTATTTCAAAAGTGATCTTGATGCTCGGCCTAAAATTTTTGATACTAAAACGGCAAATGGTTTCTATCTATCGCCAGCCACCTATTTTGAGAAAGGAAAGATTGAGATCAATGGAACATTAGAAGATCGCTTTTTGGAAAAATTAGTGGATGGCTACACGCGTCTGTTTAAATATACCGCTGAACAAAGAAACAATTACCTGTTCCTTAAACCTACTGGTGAAAGTCTTCAAATCGAAAAACGAGACTCGATGGGTCAACAAGCGTATTTTGAGGATAAAAAATACATCGGCGAGATTAAGTATTTTTTCAAAGATTGTTCCGACTTTATCACGAATCCACCTGCACTTCGATACGACGAACGCTCGCTTTCAAAGGCTGTTGTGAAATACAATCGGTGTGTTCGTCCAGAGGAAAAGGGGCGACAAATTCGAAGAAGTAGAAGATTGAGAATTGGAATTGTTCCAGTTGTCGGTTTACAGCGCTATAATATTGAGACTTCTATGCTGCAAGCTCCGAAAATTGCAACAGAAGATCAGGGTGTTGCTACGCAGTTTGGTGGTTTGCTTTCTGCCTATATCTTTAAATCTATTTCTTTTAGAACAGGGCTGTTGTATGGAAAATATCTTTCTCAAGATGAAGAAGTATTTTCGCTAGAAACAGCAGAAATCAGCCACGAAATTCGCATATTGGAATTTCCGCTAGAGTTAAAGTACAATCTTAACAACAACAAATTTTCTCCTTATTTGGTGGGTGGCGTGAGGTTTGGACAAGTACTGGACAGCAATGCTGAAAATGCTATCATTATTTTAGGGGAAGTTGCTTCGAGAACAAGCATTCCACTCACTTTCGAGAAAGTCTTTGGTATGTCCGCAGGTCTCGGTTTAACCACTCAAATTTCAGAAAGAATAGATTTGAATTTAGAAGCTACCTACAATTACGTCGAACTTTTTTATCTGACCAGGAATGATGTGATTATCAAGGGACCAGCCCTACGGTTGAGTGCGCATTATCATATCATCAATACCGTAAATTGATTTCTTATTTTTGGAGTTGCTGTTAATAGTAGGAGTTGGCTACTGTTCGATAGTACTTTGACTTCCCTAAAAGTTCTTACATTTGCTCAAAGCAAAACCTAACTTTTTGAGCAAACGAATTTCTTTCAAGGGACGCTTAAGCAGCGTATTGTTTTGGTCTCTGGTTTCGGCAGCATTCATTGGACCAGGTACAGTGACTACTGCTGCTAAAGCAGGTGCGAACTATGGTCTAACATTGATTTGGGCATTGCTTTTTTCTACTTTAGCGACCATCGTTTTGCAAGAAGCGGCGGCTCGTATCACCATTGCCTCTGATAAAAGTTTGGGGCGTATTCTTTCGCTCAAATACCAAGGAGAAAAAAGCAAATACATCAAACTGCTGGTGTTTTTTGCGGTGGCTTTTGGCTGTGCAGCTTACCAAACTGGCAATTTATTAGGGGCAGTAGCGGGCATGCAATTACTGGTAGATTGGAATCCTGAGTGGATCGCATTAGGCGTCGCTTTTGTCTGCGGAATTATTCTTTGGATAGGCAGCTTAAAATGGATGGCTAGGATACTGGGAATGATTGTTGCCTTGATGGGTATCTTCTTCGTTTACACAGCTTTCCAAACTGAAACGAGTGCTTATCAGATTCTGGAAGCCAGTTTTTTACCAAGCGTTCCAGCGGATGCTACTCTGCTGATTATTAGCCTCATCGGGACAACAATCGTACCTTACAATCTATTTTTGGCTTCTGGAATCAGCAAAGGACAAGACATTTCGGAGATGCGTTGGGGCATTAGTATTGCCATTTTATTGGGCGGTCTCATCTCAATCGCCATTCTAGTCGTTGGTACTCAAATTGTTGGTAGCTTTTCTTTTGAAGCCCTTTCTGATGCTCTCACCGAAAAAATGGGTAATTGGTCTGCTTCTTTCTTTGCTTTTGGTCTCAGTGCTGCGGGTTTGAGTTCCGCGATCACTGCTCCTCTTGCGACGGCAGTGACGGCGCAATCGTTATTTCAGCAAGAAAACCGCAATTGGCACACTTCCTCTTTTGCTTTTCGCGCGGTGAGTTTTAGTATATTGTTTATCGGACTGATCTTTTCCCTTTTGGATATTCAACCGATTCCAGCGATCATACTTGCACAAGCCATCAATGGTATTTTGCTTCCCATTGTAGCTATTTTCCTATTGCTGGTCGTCAATGACCACCAGCTTTTGCCGAGTCGCTATATCAATTCTGTGTTATCGAATATTTCTATGCTTTTAATTGTTGGCATCACTTGTTTTTTGGGAACATATAACATACTGAAAGCCCTAACGAGGGCATTTGCCTTAGATTGGAATACGAATGTAATGCTTTCTATCAGTAGCACGATTAGCCTTTTAATTGTAGTGGTATTGGTGGGAAGAGTTTTTAGACTTGGAAATAGGACTGGTTCGTGACTTCTCACTAAACAGCCGCTATTTGTTTTTTCAGATGCTGCTCTAAAAATACTTTAGGCGACACGCCAGAAAATTTCTTAAAAGCACGATTAAAAGTTGATTTGGAATTGAAGCCGCTATCGAAGGCAAGACTCATTAGCGTAAAATGTTCGTATTCGCCTTGTCTAATTTTTTGTTGCACATCTTCCACTCGATAAGAATTGATAAAGTCATTAAAATTCTTTTTGAAACCTGTATTGATGACCTTGGAAAGCACAGAAGGATTGGTTTTCAGCTTTTTAGCCAAACTACTCAAAGTGACATTTGGATCGAGGTAAATTTTTTCTTCCTCTAGGAGGCGTTCTATTTGATATTTCCATTTTTCTAATTCTGGAAAGGTATTTGTCTCCTCGCTCGCTACCTTTTTTTCTTCTTTGGGCGAAAAAACCAATACAGGTATTTTATGTGAAGCCGTGTAACCTGGGATACTAATGAAATAAATCATAATCGCGGTGACTAAAAAAGAATTCCAGTTTTGTGCATAATTCAAATCAATGAACAACTGCAAGAAATCAAAAAGCCAATTGATGCCCATACCAATAACGAATGCCCAAAGTACCATGCGCAACCAAGCAAATTCAATGCCTTCTGTTGCCGCAAAATTATTGTGGATGTATTTTTTGTACTGCCCAAATTCGCGGATCGTCAAAAAAATATAGGCAATCGTAGAAATCAAACCCGCCACTTGCGCGATGCTGTCCCAATATTGCTGCCTGAGAGCGGATAGATTGCCTTGTGTGCCAAAGTGCTTGGGAAGCGGTTCTCCCAATAACCAATGCGACAGCAGTAAGTCGCCTGAAAAGGCGAAGAAGTAAACCAATAGATTAAGGCCGCCTGGTATAAAGTGCCAAATATCTCGTTTTTGGAAGCTAAACTGATGATTGGTTAAGCTCCTGAAATAGAAATAGATAAGAGGACCAAGCAGCAAATAATTGTGAAAAGGAAAGTAGAACATAAAGGTTGAATAGCCATCTCGACTGTCGTACCAGCCACCGAAACCCAACATATACTGTGCTACGCTAAAGGCACAAACCAATAGCACACCCGCCAACAACTTATCCGAAAGCATTTCCCTTTTGTAGCCTCTCAATAATAATAAAATAGCATAGATCATACCTTGTAGAAAACCAAAAAACAAGGGAGCAGAATGTTGACTAAAGTAGAAGTTCATGGATGAAATCTTTGTTTGCAGTATCAAGGTGAAGATAGAACGCAGCTTCACCACCAATCTATTTACAGAAAATAGGCGCGTTTAGATTTTGGAGATTTAAAATTTCATAGCTGTAAGTTTTTAACCGCAGAGATGCACAAAGCATTTTTCGCAAAGTGGCATAGAACATTACGCTGGTTCACTCAGCTTAATTTTCTCTACTGAGAATCGTAGAAGGAACATTCACTCCCTAACACTTACGACTTACCACTTAACAGTACTTCCCCATCCATTTCCACTGGAATTTCCATATCGAGTAAAGACAAAATACTAGGAGCAATATCACCTAATTTTCCATTTTTCAGCACTATATTTTCTATTGATTGAGCCACATAAATACAAGGTACTAAATTCGTGGTATGTGCTGTGTGCGGCGTGCCGTCTTCATTCATCATGTAATCAGAGTTGCCGTGATCGGCGATAATAATTGCGCCATAGTCGTTTTGTAAGCAAACTTCCATCAATTCCTTTAAACAAGTATCCACTGTAGTAGCGGCTTTCATCGCAGCCTCAAAATCGCCTGTATGTCCGACCATATCTGTATTGGCATAATTGATACACACAAAATCGGGTCGTTCTATTTTTATTTTTTCCGTCAAGCGTTCAGTCACTTCTTCGGCACTCATTTCAGGCTGCAAATCGTAAGTGTCAACCTTAGGAGAGGGAACAATGATACGACTTTCTCCTTCAAATTCTTTTTCTCTGCCACCATTGAAGAAAAACGTAACGTGCGGATATTTCTCGGTTTCTGCGATGCGTATCTGGGTTTTTCTTGCTTTGGAAAGTACTTCTCCTAGTGTATTTGTTAGGTCATTTTTGCTAAAAAGCACTTCCACATTTTTGAAGTTTTCATCGTATCGCGTCATCGTCACGTAGCGAATGTTTAGTTTTTTCATATCAAAATCGGGAAAGTTTTTTTGCGTTAATACTTCCGAAATTTCTCTTGGGCGATCTGTTCTGAAATTGAAACAAATCAAAACATCGCCTTCTTTAATCCTAGCAATGGGCTGGTCATTTTCATCTGTGCAAACAATGGGTTTCAAAAACTCATCGGTTTGGTCTTCCGAATATCGTTTTTCCAATAGGGCAATCACGTCTGCACTTTTTTCACCGGCACCTTTCACCAATAAATCATAAGCTAATTTCACCCGCTCCCAACGCTTGTCTCGGTCCATAGCGTAGTAGCGCCCAATAACAGAAGCTAGTTTTATGGATTGATTATCAATATGTTGTAGTACTTCTTTTAAATAACCCATACCACCTTTGGGCGCAGTATCACGACCATCCATGAAAGCATGAATATAGACTTGATTGAGCTTTTGTGCTTGTGTAATGTCACACAAAGCTTTTAAATGATTGATGTGCGAATGTACGCCACCATCGGAAACCAAACCCATTAAATGTACTGCTTTGCCTTGCTTTTTTGCGTATGCCAGCGCATCTAGTAAGACTTTGTTTTTGTGCAATGTTTGCTCTCGGATGGCTCTATTGATGCGCGCAAATTCTTGATAAACGACTCTTCCAGCACCAATATTCAAATGCCCAACTTCTGAATTTCCCATTTGTCCTTCTGGTAAGCCTACTGCTTCACCAAAAGTAATCAAAGTGGAATTGGGATAATTTTTCATCAATTGATCGAAATAGGGGGTATGGGCTTGTTGAATAGCGTCCACTTCAGGTTTTGTACCCAATCCCCAACCGTCCAAAATGACTAATATTGCCCGATCTACTTTGGGCGTTTCAGAACTGCCTGTAGCATCCGTATCTTGCATATTGCGTAACATTTAGTTAAATATCAAAATTAAATGTTAAAATTCCGTAACTTTTGTAAGAGCGTGCGTTACAAAGGTAGAGTATGTGTATTACTCCATTGAGCTATGTGACAAATAATTATTTGCTTTTTTACAAAACACACTATGGGAATCAGGGCGCGGTGTATTGGTTGCGTCGAAAAAATAAAAGAGAAAACAGAACGTCCCACGACAGCTCGTGGCGTTCTATTTTGAAATCCATGAACATTTTAAAATTTTTTACCCATGATGCGTTTTATTTATTTAATCGCTTTTCTGCCACTTTTGGCATTTAATTCCGCCGACAGTCTTTCTGACATTACTAGAGCGATGAGCAGCGGAAGTGCTTCTACTATCGGACAATATTTCGATGAAAATGTCGAAATTGCGTTGATTCAGGAAGAGCGCATTTACAACAAGGCTCAGGCTATCAACAAATTAGATCAATTTTTTAATCAACACCAACCCAAATCATTTAGTCAAGTGCACGAAGGCAGTTCAAAAGGCAATGCCTCCAAATACTGCATCGGTAATTTGCAGACTTCGGATAATGATTTTCGGGTGTACATGTTTATTAGTGTAGAAAACAATCAATTTAAAATTCAAGAATTGAGAATCGAGTAAGGAACTTGAAGAAGTTAAACGCTAATTCTTAATCCAAAAGGAAAATTTTTACAGCGTAAAAATTTTCCTTTTAAAGGACTTTTAGGATAGCATTCTTTTGAAAGCAAAATAAAAAGCAAGTGAGATTAGCTTGTTGAAATACCATAGAGAATTAGCATTTATTAATTTTGTGTTCCTGTTTGTCTGTTTGCCTTGGGCTGATTTATTATTAAACTCAGATTAAAGGAAAGAACAGATTTCAGAAGCGGTGCTTGGGTTTGGAGCTCCCACTTATTTGAAAAACCTCTTCTTTTTTTTCTTCTTCCTTTTACGCTTTTTAGGAAACGCACTATTTTCTGAGCGATTTGACTTGGCATTATATTTTCTTTTCTCTGAGCTAAGCTCTATTTTTAGTTCTCTTCCTTTGTGCTTCGCTCCACGGAAGGCAAATAGCAAGTCTTCTTTCAATCCTTGATCGATTTCAAAAAAAGAGAAATTACGTAGGATTTCGATTTCCCCTATTCGGAAAGTATGCCCACTCATCTTGCGGTTGAGCATTTTAATCAACATGCCAGGATTTAAGCCATCTCGACTTCCGATGTTGATGTAGTAGCGATCCATTTTGCCCCTGCTGCTTCGCTTTTCCCCATTTTCTCTTTTGCTATTTTTGGTAGTGTAGTTTAGGTCGGGCGCATCTTGATAATATTCCAAAAAGCGGTTGAATTCAATGGAAAGTATTCGCTTCACCAATTCTTCTTTGTCCAAATGAGCTAATTGACTGTTGATGCCATCCAAATAAGGCGCGATTTCCACTTCTTCAATTTTTACATCTTCTATTCTGTCCACAAAATGCAGCAGTTGTTGCTCGCAAACTTCTTCTCCACTCGGCACTGATTTTTGTACCATTTTTTTACCGATCATCTTTTCCAATTGCCTCACTTTATTTTTTTCTCTTGTATTCAGCAATGCAATAGAAACCCCACTATTTCCCGCTCTTCCTGTTCGACCGCTTCGGTGAATGTAGGCTTCGTTTTGGTCGGGTAAATGATAATGGATGACGTGCGTTAAGTTATTGATATCCAGTCCTCTAGCCGCTACATCTGTAGCGACGAGTAGTTGAATTTGCTTGGCTCGAAAGCGTTTCATGACGTGTTCTCGCTGCGATTGAGAAAGATCGCCGTGCAAGGCATCCGCAGAATAGTCGTCCTGAATCAGTTTATCTGCAATCTCCTTGGTATCGCGTCTTGTCCTACAAAAAACGATGCCATAAATGCCAGGATGGTAGTCTGCAAAGCGTTTCAAAGCAGCGTATTTGTCTCGCGCCTTCATTACGCTGTAAGTGTGCGCAATATTTTCTGCGCTGATGTTTTCAGTTCCTGCATTGACCTCTACTGGCTGGTTCATGTATTTTTTGACAATACTTCTAATGTCTTTTGGCATGGTAGCGGAAAACAAAAGGGTCTGTTTTTCACTCGGTGTAGCCTCCAAAATAGCATCCAGATCGTCCTTGAAGCCCATCGTCAGCATCTCGTCTGCTTCATCCAAAACAAGGGTCGTCAAATTTTGAAGCTTTAAGGTCTTGGAGCGAATGAAATCATGGACGCGACCAGGGGTACCGATAATAATTTGCGCGCCTTTGCGCAGTTGTTTTGCTTGCTTGTATTTTGGATCACCGCCATAGACAGAGATAATGTCCAGTTTAGGCATGTATTTGATGAACTTCCGAATTTCATTAGACGTTTGCAAACACAATTCTCGTGTCGGGTTCAATACCAGCAGTTGAATCTGCTTGCTGTCTTCATCAATCTGGTGAATACTTGGTAGGCTAAAAGCGGCTGTTTTGCCTGTACCTGTTTGTGCATAAGCAATCAAATCTTGCTGAGAACTCAGTAATTTGGGAATGGCTTTTTCTTGTACGGGTGTGGGCTGCTCAAATCCTAAATCTGCTATTGCTCGCATTAATTCGGGACGAAGCCCAAGTTCTTGAAATGTAGGCATTAAACTGTTTTATAATTACTAAGCACAAAAGTATGCCTTGTCAATTGAAAAATTAGGGCTGTACGAAGTCTTGTTTTTATGGTTCTTTGAAAATTTTTGTGATTTAGCTGTACGATTTCAGGAAATAACATGTTCTTTTTGTCTTAGCACAAAAAGAACCAAAAAAGCCAAGACTGAATTTCTTTTTTAACGTTACAAAAGCACCAAAAAGACTAAACAAAATAAACTCGCCCTAAGTATTGTTTTTCAAGCTTTTATTCACAGTCTGCGCCAAGCTTCAGCTCTGATTAGCACCTTGTTTTGGCTCATACAGTATTTTGTTTTTAACGCCTTTTTGGCACTTTTTTCTCTAAAAGAAATTAGGTCGATTTTGATAATTCCACAAAAAAATTCAGAGAACCGTTTTTATTAACATTTTACTCGAAAATAACCTGAGTCAATGTCAAAAAATCGCTCAACAAACATGCTCCGTAAATCGCTTCGGACGGAAACACCAATTTTCACTGATTTTTCCCAAAAAATCAGTGAAAATTGGTGTTTCTGTCCATAAAAAACCGCTGGGCATACTTGTTGATCGATTTCAAGAGCGTTCCTGGGACTTATTTTGAGCATGGCTTAAGACTTCGTATATGCCTAATTAAAAAGGGGTTCTTTCGAAAAGAGGCGCGAAAGTACAAATTAAACAGGACTTTATTCGTTCTCTTGATGATCTCAATAGCAGAAGTGTTCTAATTGCAACGATACGCAAAGGAGTGTACGATAATTGAATCATTCTCTTGCCAATGCCTGTGTTTTCACCTTGCCTAAAGAAAACCGTTTTAGTTGGTAGTTTAGCGGTTGATAGTCAGTACTATTCTCAATCTTCCAACTCCCATTTTGCTCCCATCAATTCACTGAGTGCGTGTTGGTCGCTAGCCGCTTTCGCCATTTCCACCCCTTTTTGATAAATGCTGAGTGCTGCTTCTACTTTTCCTTGTCTTTCGTATAATTTACCCAAATGATAATAAGTACCTACATAATCAGGTTGCTCAGCAGTTAACTTCAGATAATACGCCAAAGCCTCTTCCTCCTGCTCCATTTTTTCATACTCCTTTGCCACTGCAAAAAGCAAAAAAGGATCGCTTGGAGCTTCTTCCAAAAAAGCAAAAAGTTGCGTTAAACGAGATGACATTATTTTGTATTTTGCATGGTCTCTAGCCCAATCATACAATGATCTAGTTGACAGGAAAAAAATCACTCCTCCTCTTCTAGTACAATCACACGAACACTCTCAATCTTCGTATTGCTGACACTTTCTAATATAAAATGATAGCCGTCAAGTACAAATTCCTCTCCTTCTTCGGGAATCATTTCTTTGGTCATGACGATATAGCCCGAAAGCGTATGAAATTCGCCTTCTGGAATATTGAGTAGTTCGTATTTTTCATTGAGGTAATCAATTTCTAAACGTCCAGAAAGCAAAAATTCTCTTTCGCTGATTTGTTCTTCGACGTGATTGTCATCCATGTCGTGTTCGTCTTCGATTTCTCCGAATAGTTCTTCCAAAATATCTTCCAGTGCCACAATCCCCGCCGTACCGCCATATTCATCAACCACACAAGCTAAACTAATGCGTTTTTTGATAAAATGATTCATCAAATCTTGGGCTTGCATGGTTTCTGGTACAATCGGCATTTCTGTAGTGACAACTGATGAAATTTGGGTTGGGGCACTCAACAACTTCTGGTGGTGCACATAGCCCAGAACATCATCAATATCGTTGTTCTGCGTCACGACAATTCTGGAAAGTTGGGTTTCCTTGATTTTTTCTTCTAAAGCTGGAATGCTTGCGGATACATCTATGTATTCGATTTCATTTCTAGGAATCATGCAGGCTTTCACGCGCACATCGCGCAGGTGAAGTGCATTCTCGAACAATTGGGTGTCTATTTCTTCCTCGTGGTCAGAAACGGCGGTAGATTTAATGAAATTTTCCAAGTCCAAACGCGTTACCACTTCATCTACTTCTTCCTCTGGATTGCTAATCAGCAGCTTGATGAGTTGGTTGGACAATTGTACCATAATCCAAGAAATGGGGATGAGCAAAACTTGAATGACACGTAGCGGATAGGTAAGGGCATAGAGAATTTGGTTAGCAAAGAGACGGAAAAAGGTTTTGGGTAGAAATTCACCAAAAATGAGGACAATAATGGTCGTGATGAGGGTGTAAGTCAATAATTCAGCCGCTTTATTATCAATCGGTAAGCGTTCTTGCAGGAGGGCTTCGCAAAGCAAGGAAAAAGTAACCAGAGCGATGTTGTTCCCCAC
Organism: Bacteroidota bacterium; assembly: GCA_039201015.1. Classification (GTDB taxonomy): domain Bacteria; phylum Bacteroidota; class Bacteroidia; order Chitinophagales; family Saprospiraceae; genus JAAUTG01. The sequence continues at coordinate 7,110 of JBCCRX010000013.1, read as the reverse complement.
CAACATCGTACTGAGAAAACGACCTGGACGCTCAAAAAAACGAGCAAATACCGCACCTCTTTTGCCACCTTTGTTTTTTTTGAGTTCTACTTGTAACTTACTGGCAGAAACAAAGGCGATTTCCGTACCCGAAAAAACAGCGGAAAGTATTAATAATAGGATAATTCCAAAGATTAGCATGCTTGTTGTATCATTACTCCATTAAATGCTCAATAATGTGGGAGATAGGATTTTTCTTCCTCCGCTAAACTATTCGAAGAGTCATTTTTTGATTATTAACTGATGTTACGCACTAGTATATTTTGGTGCGAGAAATATAATAGCTCTTCAAAGCTACCGTGTCCGCCTCAGGCGTGAGGCGTGAGGCTGATACCCGACGATTTGTAAACAGGTAGCACTTTGTGCCGTTTGCAATTTGGTGTTTTGCGTAACATGAGTTATTAACAATATACCAATCGGCAGTTGGTACGAAGATAGAAAATCCGCTGTTCAAAAAGAAATGTTCACCGCTCAGCAATGAATTTTTTCCAATACGCTATTCTTTTAGATTGTACTCCACTCAGGAAGAAAAAGTGTCTTTTCTTTTTTGTTGATTCGTTGAACTGACTAATGGATATCTGATTATTTAGAGCCCAGAAATATCATTTGGTTGTCTGAATTTTTTGAGGAATTATCAAAATCGACCTAATTTCTTTTAGTGAAAAAAGTGCCAAAAAGGCGTTAAAAACAAAATACTGTATGAGCCAAAACAAGTTGCTAAACAGAGCTGAAGCTTGGCGCAGCCCGTGAATAAAAGCTTGAAAAACAATACTTAGGGCGAGTTTATTTTGTTTAGTCTTTTTGGTGCTTTTGCAACGTTAAAAAAGAAATTCAGTCTTGGCTTTTTTGGTAATTCCTCAAAAAAATTCAGACAACCAGAAAATTATTGCTCAGTAGAATAGAGTAATGGTATAATGCGAACAGGATATATTTGTGCAAATAAGTATGCTTGTTGATCGCGAATGGAGTATAAAAAAATAAGGCTCTAAATGATTTCATTTGGTCGAGTATCTTTAGAAAGATATCGCCAACTATTAAATTTCGTTTGTTTTCGTTTAGAAGGACGTCGAGTCCTTCCAAACGAACCAAGGTTTTTTAAAGGTAGAAGCGGCGAATTTCGCCGCTTCTACCTTTAAAAAACCTTGATCAAATCATATGGGCTCGACTTGTCCGCCTTAGGCGTGACGCCCATATGATTTGAAGATAAACGTGAGCTTCCATAAATAATGCTGACCAAATGAAATCATTCAGAACCAAAAATAACTTAACGATTGGGACTTGATCTTTTTGCAAATGCCTACTTTTGCTTTCAAAGACATACCTGCCTGACCATAAATGGGCAGTCCGCTAAAGTTAGACAGGGAAGATCACATAACTTGAAGTCATAAAATCTATATTTATACTGTATATGGGATAAAAAAGTTGGTTGCTGAACGCTAGGTGCCTAATCCACTTCGACTTTCGACATTCCCTGCTCGACATTCAAAATTCCTTATTTGACATTCAAAATTCCTCAAGCACAAACTATGCCTTCTACACCACACATTTTCGGCATTCGTCACCACGGACAAGGCTCTGCAAAACGCTTACGCAAGGCTTTGCAAGCACTAGAACCCGATTGCATATTAATCGAAGCACCGCAAGATGCCGAAAAAATGTTAGAGTATGCCGCGCATCCCGATATGAAGCCGCCGCTCGCCATACTCCTTTACCAACCCACCGATTTCAAGCAAGTCAGCTACTATCCATTTGCTGCTTTTTCTCCCGAATGGCTAGCAATACAATATGGTTTGGCACAAGACATCCCAATTCGCTTCATGGATTTACCGATGTCCTTGCAATACGGTATTCAACAATTAGAGCACGATCCCTTAGAGGAATTACTGCGTACACAACCCAAAACCGCTCAGCACATCGTACTTGATCCATTGGCGTATTTGGCACGTCTAGCAGGCTACACTGATAGTGAACGCTGGTGGGATATGATGTTTGAGCAAGAAGGCGAGCAGTCCATCTTTGGAAGCATTTTGGAGATGATGCAAGCCTTACGAACGGGCATCGGGCGAGTAGAATCCGCAGAAACTTTGCGTAGAGAAGCCTTTATGCGAAAAACTTTGCGTAAAGCACAAAAAGAAGGTTTTGAACGCATTGCGATTGTTTGCGGCGCTTGGCACAGTCCGATTTTTGCAGATTTAAAAAAATATCCGAGCAATAAGGACAATGCACTTTTGAAGGGTTTGAAAAGGGCAAAAACCGCTGCTACTTGGGTGCCTTGGACGTATGAACGATTGGCAGCTCAAAGCGGATACGGCGCGGGCGTGATTTCTCCTGCTTGGTACGAATTGTTGTTTCAGTACGAACAAGAAGAAAGCAGCCGTTGGATGATTCGTGCGGCGCGTTTGTTGCGACAAGAAAAACTAGAGGCTTCTGCAGCGCACGCTATGGAAGCAGTTCGATTGGCAGAGACCCTAGCCAGTATGCGCGATTTGCGATTGCCAGGTATGGACGAACTAAAAGAAGCGGCGATCAGTGTCCTGTGTGAAGGTTCGGAAGAACAATTACAACTTATTGAGCGTAAGTTAATTATAGGGGAGAAAGTGGGTAAAGTATCGGATACTATTCCGCTTGTTCCATTGCAAAAGGATGTGGAAAAAGCGGTAAAGAGCGCGCGTCTGAGCAAATACTGGAAAGCGACGGGGGTGCAATGGCTCAAAGCAAGTGCCAATAATCCAAGAGGCGGTATAGATGTAAGAGAAGAAAAAGATCGAGCAAAAAGCCATTTGCTGCATCGTTTGAATCTACTTGGCGTTCCTTGGGGCAGTGTTCAAAAAGAAGGACGATACGACAAAGGACGCTTTAAAGAATACTGGAAACTGAAATGGAAACCCAATTTCGTGCTGCAATTGATTGTGGCGAGTGTCTGGGGAAATACGGTGGAAATTGCTGCCGAAAAGTGTTTGGAAGCAAAAGTTCAGGTAGAAGAACAATTGGATCAATTAATCGAGTTGCTAGAAGTGGCTTTGTATGCTGATCTGCCAAAGACCATGAACCACCTGCTGCTCCAAATTCGAAGACGCTCCGCGATTACGCAAGATGTCTTGCTGCTTATGGATGCTTTGCCCCCCGCCGTTCGCGTACTGAAATATGGCAATACGCGCCAATTTAATCGCACTGCCATTGCGCAATTGATCGAAGAACTCGTCCCTAGAATTTGCATTGGGTTGCCGAGTGCTTGCATTCAGATAGAGGATGATTTCGCGCTTGAAATTATAGAAAAAATCAATGCTACGCACAACGCAATTCATTTGCTACAAACCGAAGATTACCAAGACCAATGGTATATTTGCTTGCAAAATTGTGTGCAGCAAGGCGATTTATTGCAAAGCCGAATTGAAGGCAGCATCATTCGCTTGCTCTTTGATCGAAACGTCCTGAATGTCAAAGCCGTACAACAGAAAATGTCCTATAATTTTTCGATTGGCAATCCGCAACTAGAAGCCGTACAATGGTTGGAAGGTTTTCTGCAAGGCAGTGGTTTGTTGCTCGTTCATCATCTAGAGCTGTGGCAGATTTTAGATGATTGGTTGGCGCAATTAGCACAGGAAGAATTTCAAGAAGTATTGCCGCTGCTTCGTCGCGCCTTTTCTAATTTCACGCCCAGCGAACGACAGAAAATGCTACATCGAGCGCGACATGGCGAGATCAAGTCGCAACAACCTACTCCTACTCCTACTCCTGAGACTACTCAACAAGAAGCCATTGCCGAAGTGGTGGGTAGTTTGCTGGGCTGGTAGCTTAAGATATTTTCATAGTATCAAAATAGAAGGCGATGTTCAAGGTAAAATGATTAGGTGTCCGATTCTGAACAGCTAGGTGTTTATAATTGAACATTTTTTATTTGCGCCGTTAAAAATAGACTTTATTCACAATAATATTTTTAAGGAGTAGAAAGTCTATTTTTTCAACCCTTTCGAGCGAGTTAAAAATTTTTGTGAATAATCACTAATATTTAGTTGTTAAGTTTTCTGATTTACAAAACAGTTCCGATTGCTAGTACTTTACCTCTCAACTTGCAATCATGATTCCGCTCAAAAGCCAATCTATCAACACTTTGGCACGACTTTGGATGTAAGCCCATTCAGAAAAAAGAAATCAGCCATGCTCAACAACAACTTTCGATTTATCCTACGCCGTTTGTGGCGGCAAAAATTACACACTTTTTCTCACCTTTTGGGGTTGACTTTAGGTATTAGCGTCTGCTTATTGATCGGTCTGTTTTTACATCATGAATTGAGTTTTGATACCTATCACGAAAAGGCAGATCGCATTTATCGCGTCAACCAGATTTGGGAAGAAGCCAGCGGAGAGAAAGACTTGGACTATTCCACACCTGCACCATTAGCAACGGCTCTTCGAGAAGAAGTACCTAGCTTGGAACAAGTCGTGACGGTCTTTCCACAAAGTGAGACAATGATTGAAGTATCCCCCAACAAACGCTACATGCAAGAAGGCATGCTTTTGACAGAAGCTAGTTTTTTGGATGTATTTAAAGTGGAAGTGCTAGAAGGCAATGCTTACGAAGCACTTCGACAACCCGACCAAACTTTGCTCACGCTTTCCACAGCTAGAAAGTTCTTTGGAGATGAAAATCCAATCGGTAAGACACTCAAAATGGACGGAGATAGGATGCTTACGGTCACAGGCATCATCAAAGATTTTCCTAGTAATACGCATCTTCCTGCTAGTATGCTCGCTTCTTATGTACCGAGCAAAGAATATTTAGGCTTCAATCCCAATTCCTGGATGATGACCTTTGGTGCTTCCACTTATGTTGTTCTAGAAAAAGGTGCAGATATTGCAAGTTTAGAAGCTCCCATAAATGCCATTTACGACAAAAATTTTAATGATAAATACAGCGAATTTGGCACTTCCAATGGCAGTTTACAAGCCCTTTCCGATATCCACTTTGAAACACAATACAACAGCGGCGGCAAATGGGTGAAAGCGACCAATCCAAAGTGGCTGTGGTTCTTTGGAATTATCGGACTGATCGTATTGGCTTTGGCTTGCATCAATTTCATTAATCTTTCCACTGCCCAATCTCTTTCACGGGCAAAAGAAGTGGGCGTCAGAAAAGCGATAGGTGCAGCCAAGAGACAATTGATCTTGCAATTTTTGAACGAAGCTGCTCTATTGATTTTTTGTTCCACGCTTCTAGCTCTAACGATCACCTTTTTCGTCTTGCCTAGCATCAATACATTATTGGATAAGTCTATTGATTTTGCTGTGTTGTTCAGTCCAATTGGCATTATTGTTCTGTTGGTTTTTATGCTATTGACGAGCTTGCTGACAGGACTTTATCCTGCTTGGCTCATTGCTAAGTTCCAGCCTGCCCTCAGCCTAAAAACAGCTCGGGATGCGGGCGACGGTAGGACTTCTTTTTTTAGAAAGTTCTTGATTACCACTCAATTTGCGGTCTCTGGTGCGATGCTGATCGCGCTTCTTTTTGTGGCTCAACAAATGAAATTCTTTTATCAAAAAAACTTGGGTTTCGACAAAGAAAACATTGTCACTTTTGAAGTACCTGACTCAGAAAAAATAAATGTTTTAAGCAATGAATTGAGACAAGTCAAAGGAGTGAAAAGTCTTAGTTTCAACAGTTCTGTTCCAAGTGCCCTTTCCCGCTCTGGCACAGTCATGCACAAAGAAGATTATATGGCAGAAGATAGCGAAGATGTAAGTCTTATCTTTGGAGATGCGCAATATTCCGAAGTGTTTGACTTGCAGTTGAAAGCAGGTAGGTATTACAAAGATGCGGATACGACAGCTATTTCGGAGCAACTCGCGGACGATCAACTTTTTCCCAAAGTATTGGTCAATGAGCAATTGCTGGAAGCGATGAACTTTGGAACACCAGAACAAGCACTGGGCGAGCGATTTAAAATTGGTTGGAATGATTGGCAACCCGAAATCGTGGGCGTCGTCGAAAATTTTGTTACTTCCTCCTTGCACGAAAGCATTAAACCAAGCATCATTTTTCAAGTACCTGATTTCCTGGACCAAGTGAGTATCAAGCTGTACGCCAATACGGACTTACCGACTACCTTGAATGACATTCGGATGATTTGGGAGCAAAATTTTCCTGATCAAATTTACGATTATCAGTTTTTGGACGAACAAATCGAAGCGTATTACGAAAGCGAGAGTCTGCTTTTCAGCTTTTTTAAATTATTTGCCACGCTGGCTATGCTAATTTCTTGTATCGGCTTATGGGGTTTAGCCACGCATGCCGCCATACAACGCAACAAAGAAATTGGTATTCGAAAAGTGTTGGGCGCATCGGTCACTAATGTAGTCACATTGCTGGCAAAAGATTTCGTGAAACTGGTCATTATTGCTTTGCTTATTGCTATTCCAATTACTTGGTATTTGGTGCAGCAGTGGCTGCAAAATTTTGCTTATGCCATAGAAATACAGTGGTGGGTTTTTGCGCTGGCGAGCTTGATTGCCATTGGCATTGCTTTGCTGACGGTTAGTTTTCAGAGTCTGCGGGCGGCTTTGGCAAATCCAGTAAAGTCTTTGCGAAGTGAGTGATTTGGACAATAGCTATAAAAGGGATGGTGGCCAGCGGTGGACATGATCAAGGCTTCTAGGGTGAGTTGATCTGCCTCGGGAATACCGTATTGGCCGGCAAAGGCAACTGCGGCTTCGGCACTTTTGGCTTCGTTGTCCTTGCGGTGAATGTCATAGATCAGGTCATGGAACCACACGGCTAGCCGTACCAGATATGGATGCTCCAGGGCTAGGGATTCCAAGATGCCAAACATGGTGCTGAGGTGATCCAGGTTGTGGTAATGGCGGTCTGGACCCGTATAGGCGGATTCCAGGGGCTGCCAGTAATTTTGAGCTGCAGAAGTGTCTATACGCAGTCCCCGCAAGGTGTCTGCCCAATATTTGATGTCCGCATTCGTCATAGGCTCAAGCGTAACTGGTGGGGTTGGTGGAGAAAATCGCGCTTCGCTTCTACTGTCAGATGTTTCGTAATCCAGAACATTTTACCCCTTTTGCAGC
>JBCCRX010000012.1:0-36714 GCA_039201015.1 Bacteroidota bacterium | reverse complement strand
TGTTTAGTCTTTTTGGTGCTTTTGCAACGCTAAAAAAGAAATTCAGTCTTGGCTTTTTTGGTTCTTTTTGTGCTAAGACAAAAAGAACATGTTATTGCCTGAAATCGTACAGCTAGATCACAAAAATTTTCAAAGAACCGACAAAAATAGCAGTTTCCGCTGAGTATAGCAATCTATATTTAGCGGAATTGATAGCATTCTCTGAGATTTCGCTGAGTATAGGGAGAAAATGGAAATGGTAGATACGCATTGATCTACAGATATAAAAAATAGGAAGTCGCTAAGACAACAAGAACTGTAATGGACGGATTAATTTGGATGCTATTCGCTAGACGGTATTTGCGCCAAATGTAACTGTCCAGAATCAGCAAAGGCAGGTAAGCAGAATTGTTCTAAGTCTTTCATAGAGCCGCAAAAGATATTAAAATCAACATTCCCTTCAATCCCTTCCAATTGACCTTGACTACCATATTGCCAAAAGTGCCAATCGCTTCGATCGGCTAAGGTAGGTTGCCGATAGTGGTAGCGCGCAATCCAAAATGGATATTCATTGAAATGCCCTGCTAAATATTTATTGTAAAATTTTTGGTAAGTGTAAATCACAGGCTTAATACCATAATGTAGTTCGACGTGTTTCAACCACATTCTTAGCGCAACGATCAACTCAATTTTAGAGACCCCATCCAAGACTTCTACATCCAAAACAGGTGGTAAATCGCCTGCTTGCAATTCTACTTTGCCGATAAAATTATTGGCTTGCTCTAATGCAGGTGCTTGGGGTCTGAAAAAATGATACGCGCCTCTTTTGATGCCCACCGCTTGACTTTCTTTCCAATTTTTGAGGTACAAAGAATCAATATAGCTACTGCCTTCCGTTGCTTTCATAAAGACAAAATGAATGTCTTGTGCTGCAACTTTTCCCCAACTAATCGCAGATTGATAGTGCGATACGTCTATTCCATGTACTTCATAGGCAGACAAGCGATGCGTGCTTTCTTCGCAAGAAAGCAAGCCCAATAAAACAGGCAACAACAGTATCAAGTACCTCATGTTTTCTTCTATTTAAAGGTAGCATCTTATTCTACGATAATCGCAGGAAAGTCTTTGTATATGGCAAGGCAGATTAGAAGGGAACTTAAGCAAAAATACTTAGTCATAACACAAATATGCAAAAAAGGATACACCCAAACATTATTTTTTGTATTTATTTAACTTTCAATGACATATTTTGTATATACAATAAATTTGAAATATTGCAGCGTCTTTTTGAATAGTTGTAAAACTTGTCTTTGCGATCAATAGAATATGGTTTGAGTAAGATGTAAATTAGAATGTGACTGATATTTACTTGAAAGTCCCAAATTCCAAAGCAAATAATCCAAATCTATGGATCGAATGGCATGACCTTCTCGCAAAAGGACTTCTTTAATTAGTTCGACGGCGTGTATAGCACTTGCTCTCATTTCTACTTCTTCGGTAGAATCAGGAGCAATCAAATATTGGTGATCTACTTTATATTGCAGGGCGTCACTGTAAGAAAAAATACCGTCTGTCCTTAAAACATGTGGCAACATGTTATCCGCAAAGATGCTAAGTTGATCGAGGTCTTTGAAATAGCCCAAACCACTATTTTGAAAAGCTAAAGACAGATCGGCTGCGGTGATTTGTGCCCGTTTCAAAATAGGTATGGCTCTAGCTTGATAAGTGGAAATATCCTGAAAATAAGGGATTTGGAGGAGTAGTTGCACTAGCTTAACCGCAGAGTTTTCTGCCGCCAATATCAAGGAAGTGAATTCTCCATTGAAATGACGGATCAGAAAATCCCCCAACTGATTCAGAGCTGTTGCAAAAAGCTGCATCAGTCGCTGCATGGCAGGATGCTTTGTAGATTGTTGAAAAATGCTGGCGCACGCTTCTGCGGAAATGGTCGCTAGATCTGCTGCGGGAATTGGCCCATCTGCTCGGAAATGTTGCGTCAGAGCCCTAGCAATGGTAAAATAGCCCGATTCTTTTATTTCTTGCTCCAGAAAAGGAAAAAAGCCAGAGCCAAAATTGATGCTCTCCAAGGTCAGAAAAAAGGCGAGCGTATCTTCTTTTTTATCTAAATAATGTGCCTCGGGGTCTAGAGGCGGATTTACTATTTGCTGCAATGGCAGTCCAAGTGCATAGTCCTTAATTTTATCGTGATTGATACTAACCTGTGTGGCTCGTTCCGTTACCCATTTTGCTTGTTCTCTTACTTTTGAAAGTACATTTTCATCAAAGTCCATATCATTTTTTATTGAACTACCAAAAGCACTTAGAAGACTAAAAGGGCTTCGAACAATGCTAAGTAAAGTCGAACCAATTCACACCTTATTCCCTCAACCAAGCCTTTTTGGTTTCCAAAAATCGATCCTCTTTGATTGCTGCGCGAATGGTTTCAACCAAACGAGTCATAAAGCGCATATTATGAATGATAAGCAAACGTATGCCAAGCAATTCTTTGGCTCTGATGAGGTAGTGAATATAAGCCCTAGAGAAATTCTGACAAGTGGAGCAATCACATTCAGGATCAAGTGGCGAGTCATCCTCTTTGTATTGCGCATTTTTTAGATTCAACCTGAAATTTTCTGCGGTGCGAATCAATGCCCAAGCATGACGAGCAATGCGCGTTGGTGACACACAATCAAAAGTATCTACACCGCGCATCACATTCTCCCATATATCATCAATGCCGCCGATGCCCAACAAATGAATCGGACGATTTGACACCAAGCCTTCCATACAATAATCCACCACATCGTACATTTGGCTTTTTTCCGCTCCCAAGGAACCACCAATCGCATGACCAAAAAAGTCGCGAGAAGAAATAAATTCAGATGATCGCAAACGCAAATCTGGATAAACACCGCCTTGCACAATGCCGTAGAGGGATTGCTTACCGTCGTGTTTACGCTCAAACTCTTCAAAACTTCTATCTGCCCAACGATGACTCATTTCCATAGATTGCTCAGTATATTTTTTATCGACATGAAAAGGCGTACACTCGTCCAACACCAAGATGAAATCTGCTCCCAATTTTCGTTGTATCTCAATAGAAGATTCGGGCGTCAAAGTGTGCATACTGCCATCAATATATGACTTGAAAGTTGCGCCTTGCTCCGTTATTTTTCTTAGTGTAGAAACGTGTTTGGATTGTCTATTGCCTTTGATTTCCTCCGCTACAGAGCCGTGCCCTAAACTAAAAATTTGGAAGCCACCGCTGTCCGTCAGCATGGGTCCGTCCCAAGCCATAAATTTGTGTAAACCACCCATTTTTTCAATCAAATCTGGTCCTGGACGCAGCAGCAAATGATAGGTATTAGAGAGAATAATGTCCGATTTTATGGCTTTCAAATCATCTGGACCAGCCCCTTTGATAGCAGCTTTGGTGGCACAAAATATGAAATTAGGGGTTTCGAGATCGCCATGTGGCGTCGAGACTCGTCCAACTCTTGCTTTTGTTTTTGTATCTTGTTTGAGGACTTCAAATCGGAAGCCAGGATATGCTAACATTTATTCTTTGTTTGTATTTTCAGAAACGCTCCAACGCTTCGCCAAGTAAATAATAGGGGTATCTAATATCGCAATCAGGAGGCGCAGCCAGTAAGTACCCAAAATGTAGGTAAATAAAACAGTTTTGAATGGCAAGGGATTAGAACTAAAGACGATCCAAGCCAAGACAGAAAAAATGGTGTTGTCAATCAAAGCAGATACCATCGTAGAAACATTATTCCTTAACCACAGGAACTTACCATTAGTTCGCCTTTTCAGCCATCCGAAAAACCATACGTCGTACAATTGGCTGGATAAGTAGGCGATCATTCCTGCGGCAAATAAAGAAAATTGTAAAGTAAATAAGGCAGCGATATGATCGTGAAAAGGCAAGGCCCAAGCCATTGCTTCTCCTGCTTGTTCTGGGGTCAAAGGCGAAAAGCCTAAAGTGATTAGCATAGTGACAGAAAAGAAAATGTGCGCAAAAAATCCAATGAATACCCCTTGCTTTGCGGATTTTTTTCCATAGTGCTCTCCCAAAATGTCCGTTGCTAAATAAGTAGTAGCAAATAGGATCGTTCCAAGCGCAACGGGTTCAGGATATAAACTAAATTTCACGGCTTTCAACACTTGTATATTGGCGGCCACTATACTCACCGCAATGTAAGCATAGAGCCCATTTTCACCAAAAAAACGCTGCATACTCAATACACTTGCAAAACACAGCAGCAGCAACAAAACCCAAATCGTTTCTGGCGGTAATTGATTTAAAGCAAGTATGAATTGTTCTGCTATTTTGTCCATGAAAGCGTTTGCTATGGGTTGATTATGCTTTGGGGCTGTTGAGCATTTTGGCTATCTTTACAAGCCTAATTGTCCGATTTTCCTCTAGTGCATCCATTGTGCAATAAAGCCTATGAGGCAATCGCAAGAAATTTTTCCCTGTTTACAATGTTGATCGCACCTGAGGAGGACACAGTGAGGCGCGATCAACGAATCAAAAGAGTCTAGCTTTCTTGCGATTGCCATAATAAAGCCTAAGACACTCACTATTCTAAAATGATTTTGAGTAGCTTTACTTTTGTACACGCAAAACTAAACATTAATGAAAAAGAAGTTACTCAAAACCACACTAATTGGAGAAAAAGTGAGTCTAGAACCGCTCGAAAAAGTACACAAAACGACCTTAGTCGGAGCTGCTAGTGATGGCGCACTTTGGAAGCTTTGGATGACTTCTGTACCGAGTAGCGACACTATTGATGCTTATTTGAAAAAGGCGTTAGGAGATTATGAAGATGGTACTGCATTACCTTTCGTAGTAAAGCTCAAAACAACAAATGAAATCATTGGCTCAACACGGTACTGCAATGTAGAAATGGCGCACAAAAGACTAGAAATTGGTTATACTTGGTACGCAAAGAGTCATCAGCGAACAGGTGTCAATACAGAATGCAAATATCTTTTGCTACGGCATGCCTTCGAGCAACTTCAATGTATCGCAGTTGAGTTCAGAACGCACTGGTACAATACGGCTTCCAGAAATGCGATTGCAAGACTAGGCGCAAAACAAGACGGCGTGCTACGAAACCACCGATTGGATGCAGAAGGGAATATACGAGATACCGTAGTTTTCTCAATCATCCAAGAAGAATGGGGAACCGTGAAAAAACATTTGGAGTATCAAATGCAAAGATATGAATAGCAGATGTAAGCTCCTACGGGCCAGAGGAATACAGTAAAGCAATCATTGAATTGACGATATTCAATTTCACTTACTTCTCAAGGCTTCCACTTCCTTAAGCGTTTTCGCAATCGGTTTCCCCAACACGCGATGTGCATCTTCCGTAATCAACACATTATCCTCAATACGAATACCGCCAAATTTGAGGTATTTTTTCACTTTTTTGTAGTTGATAAATTCAGCACATTTATTTTCTGCATTCCAACGATGAATCAGTTCAGGGATGAAATAAATACCTGGCTCAACGGTCAGTACAAAACCTGCTTCCAATTCGCGTCCCAACCGAAGATAAGCGGTTCCGAAATCTTTACTGCGTCTGATGTTTTCTGAATAGCCTACATAATCTTCTCCTAAATCCTCCATATCGTGTACATCCAAACCAATCATGTGGCCTAAACCGTGCATGAAAAAGAGCGTATGCGCCCCCGCCGCGACGGCTTCTTCCACATCGCCTTGCATCAAACCCAAGTCTTTCAAACCCGCTACGATGACTTGAGCAGCTAGAAAGTGAATATCTCTATAAGGCACATTGGGTCGGCAAGCCTCAATGGCTTTGATCTCCGCATCTAGCACGATTTGATAGATTTCTTTTTGTTTTTTGGTGAAAGATGTACTAACTGGAAAAGTGCGCGTGATATCGCTGGCATAAATACTTTCGGCTTCCGCGCCTATATCTGCTAATACCAATTGTCCTTCCTTTAAAGTATGGTGATGGTGGTGATTGTGCAGCGTTTGCCCGTTAATGGTCACGATGGGTGGATATGCTAAATCACCTTCCGAAGCCAGTGCGATGCCTTGCGCTAAACTGGCTAGTTCTGCTTCTTTTATACCTGGTCGCGCATGGCGCATGATTCGATGATGAATGATTCGACTTACCGCCATTGCTTTCTCCATCTCTGCGACTTCTTCTGCACTTTTGATAGAGCGTTGTGCGACCACTGCTTGCACCAAGGAAGTGGAAGCATATTCTTGTATTTGCGTCATTGGCAAATTGAGCCAAGTGCTTAGTTTCTGTGCATTTTTGAGGCGATAAGGTGGCAAAAAGTGAATTTTTCTGTTTTTCTCAACTGCCTTTTCCAAATAACGATCAAGTTCTTGTAGAGAAGCTGTGAGTTCTACTCCGATTCGCATCCCTAACTCTTTGATGCTTGGCTGATTGCCCGTCCAAACAATATCATCCATACTCAAATCATCACCAAAAAGCTGAGCCGTACCTCCTTCTAGGTCAATTAGTCCTACTAAATTCGCTTGATTCAAACCAAAATAATACAAAAAAGAGCTATCTTGACGAAAAGGATAGGTGTTGGCGGCATAGTTTTTGCCCACATATTCGTTACCTAAGAACAATAAAATGCCTGAATCAAATCTTTGGTGGAGTACTTGCCTTCTTTCTTGATACGTTTTTGTCGAGAACATAGATGATTACTGATTTTGCTTGTAAATGAGCGGACAGACTGAGGCAGTCAGAAGTCGGACGGCAAAATACCCATTATCAATCATTTGGAAAACTTTGCGGCTATAATTAGCGCAGGCTTATCTCAAAATATAGCTTTGGCGGTGCAGATTGACTAAATCTCTGAGATTTAGCAAATCGGAAGAGGTAATTTGTTAAATTTTTGGAATTTAGTAAATCTAGCTTACGATGCAGCGATTCAATAGATAAACGACTCAACAAACTTGTCCGCCTTAGGCGTGAGGCGCGATAAATAGCTAGAAAAAATAATCAGAAACTTTCTACTTTGAAGCAATTCTTTCTTTATATTCTTTGCCTTTTTTGCTTACAATTTGCACAGACACAAAGTTTTCGCTTGGAGCTAGAGAGCCTAGATCAGCCTCCTGATTTTTTGTCCAATCAAATTGAATATCCACGCGAAATTTCCAACATCACACAGCTTTTTCCAACCCTAGAAAACTGCATCGAACAACTGTGGGAGCAAGGCTATTATATGGCTTCTGTGGATAGTATTTATACTTACGACAGCACGTATTTGGTAAAAATATACGTCGGAGCAGCAATAGAATGGCTGTCGCTGGAAGCAGGAAATGTAGAGAAAGTATATTTGTCCAAAATTGGTTTTCGTCCTAGAACTTATCGCCATAAAATCTTGCGTTTTGAAGAAATAGAAAAGCTACAAGATCGCTTACTGGTAGAATTAGAAAATAGCGGCTATCCGTTTGCGAAAGTTCGATTGGATAGCATTAACATCATCGGAAATCAAGTGCAGGCACAACTGCAATTGGATAAAGGCACATTCATCACGATTGATAGCTTGATGCTGAATGGAGAAAAGGTCATTTCTAATGCTTATTTAGAAAACTACTTGGACATCACCGCGGGCAGTCCTTACAATAAATCCAACATCTTACGTCTCAAAAATCGAATTAAAGAATTGCCTTTTTTGGAGGAAAGCAAAGATGCACAAATTGATTTCTACGGCGACCAAGCAATCTTGAATTTATACTTGAAACCCAAGAAAGCCAGTCGATTTGACTTCATTGTGGGCGTTTTACCTAGCACGCAAACCACTGGCACAGAGACAACTACCTCTTTCGTCATCACGGGTGAATTGAAAGGTGAACTATACAATGCGTTTGGTTTCGGCGAACGCATTTTTGCTCAAGTAGAACAATTGCGTCCCGCCACACCACGCATGGATATTCAACTCAATTACCCCTATCTGTTGGACTTACCCTTCGGAGTGGATGCAAGCATCAATCTGTTCAAGCAAGACAGCACTTTTATCAATGTTGCTTTTGATGTCGGTGTGCAATATTTGATATCGGGCGGCAATTATTTGAAAGCTTTTTGGGAAAATCAAAGTTCTTCTTTACTAAGCGTAAATGAAGCGCGTTTGCGTCAAAATCGCGTGCTTCCCAATACGCTGGACTTGACCAACAGCAAATTTGGACTGGCTTATTTGTACCAAAAACTCGACTATCGTTTCAACCCTAGCAAGGGTTGGGAAAGCCAATTGAAAGCAAGCGTGGGAAGAAAAATTATTCGTCCCAGCAATCGCATTTTAGCACTCTCCGATGAGCAGTTCGATTTTCAAAATCTCTACGATGAGTTGGACTTGGAAAGCTTTCAATATCAAATAGAAAATAATTTAGCAGTTTACGTACCGCTTGGCAGTCGCGCTACCCTCAAGTTAAGCAATCGGAGCAGCTTCATTTTTAGCAATCAAGCTATTTTTAAAAACGAACAATTTCTTCTAGGCGGCAATCGGTTGCTGCGAGGCTTCGACGAACAATCCATTTTTGCCAGTCGATATAGCTTGTTCACTTTAGAGCCACGCCTCTTACTCAGCACCAATTCTTACTTCTATACTTTTTTTGATTACGCTTGGCTGGAAGATGAAACCAATCAAAATTTTAGACGAGATACGCCTTTCGGACTGGGCGCAGGTATTACATTGGAAACGGGCGCAGGGCTATTTGGAATGAGTTTAGCAATTGGTAGTCAGCGCGATCAAGGACTTGATTTTCGTTCACCAAAAGTGCATTTGGGTTATGTGAGTTTGTTTTGAGAGGGTGAGAATTTGAGAGAGTGAGAGAAAGTGAGAGTTTGAGAGTTTGAGAGAGTGAGAATTTGAGAGGGTGAGAGAGAGTGAGAGTTTGAGAGGGTTAAGTCTGCTGCTTAATTGGGTGCAAATATTAATTCTAGCTGTAAACCGTCGCGACTAATTTTCGGCTGCCTGCCCTATTTCTAAACTCGCATAAGTAAATGCCTTGCCAAGTACCTAGATTTAAGCGTCTATTCGTAATTGGAATCTGAACGGAAGACCCAATCATAGCGGCTTTGATGTGCGCAGGCATATCATCTGGACCCTCTATGGTGTGGGTAAGAAAAGGAAGGTTTTCAGGAACAATGTGATTGAAAATACTTTCAAAATCAATTTTCACATCTGGGTCAGCATCCTCGTTGATGGTCAGGGCAGCAGAAGTGTGTTTGATGAAAAGATGCAGCATGCCACAAGCGGGTAAATCAGTCAATTGCTGCTCCACCAAAGCGGTAATGCTGTGATAGCCTCTCGAAAAGCGGGGTAAGCTGAATTCTACCTGTCGTATCATAGGGCGTTGATCTACTGATCAATAGTTAGAGTCTGCTTTGTCGATATGTTAGTCTGAGTTCAATAATAAATCAGCCTCAGTACACTGTAAACTAAGTTTGTTTTAACTTTGAGAAGCGAGAAATTCCTTAGAATTTCGAGCTTTAAAAAACCTATTTGCCGCCGTCGAAGACGGCGGCGAAAAGGGGTGAGGGAGAAAAAAGGTTTTTCTAAAACCCTTTTTTCTCCCTCAAACTCCCCTATCTAAAAGACAAAGAAATTTAGTTTACACTGTACTCAGTATTGCAATTCAATAAATCCATAAAACAGGAAAGCAGAGTGTATAATTCCTATAATATCATCTATCTTTTGACCGCTCAAATCTATTCTCTTTTTCCTAGTCTTTTTTCAGCATGCCCAAAGCTCTCATGGCTTTTGCAGAAGCACTCTGCTCAGCGCTTTTTTTATTGTAGTCGTCCGCAGCCGCTATCTTTTTTCCATCAACCAAGACGGCTACCCTAAAACGATCCCTTTTTTCATATTTATAACGCGCTAGCAATTTGTAGTGAACGCTTTGCCCATTTTTCTGACACCACTCTAGGAGTTGGCTTTTGTAGTTGTCATCTACGCGCTCCAATTCTTGTATATCCACGTAGTTCCTCAAAATTTTCTTGACCACGTAACGCTTCGTCCCATGATAACCCAGTTCCAAATAAACCGCTCCTACCAAAGCCTCCACAGCATTGCCGAGCATTGAGCGACTCAGGCGTGTATGATTGAGTTCGGATAAGAGAATATCCAATTCCATCTTATCGCCGATCAGATTGAGCGTTTTGCGCTTCACAATTTTTGATCGCATTTTAGTCAAGAAGCCTTCGTTGGCATTGGGATATTTTTTGAAAAGATATTCCGCAACAATTGTGCCTAAAACCGCATCGCCTAAGTATTCTAAGCGTTCATTATTTTGGATCGCATAACCTTTCTCTGAAGTATTGGATTTATGAGAAAAGGCAATTTTGAAAGTGCTTACTTTGGAAGGCGTAAAGCCAATAATCGGCTTAATCTTTCGCACCAACTCCCGATCAGGAGAGAAATATAAATTGTAAATCTTAAAAAATAGCTTCACCTAACAGTTAGATTTAATTTAGCTGTCATTAGCTAAATATACGTAGCTATAACTTGATTTGAGTAAGAAGTTGAAGCGAGAAGTCAGACACCAGCAATTTCTCATTTAGGATTTAGAAATGTTATTTTTTGCTCCAAACTGCAAGAACAATTCTCAAATTCGGGTTCAAAAATGACATTTCCCGTTCCCCAATCAGTAACATCTTCCACACGAGAAATTGCTGGTCAGACACTGATTTTATTTCAAAAACATTGAAAATCAATATTTTGCAAAAAAGAATCTGAATTTCAGCAATTTTCTTCGTAGGTATTGACGAATGAAACAATAGCCTTTTAAGGCGAGCAGTCAGATGCAACGCACCTGCAACTATTTCCTTTACAAAGAAAATTAGATTTCCAAAGCTTTGAAAACCTTGAAAATCTTTAAGCATCCTATTGCTTATTCACAAGGAAGGGATAATTCCTCAAATTCACTTTCAAAGAAACTTATCGAAAAGTTCAATAATTGCGTACATTTTACAGAGAATGCACTTCAGCGAAACCCTCCAACAAACACAAAATCAAGTTATAATCAGCAGCTATTAGTTTTACATTACGACTTTTAGAACAGCTTTCACTCAGAATTTTAGAGCAGTAAGATTTTAAATCAGGCATAAGTATTGTACGAAGTATTGCTAGATAATCTATCTTCGGGTTAATGATTTTTAATACTTTGTACAATCCCAAATGCCTGTAATAAAGAAGAATTAATTTGTAAAATCAATAGTCAAAGCTTATGCTTTGAATCGTTTGACGATCAAGGAGGCATTGTGCCCACCAAAACCGAATGTATTGCTAAGTGCTGCGTTTATTTTTCTTTCTTGCGCTTCATTGAAGGTTAGATTGAGCTTTGGGTCTATTTCTGGGTCATCATTAAAATGGTTGATTGTTGGTGGCACGAAATTGTGATTAATAGCGTGGATGCAAGCCAAAGCCTCAATTGCGCCTGCTGCTCCGAGCAAATGCCCTGTCATAGACTTGGTGGAACTGATATTCATTTGATAAGCAGCGTCTCCAAACACTTGCAAAATCGCCTTGGTTTCTGCTATATCGCCTAATGGAGTGGAAGTACCATGTACATTGACATAATCAATGTCTTCTGGATTCATTCGAGCATCCGCCAAAGATGCTTTCATTACGCTTTTCGCCCCCAATCCTTCTGGATGCGGTGCAGTAATGTGATGCGCATCAGCAGTTGCGCCGTAACCAAGCACTTCGCCGTATATCTTTGCGCCGCGTCTTTTGGCATGCTCTAATTCTTCCAAGATCAAAGAAGCCGCACCTTCTCCCAAGACAAAGCCATCGCGTTCTGCATCGAAAGGCCTGGAAGCGGTTTTGTAATCGTCGTTTCGGGTAGAAAGTGCTTTCATTGCATTGAATCCACCGATACCAATTTTGCACACAGTTGCCTCCGAACCACCCGTCACGACCACATCGTTTCTGCCTAGTCGAATATAGTCAAAAGCCGTTCCAATGGCATGCGTAGCGGAAGCACAAGCGGAGACCGTTGCGTAATTGATGCCTCTGAAGCCATATTTAATGGAGATGAGTCCAGGTGCTAAATCGGGGATCATTTTAGGGATCAAAAAAGGATTGTATCGGGGTGTGCCGTCGCCTGCTTCAAATTCTTCCACTTCTTTCTCCAAGGAGCGTAAGCCGCCAATACCT
Source organism: Bacteroidota bacterium (assembly GCA_039201015.1). GTDB lineage: Bacteria > Bacteroidota > Bacteroidia > Chitinophagales > Saprospiraceae > JAAUTG01. The sequence goes on along the minus strand of JBCCRX010000012.1, from coordinate 24,576 downwards.
GAACCCCATATTACACCAACTCGATCTAAATCCAACTTTTCTGTATCCAAGCCAGCATCCGCCACGGCCTGATCCGCAACGATGACAGCGTAAAGCTGAAAACGATCCATACGGCGAATTTCTCTTCTGTGGACGAAGTCGGTCGGTTCAAAATCTTTTAATTCACAAGCAAAGTGCGTTTTAAAAGAACTCGCATCGAAATAGGTAATCGGATTCGCACCGCTTTGCCCCTTCTGGAGACCTTCCAAATAGGCTTGTGCTGAATTACCAATTGGTGTCAGTGCACCCACACCCGTTACGACGACTCTTCTCATAAGAAATGAAGATTTTATTAGAAGATGTTTGGAGCGTATTATAAGTTGATAATCAGCAATTTGTAGTTCACGCTTTACACGGACAGCTCTGAGGAAGAGAAAATTAGTGCGTTTAGCAAGCTAAACCTACCTGTCGCAGGCTGATGAACTCATTTTCTCGAAATCAGGTTCAAAAATTGTTGACCATCAGACGAATCAAGCACCAAACATGCTCTTTTGCTAGACTACTGGTCATTTTAAGTATTACCAGATTTTAGGGTCACTAGAAACGTCCCGTAGTGTACTCTCTTACTTGATCGGCTATGACCATCAATGCGCTATGTGATAAGAGGAATTGCTGTAAACCTTCAAGCTCCTTATTTTCAGACCCTGCGCATTGGGTGTACAGCGATTAAATTCTATTGAATGTTCTTTTTGTGTAGCAAGCCAGAAATATATGTGAGCAACGACTAGTTCAATTGTTAAAATTTGGTGCAGAAGATGATCTAATGAAACAAGACCAAAATTGCTATCTGTATTGTGATTTCCATACAGATAGCAAAAAGATCATTATTCTGCTTTTGCCGCTGCTATGTATTCAATAGCATCGCCAACAGTCGCGATCTTTTCCGCATCTTCATCTGGAATAGAGATGTCAAACTCTTTCTCCAACTCCATGATAAGTTCTACAGTATCTAGTGAATCCGCCCCTAGATCATCAATGAAGTTCGCATCTTTGGTGATTTCCGAAGCATCTGCACCTAACTTTTGCTCAATAATCTTGCTTACTTTAGACGTAATATCTGACATAGTTCATAACTTTATTAAACGAATAAGTTTTGCGCAAAGTAAGTCAAATGACTACGGAAGTTCAAGTTTTTGTATAACAAAAGTTAAGTGTCGGTTTATAAGAGATCAATAAGTATAGCTCAAATAGCTGTTTATCAGTATCTTGCACTCATTTCAGGCTATCCTGCTAAGGCTATAAATTGATCTATTACACTTGTTGATCGCGCCTCACGCCTGAGGCGTGAACCGTAAACTACTGATTTACAGTTCAATCCTGCTTCAAAAATACCCCAAAGGGGAAGCATGATTATTAACCATATCAAGGTAAAGGGCTTTGTCAAGATACAAAATGAAGTTGCGTCTCTAGCAATTTTCAAGTGTAAGTAAAGCAAATAATACATGAAATCAAGAAAAGAAGAAATACTGGCAGCCGCCGCAAAATGTTTTAGAAAGAATGGTTACAAAGCAACCTCCATGAAAAGTATAGCCGATGAGGTGGGTATTCAAGCCGCTAGTATTTACAATCATTTCGCCTCTAAACAAATCCTGCTCCAAAAGCTTTCTATGCAAATGGCAAATCTATTTACTGATGCCATGCAAGACATCAAAAAATCACCGCTGACCAACGATCAAAAACTAGAGCGATTGATTGCTCTGCATATTCAACTCACCGTGGCGCATACCGACGCTATCGCTTTGGTAACGGGTGAATGGATACACCTCGAAGAAGCCATAAAGTCCGATTATCTCGCTCTGCGCAATACTTACGAAAATGACTTTAAAGCCATACTAGAAGCAGGCAAAAAAGAAGGAACAATCAAAGCAGCAAATACTACCTTGCTCCTCTATTCTTTGCTTTCTAGTTTGCATTGGTTGTATTCATGGTACAGCAAAAATAAAGACTTCAACACCATTGAGTTGGAGCAACAATTGACAAGTTTACTGTTGACAGGCATTCGAGCGTAAGCTTAATTTCAGCCTAATCAAATTTGTCGATGATGACTTTTTTGATGATTTCTTCGCTTTGAAAGAATTTTCATGAATTAGAGTGGCTTCGACTTGTCCTCCTCACCGTGTTCGCCTTAGGCGTGAGGCGGACAGCCACTCTAATTCAAAACACGGTAGCTTTGACAAGCTAATAGATTTCTCGTACCAAAACATACGAGTGCGTAACATCAGCTAGTAATACTTAAAATATCCAGTAGTCTATATTTGAGGGCTTAACCATCAAAAACTACTCTTCCGTCACCTTCTTCATATTATCGTCAGGTACACGATCAATCAATAAATACCTCGGATCAATGCCTGCTTCGTAAGGCAATTCATCTACTACTACTGTAAAAGTATTTTCCTTTTGCTTAATGCGTTTGCGCTCCAGATAAAGTGGTTTTCCAAACTTTTCGTCGGCTTCGGCTTTTTGATAGACGCCAATATCTATGAAATCATTGAAGGGAATCGCACTTTCTCTACCCGTGCTATCCGCTCGGAATTTCTCTGCTTCTACTTGAAAAGTGACTTCGTATTGTCCGTTGTCTAGTGCTTTGTAAGTGGCTTTGGTGGTGCGATTGCTGTATAGAATAATGTCGCGGAAAAGATCATCCAATAGATAGGACAAACTATCGGGCGTCACTTTTTCCAATTCCTCCATAAAGACTAGAGAAGTAGTGTAGGGCGGCTCTTGATAAGCGACTTTTTCTGCAAAACGCCGCAGTGCCGTATTCAAACTATCTTCACCGATATATTCTCGTAGCGCGTACATCACCACGCTGCCTTTTCGGTAATGAATGTAGGCTTGATTTTCGACTTCCAGTAGCGGTACTTCTTCCTCTCGCTCACCACCACGTCCACGCAAATAGCGATCCATTTCATATTCCAAAAATTGACGCATTTTATTTTTACCGTACTCTTTTTCCATGACCATAAGCGCCGAATATTGCGCAAAAGTTTCGGATAGCAGAGTCGCGCCTTGCATTTCTGCGCCAATGACTTGATGCGCCCACCATTGGTGCGCCATTTCGTGCGCTACGACATAGTAAACGCCATCAATAGCATCTTTTTCCTTCAAATTGGCGATGAAACCAATGCTCTCGGAATAAGGCATCGTGCCAGGAAAGGCTTGCGCAAAACTCGCGAATCGCGGAAATTCGATAATACGCGCTTGTTGATGTGGATAGGGCAAAAAGTTCTCCGAAAAATAGGACAAGGAATTTTCCATGGATTTCAGCATCTTATCCACATTGTATTCGTGCCCTTTGTGGTAATAAACTTCCAAATCCACATCGCCCCATTTCGTTCGTTGCACTTCGTAATCCGCTGACATAAAAGAATAAAAATTGATGACGGGCTGATCGAGTTCGTACTCAAAGTAGCGTCGCCCATTTTCTTCCCATTCTTTCTTCAAAGTACCTGGCGCGATTGCAATTTGATCGGTAGTTGTACTGATTCTGGATTTCACTTTTACCCAGTCGGCATCACTCGAAATATAGTTGTTGCGACAAGCCGCTGTGCAATTGGTTTCCAGTTTTTGCATCCGATCGCGTTTGGGCAGACCGTATTCTTTTCTAGTATCATTGCTGCCCAATTCACCCTGCGCCGTGTAGCCAATGATGGGCATAAAGCTGTTCATACTCACAAAAGTCCCATTCTGATTGATGCGCTGAAAACTGACTTCATTTTCGATGCCTTTGGTGATGTATTCCGAAAGCACACTGTATTGCATCGAATCGCCGGCTGCTAGTGGTGCGCCCAGTTCATAGATCAAGTAATTCAAATCTCGATTTTCGTGTACCAGTTTTGAATTGGGTAAATCTATAGCAATATCAAAACTATTGGGCAAACTAAAATGAATGGAATCTATCGGATGATCGTGTTTATTTTTAATCCATACTTCCGTATTGGCAATAAAATTACGTTCTACTGGAAAAATCTGAATATCGTAGTCCACCGCAATAACTCTCGGTTGCGCGACACCTTCGTATTGTTTGTAATTCTTCTCGTAATCAACGGATTGTCGTTCCGATGCCTCGCGGGTTTGGTATTCATTTAAAACTTCTGCATTGTAGTACAAAAAGCCTGCTGTTCCCAACCAAAGTACACCTAGAATAGCTGTCACCAAAGCGGTTCTCGTATTAAAACGTTGTTTGGCAATCCGAAAGCGATCACCAATGCTTAAAGCTTTTCCCCTCACCCACATCAGCACACCACCAACCAGCAAAAGTGCAGAAAAGAGCAACCAATACACATTATACCAAGCCAGTCCTTTCACAAAAGGCATCAGTTGGCTCATATCCGAATAGATGTGTTCTGGTGTTCCACTAAAAACAAGCAGATTGCTTTCTACATCCAGCGTATTCCAGATGAAAGTATTGAGCAAAATGAAGACGATGAAGGCAAAAAAGCCCAAATACATATTGTTGACCAGCACTTGAATCAGCATCGCCAAAGCGATGAGAATGGTGAAAAAGGCTAGATCAATCAGCAATAATTCTTTGAAATAAACACCCAACTCGAAATTGGTGTAGCCTTTGGCGGCTTGCACGATGATCCCCAGAAGCACGGAAACCAAAAGCACAATCGCTGTGATGCCAACCAAAGCTACAAATTTGGAGAGCAAAGGTACCCAAGCAGGAAAAGGCGAGGCATCAAAAAATTCGTTCATTTTCGCATTTCTCTCTTTCCAAACCAATACACCGCTGTAATAGGTGATGATAATAATAAGGAACAAATAGAGTGATCCTCTTATTGCACTTGTCATCACATAAGTAACTGGATAATTGCCTGTTCCATACCAGGAGTCCGCTTCACTGATACCAGAAAGCATATTTAAGATACCGAAGACTAAGATGACGATGAAAGCGGCACTTCTAATCGTACCAAAAAATTCGAGTTTTACCTGATTGCGAAACTGAGCAAAATAAGTCGAAATATTGTCTTTCAAATGGACTTTGGGTAGTGCTTTGAGCGGCTGGAAACTTTGTTTCATAGTAGGCGAAGTGCTAGCCACTTTTTGCTTCTTGCGACTTTTTCTTCTGGTAAAGGAAAAACGGAAATAAGTGAACGCAAAGATCAAAAAGGCAATACCAATCCAAAGTAAACGATTCCAGAGTATTGGTCCGCTTAAAGTCAGCCACATCGTATTTTTGTCATCCGCTGTCCAATATTTGGTCAATAAATTCAGCGGATTGATGCCAAAAGGATCAAAAATCATCGCCAGTTGTTCGTTCTCTAAATTGGAAAGCATGTTGCCCGCAATGACGTAACCGACTAATAAGAGTAATGCGCCCAAAAAGGAAATAATCGTATTCCTGAACAATGCCGCTAATGCAAAAATGATCGCTCCCACCAAGAGCGTATTGGGTAAGATGAAAATGAAAAAACTATTGATGTAAGGTGCTAACTGTAATGCACCTACTTTATCATCGGCAGCGGCTGGAAAGATAGGCGCGATCATAATGGCTAGAAAAACACCGAGTAGCGGAATAACAGAGATTAATACACCACTGGAAAAACGCCCAAACAGATAACCAAATTTGCGCAAAGGTGTCGTGAAAAGAATCTGGTCGTATTTGTTTTTATAATCGCGCAGGGCAGAAGTATTCATGAAAGCAGTCGTCATAATCACCGCAATCAAACTCATCAAAGCAGCGTACTGCATAATAGAATAAGGTGAATTGATATCCACATTCCCCATACCTCGCCCGACAACTACATCATCTAGCAAGACAGCAGATAATATCAGTGCGAAATTGATAAAGAAAAAGATATAGACCATCGGTTGTTTGAAGCGGTTTTTGAAATCGAAAGTAAAGAATTCCCAGAACATGATAATGATTTGAATTACGAATTACGAATATTGAATACAGAATAATGAAGTCGCTAAGTAAGACGTGTACTTACTTCGACATTCGATATTCCTTGTTCATCATTCGATATTCACTTCTCCCATGACTTGTGTAAAGAAGACATCTTCTAAGTCGGCTTCTACGGCACGAAAGCCATTGCCAGGATCGCTAGCACTCACAATGTGAATGACGGGACGACCAGACACCAATTTGCTTGAAATGACTTGGTACTGCGCTTCGTATTGTTCCATTTCTGATTTCTCTATGGCTTTTTCCCAGATCATATTTTCGAGTTGCTGTATGGCATCGGAAGGTTTGCCGCTGTAAAGCAAATCGCCATGATTGATGATTGCCATATTAGAGCATAATTCTCTTACATCCTGTACGATGTGGGTGGAAAGAATAACGATAACGTTTTCTCCGATCTCGGAAAGTAAATTGTAAAAACGATTGCGTTCGCCTGGATCAAGACCTGCCGTTGGTTCATCCACAATGATAAGTTTGGGTTCGCCGATCAAGGCTTGAGCAATCCCAAATCGCTGTCGCATACCACCTGAAAAACCGCTGACTGCTTTTTTGCGGACTTCGTATAAATTGACGCGCTCTAGTAGGGCAGCGATCAAATCTTTGCGTTCCGATTTATTGGTCACGCCTTTCAGCACCGCCATATGGCTCAGTAAATCTTGCGCACTTACTTTCGGATACACCCCAAACTCTTGTGGCAAATAGCCCAGCACTTTGCGCACTTCGTGTTTCTCTTTTAAAACATCCAGATCACCCAAATGAACGCTACCAGAATCGGGTTCTTGTAGGCTCGCAATGGTACGCATCAAAGTAGATTTGCCTGCACCGTTCGGGCCGAGCAGTCCAAACATACCCGTCGGAATGCTGAGCGTGACATCGTTCAGAGCTTTTACGCCATTGGCATAGGTTTTGGAAAGATTTTGTATTTGTAATTGCATGCTTGCTGTGTTTTGTTTGAATAATGTAAATGACTATCAAGCTTGGATCAATGCAAAAATGAAGTACCAATCTTCAAGTTGTCACATTTTTTGGATGAATTGCTGATGTGACGGGACAAGAAGGACTTTAGTTACAATGCCCCCCCCTCTCACCCTCACACCCTCTCACCCGCTCACCCTCTCAATCTCACACCCCGTCATACAAATACTGATATTTCCCTTAATAGAGAAATCATCCAATAGGATATAAAAATTTTTGTCGGCCATAGGCTAGAATACCAAAAAAAATGCTAAAATTGCACCTGAAGAACCAAATTAAACTTTACTTACAATAAAACTTTCAATAAGTGGAAATTATATATTTTATTACTTTGGTAAGTTGAAATTTTTTGTAGGTAACCATCACACGAAGCTAATTTGGTACTTTGATTTTTTAATACAAAACAAAACTTTAAATCGTATGAAGATTACATTACCACTGTACTTTGCACAGAAAGTACAAAGGGTGGGTTTGGTATTCATGTTCTCACTTATTTGTACGTTTAGCCTAGTTGCACAAAGAGAACTCTCTGGTACAGTATCCGACAACGAAGGTTCACCGCTAATCGGGGCGAGTGTATTTGTTAGAGGTACTACTATTGGAACAGTGACTGATATTGATGGTAATTTTGCCCTCAGCATCGACGACGATGCCAATACACTGATCGTAAGCTACACAGGCTACGAAACCCAAGAAGTTCCGATTACTGCTGCGAATGTTTATCCAATTACCCTATCTGAAGGAGTATTGATAGATGAAGTAGTTGTGACGGGTTATTCTTCTCAAAGAAAAAGCGACATCACAGGAGCAGTCGCCATTGTAGATGTCGAAGACATGAACAACGTTACTGCATCCAGCTTCTTACAGCAGCTAGATGGTCGTGCCGCTGGGGTGAACGTGACCACGGGTGGTGCACCAGGCGGACGCTCACAGGTACGGATTCGTGGAATTTCCTCTTTCCAAAACAACGATCCATTGTACATTATTGATGGCGTTCCTGTTCAGGATGGTTTTCTCAATCAGTTGAATCCAAATGATATTGAGTCCATTCAAGTTTTGAAAGATCCCTCCACGGCTTCTATTTACGGCGCACGTGCCAACAATGGTGTGATTGTCGTGACAACTAAAAAAGGAAAAGCGGGCAAAACTAGAATTACTTACAACGGTTCTGCTGGTATAGCGACGCCTGTGAAAGGAATGGATGATTTTTTGATTCAAGATGCACTAGAATATGGTGAAATCGTGAGACGAAGTTTCCAAAATGCAGGTTTGCCTGTTCCAGAAAATATTTACGGCGATCCGAATAATCAGAGCATTCCAAATTATATCTGGCCGAATGATGGAGAAAATCAGACGCAAACCGTAGATGAAAGTACCTATTCCTTCCCAAATAATTTGGTCATGGGAGCGAGTACAGGTACGAATTGGTGGGATGAAGTTTTCGATCCAGCTTTGGTACAAGATCACAACCTAAGCGTTTCTGGCGGAAACGAAAGTGCTACTTTCAATATCTCTGCTAACTATTTTGATCAGAATGGGACAATCATTGAAACCTATTACAGAAGGTTTTCTTTGCGCGCCAATAGTGAATTTAAAAGAGGACGTTTCACAGCAGGTGAGAATCTTGCCGTTTCTCGAATCAACAGTGTAGATGGTGGATTTGGTAATCAAGCAGAAGGTTCTATCATTGGAAATATTATTAAGGCACAGCCCATTATCCCAGTACGTGACATCAATGGTTACTATGCTGGTGCAAAGGCAAATACACTAGGTAATGGTACAAATCCTGTCCGTCAAGCAGAGTTAGATAGAGATAATGTATTTACAGGTAATCGAATTTTGGGTAATGTCTTTGCTGCTTACGAAATACTAGACGGATTGACTATTAGGACTAGCTTTGGGGTACAACTAGATGCCAATACCGATAAGCGTTTCAACTTTATCTCTCCTGAGGAATCCGAGCCAAACTTTTCTGATAATTTGACAGAAAACTATCGTCAATCATTGAATTGGACTTGGACCAATACTTTAAACTTCAATAGAAGCTTCAATGATGTCCACAATGTGTCGGTTATCGCGGGTTACGAATCCTTAAAGAATCAAACCAACTTCATGCAGGGAAGCATTAATAACTTCGTAACGACGGATATCAATGCGCGTTACATTAATTCAGCTTTGGCGGAAGTAGATACTAGAAATATTTTCAGTAATGGTGGATTTAGTTCCATTGTATCTATATTCGGAAAAATAGATTACAATTACGCCAATAAATATTACATCAACGGTACGATACGCAGAGATGGTTCTTCTCGTTTTGGTTCTAATAATAGATACGGTGTATTCCCCGCAGTATCGGCAGCTTGGAGAGTTACAGGAGAGGATTTCTTGAGCAATTCTAACTTCTTAAGTAATTTGAAGATCAGAGCAGGTTATGGACTTACTGGAAATCAGCAGATTCCTGATGCCCGTACCTTTGACCAATACGGTGGTGGAACGGGTCGTTCTTTCTATGCCATTGGTGGAGGTAATGCTTTGCAACAAGGCTTTATCTTGAACTCTAGAGGAAATCCAGATTTGAAATGGGAGGAGAATGTATCCACCAACATTGGCGTCGATATTACCTTGCTTAATGGTAAATTCGATATCGTATTTGATGTATTTGATAGAACAACGGATGATTTGTTGTTTGCGCCACCACAGCCAGGAGCAGCAGGTAACGCGGGTGTACCTTTCGTGAACATTGGTAAGATGAGAAATAGAGGAGTTGATTTTTCCATTGGTTACAGAGAAACTTTTGGTTCTGAATTTCAGTTTTCTGCTGATTTGAATTTCACACAATACAATAATGAAATTCTTAGAATTGATGGTGCACAAGACTTCTTCTTCGGGAACTTTGGAGGACGTTTTGGAAATATTATCCGAAATGAAGTAGGAGGTTCAATTGGTTCTTTCTATGCCTTTGAAGCAGACGGTATTTTTGCCAATCAAGCAGAAGTAGATGCGCACGCCACACAGGACGGAGCAGCGCCAGGGCGTATTCGTTTCAAAGATGTATCAGGTCCAGACGGTGTTCCAGATGGCGTCATCAATGGAGATGATTTGACTATTATCGGTAGTCCTATCCCTGACTTCACGGCTGGTTTGAGCTTAGGCTTTAATTATAAGAACTTTGATTTCAGCATGTTCTTATTTACTTCTATAGGCAATGATATTTTTGATATCACCAAAGAGTTTACCATTTTTCGTCTATTCTCTACCAATGTACGTCAAGATCGTCTAACGGATTCTTGGACGCCTGACAATCCAGGTGCCTTGTATCCACAGCTAAACGAAAACGACAACTTTAGTAGCCAATACAGCAGCTACTATGTAGAGGATGGTTCGTATCTAAGAGCTAGAAACATTACTTTGGGTTATACCATTCCTGCTTCTTCTCTTGGCAATAGCATTCAGGCTTTGCGTATCTACGTGCAAGCGGATAATCCATTTACGATCACTGACTATACCAATATTGATCCAGCTTTACCTGCGATCAACAGAGATAGTAATGGTGTAAATATCACCGATCAGACAGCGGGTATAGATCGTGGAACTTATCCAACGAATCAGATTTATACTTTTGGTATTAGTGCGCAGTTTTAATTTGAGTTAATGGTATACGTTTACATTTCCCCCAGCCCCTAAAGGGGAGAAATACGTATTTTTATAATAATGAACGTTTTAAGTACAAAACGAAACTTTTCCCCTTTAGGGGCTAGGGGTTATTAGTAACGTAAAAGTTGATAGGATGACTTTGAGGTCATCCTATCACCTAAGAAAATTGTAAAATTAAAATCAAAAAATGCGATTCGGTTTTTTTAGAAAAAAATAGAATCGTATTTTTGGAAAAAATAAAATTTTTGTTTATGAACTTTTCTAAAAATATTTTAAAATACACTTTAGCTTTCGCTGTGTCGGCTGGCTTGCTGATAGCATGTAGCGAGGACTTCTTAGATTCTCCACCACAAGGTGCTTTGGATGAAAATACGCTTGCTGCTCCTTTTGGAGTGGAAGCAAGTTTGATTGCTACCTACTCTCTGCTCGACGGTTATGCGCAATTTGGTGGCTGGGGTGGAGCTGGTTCCAATTTTGTTTTTGGTAGTATGTCCACCGATGATGCCTACAAAGGTTCGGAACCAGGCGATCAGCAGCCTATGACAGAAGTTGAGTTTTATCAGTGGAGCTTACTAGGAACGAATGGTTATCTAAATGATAAGTGGCGTAATGTTTACGAAGGGGTTGCTCGTGCCAATGCAACTTTGAACCTATTGGCAGATGTAGAAGAAATCAAAGGGGATGAGCGCGCTAGTATTGAGGGAGAAGCACAGTTTTTGAGAGCACATTATCACTTTGAAGCTTACAAATTTTGGCAAAATATTCCTTATTACACTGAGGCGGATGATTTAAGCAATACAGACGGTTTCCGTAAATCGAATGTGGAAGTAGATGCTGTACCTTTGATTATTGCAGATTTGGAGGCAGCCATTAGTAAACTGCCTACTTCTCAAAATGACATCGGACGAATCACACAGTGGATTGCTAAAGCATATCTAGGTCGTGTGCAAGTCTATACTGGCGACTACAGTGGTGGTCGTACGACATTGTCTGATGTGGTGAACAATGGTCCTTTTGCATTACGCGATTGCTTCCATGATGCTTTTTCTTATGCAGAAGAAAATGGTTCAGAAACGGTATTGGCTTATCAAGCATCCGTGAACGACGGTGATAGTGGAGGAAATAATGCGAATAGAAATGACCGTTTGAACTTCCCACATGGAGGTTCTCCATTTGGTTGCTGTGGTTTCCACCAGCCTTCTCAGAATTTGGTAAATGCTTATATTGTAGATGCCAATGGTTTGCCTGCTTTTGATAATTCTTTCGATGATTTATTGCCAGCAGATGTACCCGTTGATCCTCGTTTGGATTGGACGGTAGGTCGCGATGATGTTCCTTTCTTGGATTGGGGATTGCATACTGCCAACTGGCCACGTGCCAGAGCTTGGGCGGGTCCTTATTCTCCTAAGAAAAATGTCTATGAGCAAAATTCAGGTGCGAAAAGCTCTGTGGGTTGGAATAATGCGCACTTGCATGGCATGAATTTGCATTTATATCGCTACGCAGAAGTATTGCTATTGTTAGCAGAAGCAGAAGCAGAAACGGGCAACTTAGAAGCGGCGCGAGAAATCATCAATCAAATTCGTGAGCGTGCTGGTGCTTGCGCGCAAGGACCAGTAGAAGGACCAGTGGAAGTAGCCATTGATGATCCTTCTATTACTTGGGCAAACTACCAAATCGGTACTTACGACGAGCCTTGGACAGATAGAGAAGCTGCTATCAGAGCCATTCGTATGGAAAATCGTTTGGAGCTAGCGATGGAAGGACACCGTATGTTCAACCTACGTCGCTGGGGTATCGCTAAAGAAGTCTTGAATACTTATCTAAGCGTAGAAGAAACGCGTCGTCCTTATCTGACAGGTGCTTCTCAGTACGAAGATCGTCACGATTTGTATCCTATTCCACTTCAACAGCTTGAGTTGAGTACGATTGATGGGGAAGACCGCTTGGTACAGAATCCAGGGTGGTAGAAAACGAATTATACGCTAATAGCTATTAGCCATTAGTAGATTCATAAATTATCCCGAAAGGAACGCATGTTTCCTTTCGGGATTTTTAATTTTGTCGCTAAATTTTGTTGATGAAGTATATAAATATTAAGTTAGGTGGTAACTTCAAGTTACCTCCTAACTTTAAACCAAAATTTGGTAGCGTTGACTTTGCTATTTTCCCCCAACCTCTAAAAGAGAGAAATACGTATGAACGCAATCTTTTCCGCCTTAGGCGGACTAGGGGAAAAAAGAACGAAATCTATTCTACCTTACTCCAACTATGTTTCATTATTCTAGTTGGAGCGATGCTATTTTCAAGCTGCAATTCAGAAAACGGAACAACCACTTCCACGAATACCCTTTTCCAGCTACTAGACAGTAAACAAACCAAGATCACCTTCACCAACGCTATCCAGGATCAAGCCGATTTTAACATCCTCAACTATCGTAACTTCTACAATGGTGGTGGCGTAGCGATTGGTGACATTAACAAGGACGGCTTAGATGATTTGTACTTTACTGCTAATCAAGAAAGCAATCGGCTATACCTCAATAAAGGTGATTTTCAATTTGAAGACATTACTGAACAAGCAGGCGTTGGTGGTGAAAAAGCATGGAGCACAGGCGTGACGATGGTGGATGTCAATGCCGACGGTTGGTTAGACATTTATGTCTGCAATTCAGGAGACATACAAGGAGACAACAAAGCCAATGAACTATTCGTCAATCAAAAAGATGGCACGTTCAAAGAAATGGCAGCGCAGTGGAATCTGGACAATCAAGGCTTTTCTACCCATGCTTCTTTTTTTGATTATGATTCGGATGGGGATTTGGATTGTTACTTACTCAACAATAGCTTTCGCAGCCCTGACCGCATTGAATTTTATCGAAAAAAGCGAGATGAAATCAATCAAGAAGGGGGCGATAAACTGCTGCGCAATGAGGGTAACCGCTTCGTAGATGTGACGGTAGAAGCAGGTATTTATACCAGCGATATTGGTTTTGGATTAGGGGTTTCGATTAGCGATTTGAATAATGATATGCTGCCCGATATTTACGTCAGCAATGATTTTTGGGAGCGCGATTATTTATACATCAATCAAGGCGACGGCACTTTTTCGGAAGAATTGAATGAACGGCTTTCTATTTGTTCTTTCAATAGTATGGGGGCAGACATTGCTGATTTGGATAATGACGGCAATGCCGAAGTGATGACCACCGATATGCTGCCTGGCAACAATTATCGCCTCAAAACCATGACCCAATTTGAACCTTATCGCCTAGAAAATGAAAAGGTGAATGCCAGCTACCATTATCAAATGCTACAAAATTGCCTGCACTTCAATGATGGACAAGCCCACTTTCAGGAACTGGCTTTTTTGTCAGGAGTCGGTTCAACCGATTGGAGTTGGGGAACATTGATGTTTGACTTTGACAACAATGGCTGGAAAGACATCTTTGTCAGCAATGGTATTTATCGCGATTTGACGGATTTTGATTTCGTGGATTTTATCTCTGATCAGGAACAAGTACGCGCAGCCATGAAAGACGGCAATGTGCTAGAAGTCCTCAATGAAATGCCTTCTCAACCCATTGCCAATTATGCCTTTGTCAATCAAAAAGATCGAACTTTCAACAATCAAGCAAATGAATTAGGATTGGCAAAAGCTTCTTTTAGCAATGGCGCGGCTTATGGGGATTTGGACAATGATGGCGACTTGGATTTGGTGGTGAATAATGTGAATATGCCTGCCTTTGTTTATAAAAATCAGACAATGGAGCAGGACAGTGCGCATTACTTAATCGTTGAGTTGGAAGGAAATGCTAAAAATCCATTGGGCATTGGTGCAAGAGTGCGCGTCAAAAGTGACGGAAAATGGCAAGAAGCACAGCATTATTTGTCTCGAAGTTTTCAGAGTGCAGTTGCTCCTAATTTGATTTTTGGACTAGGTGATGCAGAAGCAGTAGAAACGCTAGAAATCATTTGGGCAGATCAAAAAAAGCAGACACTACAAAACGTTTCTACCAACCAAAGTATCACCCTCAAGCAAAGCGATGCAGATGCTATTTTTGAACCCCAACCAACTAAAAGCACTTCTGTTTTTGAGTTGCAACCGCTACCAACACAAGGGACAGCAGCCCTTCATCAAGAAAACAATTTCAATGATTTCGACCATGAACGATTGATGACCCACGCGCTTTCCACAGAAGGTCCAGATGTGCTAACTGGAGATGTGGACGGCGATGGATTAGAAGATTTTATCTTATTGGGTGCAACAAATCAAAGCGATCAACTTTTCCTACAACAGCGCAATGGAACATTCAAATTTACCGCTAAGGATGCTTTCGAGCGGGATAAAAGCAATGAAAGCACTTGTGGATTGATCGTCGATTTAGATCAAGATGGCGACCAAGATGTACTGATTGGTAGCGGTGGCAATGAATACGAAAAAGGTTTTCAGAGCTATCGTTTGCGCTATTACGAAAATCGAGGTGGCGGTCAACTGCTGCGCATGGACATCAAAGCACCACCCGCAACGGGTAATCTATCGTGCATCAGAGCGGCAGATTTCGATATTGACGGCGATTTGGATTTGTTCATTGGCGCGCGCGCCGTCCCTGGTAATTATGGTCTCGCTCCAAGACATTTTTTCTTTCAAAATGAAGGACCTGGCATTTGGGATGACCTGACTACGCCTGCTTTAGGAACAATGGGCATGGTGACAGATGCGGTTTGGGCAGATACGGATAGCGATGGTGATCAAGATTTGGTGGTAGTAGGAGAGTGGATGCCCGTGACCGTTTTTGAAAATGTGGACGATGGCTTGAATTTTAAGGAGCAAATTCCAAATAGCGAAGGACTTTGGCAAAGCATAGCAGCCGCCGATTTGGATGGAGACAAGGACGTGGATTTTGTGCTAGGGAATTGGGGACAAAATTCCAAATTGAAAGCTGCTCCCGAGCGTCCATTGAGTATGTATGTCAAAGATTTTGATGTGAATGGCAAGAGTGAGTTTATCATCAATTGGTACGCGCCAGATGATGAAAGTGCTTATCCATTAGCAAGTAAAAAAGACATGGTGGAGCAAATGCCCATTCTGAAAAAATCGGTTTTGAGGTATAGCGATTATGCACAAAAAAGCTATGAAGAATTGATTCCAGCCGCTGTGCGACAAGATGCCAAAGCCTTTCAGGTCGTCCATTTATCCTCTTCTATCCTCTGGAACGATCAAAAGCAATTGAATCTAAAAGCATTGCCGCAAAGCGCGCAAGTCGCACCCGTTTTCGCTATCTTGACGAAAGACTGGAATGGCGATGGTAAGCAGGATATTGGGCTTTTTGGTAATTTACATCATCTCCAACCGAGCATTGGGCGTTTGGACGGCAGTCGTGCCGTTTTCCTTGAGTATACTGATAATCAGCAGTTTGAAGAAATGCGTAGTCCACAACTAGAAGGAGAAATTAGGGCTATTTCCAAAATCAATTTCAAAGGAAAAGATGTTTTTCTTTTAGGAAGAAATGATGCAAGCGTTTTGATGTTGTCTGCGAAAGAGATTGTGCAATGATAATTATAGAGAAATCTTTTTGTCTAAATTGTTGACGATGTTTATTTGTTTATCAGCTAGTTTATAGATTGAGAGGTTGGTATTCTAAGTGCTTTATCTACCTACTGACGAGCAAGCAATTTCGACAAAAAGTAAAGTAAAGCTTTCTCACAATTGCCTTAATGAAGGTCATTCTTAATGCAGACAAAATATGCTATCTTGCCAGAAAATAAAGATACCCTTATGCAAGGATTACCGATAAGTACACATACTTTTGAGAAGATTAGAAACAGGAATTATCTCTACGTAGATAAAACGCCTTTCATAGAAAAACTCGTGAATAGTGGAACTTATTTCTTTCTTTCACGCCCTCGTCGCTTTGGTAAATCATTGATGCTCACCACTTTAAAAGCCTTCTTTGAGGGAAAAAAGGAACTATTTGAGGGTTTATATATTGCAGAAAAAGAACAAGATTGGACGGTCTATCCAGTCATTCATATTGATTATTCTTTGGTTGCCTATAAAAGGGGAAGGAAAATATTCGATGAAAGCTTAATATTTAATCTTCAGCACAATGCAAATCAGTATGACATAAAGCTATCCTCCGCCAATGTGTCCGATGCCTTTTTGGAGTTGGTTGCTAAGCTACAAGAAAAATACCAGCAAAAAGTCGTGGTTTTGGTAGATGAATACGACAAACCCATAATAGATATGCTAGGCAAAGAGGAGCAATTCCTTGAAAACCGAGAGGTATTGCGGAGTTTATACACCAACTTTAAAGGTTTGGATCAATCTTTGCACTTTGTGATGCTGACGGGTGTAAGCCGCTTTTCAAAAGTGAGTATTTTTTCTGGACTGAATAATTTAGAAGATATTTCCAATAATGATGAATACAGCACCATAGTAGGCTTTACACAGCAAGAACTAGAAGCTAAGTTCGAACCTTATTTTCAGGGACTTCAGAATAAACTTTCGATAGATCGCCAACGATTGCTAGAGCTTACCAAGATATGGTACAATGGTTTTTCTTTTGATGGAGAACACCGACTTTACAATCCTTTTTCTATTCTTAATCTGTTTAAGCAATTGCAATTTGAAAACTATTGGTTTTCCACAGGTACGCCCACCTTTCTAATGGATTTAATCAAAGAACAACAGCAACTGCCCGAAGAATTAGAAGGTATAAAAGTTAATGATTTGGTGGGCAGTTCTTTGCAGTTGAAAGAATTTCCGCTCCTCCCCATTCTTTACCAAACGGGTTATCTAGCCATGCGAAGTAAAGAATGGGATGGCTTTCAAATAGTTTACTGTCTTGATTATCCCAATTTTGAAGTAAAACACTCCTTCTTGACCTTCCTGACAGCGGCTTTTAAACGAAAAGATGAGTTTGTTATTCAAAACGAACGCTTGCATTTGCGCGATACCCTACTTGAAGAGCGCGTAGAAGATTTCGTGAAACGCTTGCAAAGTTTCTTGGCGGATATTCCTGCTCGACTGCACCTACCAAAAGAAGCTTATTATCATTCTTTGGTCTATTTGGTGTTGCGCATCATTGGCTTTCAGTTGATACTAGAAAAAGAAACGGATAAAGGTAGAATTGATGCTGTATTGGAACTGAACGATAAGATTTACATCATTGAGTTTAAATTTGGACTGCAAACCAAAGTCAAAAAAGTGGAAACGCTCTCCAGAAATGCACTAAAACAAATTCAAGACAAAAAATATTACGAAGCCTATTTGAGCAGCGGTAAGCGTATTTTACTTTTGGGTTTAGGTTTTTTGGATAAAAAATTACATGGACGAGTGAAAGAGTTAGAAGTGTAAAGCAACAAACAATGAACAAATTGAAATATAGTATTTTATTAAGTCTTATTTTATTATGCTCTTGCAGCAAAAAAAATAAACCGCTTTTCCGCTTACTTTCTCCTACTGAAACTGGCGTCACCTTCACCAATACGATCACCGAAAACGATTCTTTCAATATCCTCGTCAAAGAATTTGTGTACAATGGCGGTGGCGTCGCGGCGGGCGATTTGAATGGCGATGGACTAGAAGATTTATTTTTTACGGGCAATCAAGTGGACAATGCACTTTATCTGAATAAAGGGGACTTGAAGTTTGAAGAAGTAAGTGAGATTGCACAGGTTCAGAAAAAACATCCCCGACAATGGTCTTCTGGCATCAATATTTTAGACCTGAATTTGGATGGAAAACTGGATATTTACATCTGTAATACCCTGGATGCAAATGCCGAATATCGCAAAAATTTTCTTTACATCAATCAAGGCAATAACGAAGAAAATATTCCCATTTTTCGAGAAATGGCCGCCGCTTATGGCATAGCTGATGACAGTCATTCTTCCCACGCCCAATTTTTTGATTACGACAATGACGGCGACCTAGATTTATTTATCGGTGTGAACTGGATAGAGCGCGAATATCCGAATCAGTTTGTGGAATTGACGGATGATGGTTCTGCGCCCAATCGCGACAATCTATTTGAAAACAATTGGAGCGATTCACTTGGACATCCTATATTTACGGACGTTTCCATTGAAGCGGGTATTGTTTACGACGGCTACAGCCACAGTACTTTGATTTATGATTTTGATGAAGATGGCTGGCAAGATATCTATGTAGCAAATGATTATCAAAGCAATGATCTGATCTTTATCAACAATCAAAATGGTACATTCAGCAACAAAGCCAATCAGATTTTCAAACACTTTTCGCTCTCTTCGATGGGCAGTGATTTAGGTGATATTAATAAGGATGGTAGAGCCGATTTTTTTACCTCCGAAATGCAGCCTTATTACAATAAACAAAAGAAACTTTTTCAAGGACCAAGCAATTACCAAAACCAGCAGCGCACCGAAGAATTCAATTACGACTACCAATACACGCGTAACACTTTACAAGTGCAAACGGGAACAAATCCCGAAACCAGATTACCGATTTTCAGCGAAGTGGGTATGTACGCGGGCATACAAGAAACCGATTGGAGTTGGTCGAGTTTGTTTGCGGACTACGATAATGATGGTTGGCAAGATTTATTTGTCGCCAATGGTTTCCCTAAAAATATTATCGACAAAGATTTCTCCGATTTTCGGGCTTCTGTGAGTCGAATTGCTTCTAAAAAGTACTTACTTAGCTTAATTCCAGCTATTAAAGTACCCAATTTCGTATTTCATAATCAAGGTAATTTGACCTTTGAAAATAAAAGTGCTGCTTGGGGCTTAGATTATCCTTCTTTTTCCAATGGTGCGATCTACGTGGATTTGGACAAAGATGGGGATTTGGATTTAGTGACCAATAATATCAACGATGCCGCTTTTGTTTTCAAAAATCAAAATGATCCACTTAAAGGAAAAGAAGATGCGCCCCATTTTCTGCGCGTCCATTTAAAAGGTACTACCAAAAATCCAGATGCTTTTGGGACAGAAGTAACAATCACAACGGCTGGAAAATCGCAGAGCAATTATCTGATTTCGGGCAGAGGCTATCTTTCCAAAACAGAAAATACCCTCCATTTTGGTTTGGGAGCGACGGAAATAGTAGATCGTGTTTTGGTGTCTTGGCCAGACGGCAAGCAAAGTATTTTGACGAATGTAGCTGCCAATCAAACACTTAATATCTTCTACGATGAAGCCAATGCGAAGCGAGTAGAAAAAAGCAATTCACAACAAGCTTTATTTCAAGTCCTTGAAGAGGAAAAAGGACTAAATTTTATTCACGAAGAAACCGATTTTGCCGATTTTAATTACCAACGCACCTTGCCCCACAAATTTTCACAATACAGTCCCTCACTTGCCGTAGCGGACATCAATGGAGATGAATTAGAAGATATTTTTATTGGAGGTAATGCAATAAAAGCTGCTCAATTTTTTATACAGAAAAGCGATCAAACATTTGAAAATCAGATACTTGTGAACCAGCAAAAGGATGCAGAAGATGCGGGGACTTTGTTGTTTGATGCAGATGCCGACGGTGATCAAGATTTGTATATTGCGAGAGGCAGCGGGCAATTTCTTGTGGGCGATACACTCTATCGAGATGTGCTATATTTGAATGACGGCAATGGAAACTTTGCACCAGCAAACAATGCTTTGCCTGAAAACTTTAGCAATGCTTCCTGTGTGAAAGCCGCTGATTTTGACCGTGACGGCGATTTGGATGTGTTCATTGGTGGGAGCGTAAAACCCTTTAGCTATCCTTTTGCGGATGCGAGTTATTTGCTGCGAAACGATAGTCAAAATGGACAAGTAAAATTCACAGACATCAGCAATGAAGTATTTCCTGACATAGCAGAGATAGGCATTGTCAGTGATGCGCTTTGGACCGATTTCAATAATGATTTCCTGCCCGACCTTATCATCGCCAGCAAATGGCAGCCGCTCCAATTCTACGAAAATGACGGAAAGGGACTCACCAAATCACCAATTCCTCAAATCAACAATAAAAAAGCTTGGTGGAACAGCCTAGCCGCCGCCGACCTCGATAATGATGGTGATACAGACTACATCGCAGGCAATTTTGGCGAAAATCTATACTATCGTTGTCAAGAGGGCGAACCGATTCGAGTGTATGGCAAAGACCTGGATGGCAATGGTATGATTGATCCTTTGATTTCTTGCTATTGGCAAGATTCTTTGGGGCAGAAAGATGAATTTCTATATCATCCGAGAGCAGATTTGATTAATCAATTTGTCGGTATTCGGAAAAAATACAACACCTATGCTGAATATGGTGAAGCCAATGTTTCGGAAATGTTCCCTGAAGAAGAAATGGAAGGCGCATTGATTTTGGAAGCGAATTACATGAAATCGGTCGTGATAGAAAATTTGGGGGATGGACAATTTGCTTTTCATGAATTGCCCATAGCAGCACAACTCGCGCCGATTTATGGCATCAAAGCAAGGGATATCAATGATGATAGTCAGTTAGATATATTATTGATTGGCAATGACTTAGGTATAGAAGTGCAGCAAGGACGTGCGGATGCGATGAATGGATTGGTGTTGATGAATGAAGGAAGATTTAATTTCAATGCTGTTTCCGTAGAGGAAAGTAACTTTTATGTGCCAGAAGCAGGAATCGCCTTGGTTTCCCTAGCAGTTGGCAATCAGGAGTTGTTTTTAGCGAGTCAAAATCAAGCGGCTTTAAAAAGTTTTCAGCTAAGCACTAGCGAGGAGGAACTGATTGCTTTGATGAATAATGAAGTAAAGGCAATTTATTATTTAGAAAATGGACAGCAAGTCGAAGAATTTTATTGGGGGAGTGGTTTTATGTCGCAAAGTGGGCGCTATGTGAAGAAAAGAGCGGGCGTGGAAAGGATTGAGCTTTTTGATGGGAAAGGAGCGCGAACTAGAACAATTTCAATGAATGTAAATTAGATCAAGGTGAAACGGATATTTAATACTTTTGGTGCTAATAATTTTGATGTTCACTATACACTGGAAAGACGATCTTTAATAGACAATGGTATTGAAGCAGTAAAGAATGGACGCTTTCTTGCGTCTAATGCTCCTCCAAATTCTGGAAAAAGTACTTATTTAAAAGCCTTGACCTCTGAACTTAGGAAGCAGAACTACAAAGTAGCAAACGCGAATTTCAAAGACTATCAGAATGTTTCTATAGATGAATTTCTAGCACATTTACTAGAACCTTTTAAGCAAAACTGGGGAATTGAGTTTAAAGAAGATAGCATTCATAGTCTGTTTGATGAAATTGAAGCGATTCAAGATGAAATATTAGTTTTGATAATTGATAATGTAGAAGATTTGAATAAGGAATATGTGAATGACCTCTTGCATTCAATCCGTAGAATCTATCACACTAGAAAAAGACCTAATTTGGAAAGCGTCATTCTGATTGGTGCTGCTAGTATATTGGATGTTTCAAAAGATGGTAGTATCCCCTTCAACATTGCAGACAATCTTTCCATTCCGTTTTTCACGGATGAAGAAACCTTTGAGTTGCTATCGAAGCACGAACGCGCTACGGGGCAGTTGTTTGAGCAAAAAGTAAAGGAAAAAATCGTTGAAATCACTGCCAATCAACCTGGATTGGTGAATGGTTTTGCACAGCAACTAATCGTGGAAAATAAGGATAAGCCTCTAATTACTTATCAGGATTATTTGGAGGTAGAAAATTGGTATATTAACATTAGTATTGATAAAAATGTCGCGAATATCCTAAATAAAGCAAAGCAATACCGCTCTTTTGTAGAACGCTTACTCTTCACGGAGACCAAAATTGAATTTCAAATTGATCGCCCAGCCATTAAAACTTTGCATACCAACGGATTGATTACTTGGGATGAAGATAATAATGTTATTTTCTGGGTACCACTCTATCAAAAAAAATTATTCACCGCTTTTTATCCCTACACCAATGGCGAAGCAGAACGTATTTCTTCCACCATGCTTGCTCCTGCTTATCTCAAACCGAATGGTCGAATTGACTTTGACAAATTGATTGATAAATACAAAAAGCACATCCAAACTAGAAGTTTCCGTGCCTACCGAGAGAAAGATGAACAGGGTAATTTTAAGTCCATCCGAGAGGCGGCTATGCTGTATAGTTTTGAGACTTTTATCGGTATTTTTATACAAGAAATAGAAGGAAAAAGCTACCGCGAAGCCTTTGTTTCGTTGGGAAATGTGGATTTAATTATCAATGTGAAAGGAATTGAATATTTGATCGAAACCAAAAAATATTACAGCCCAAGAAGATTCGTACAAGGAAAGCAACAATTGGCTTACTATTGTAGTCGAAAAGGCATTTCAGAAGGTATTTATATTGTTTTCATTGATAAAGAGATTCAAATGGATTTTATCAATGAAGACCAAGAAGTGATAGAAGGAATAGGAATCAAAACCTATCTAATTCGTTATGACGAGCAAACGGATTTTGGGGAAGAAGTGGCTTGAAGGGAGTTACATTCCAAAAAATCAAACAAATTTGTAATCAATCTACCATCAACCACACATAAGTGCGGTCACGGATAATCTAAAAGTCAGAGAGGTCATCAAGCAAGTGATGAATGATCCAAAAATATTCTAAACCACATTCATTACTTGCTCTTTGATTTTTTCCAATTCATCTTTCATCTCTACCACCAGTTTTTGAATGCTATGAGAATAAGCTTTCGCACCCATAGTATTGATTTCACGTCCTATTTCTTGACTAATAAAACCTAATTTTTTGCCTTTAACATTGGCGGTGCTACTCAATTCTTCCATAAAGTATTTGCAGTGTTGTGCTAGACGAACTTTTTCTTCGTTAATATCTATTTTCTCTAAATAAAATAGGACTTCTTGTTCAAATCGATTTTCATCAATTTCTTCCTTATTCATGTATTCGTCTAGCTTTTGACGAATCCGCGTTCTCAAGTTAGCGACGCGCTCTTCTTCATAAGGATCAACTTTAGAAAGAATATTTTGTATCGCCTCTACCCTATCCGTCAAATCATTTTTTAAGGCTTTCCCTTCCGAAAATCGAAAATCGGTGAGTTTTTTGATGGCTTCTCCTGCCGCAGCTTTCACCACGCTCCACTCTTCTTCACTGATGCTTCCTTCTTCTGCGATGACCACGTTCGGAATCCGGAGAATCGCTGTCATTAGGTCGCCTTGTGGGATACTTAGTTCGGTAGAAAGCTGGGTTAACGCTTGGTAATATTTACGAAATAAAGCTTCGTTTAAACCATATTCATCTCCGCCACCACTAGAAACTACTTCCATAGACACTTCAATTTTTCCACGCTTTGCGCTATCCAGTATTAATTTGCGAAGCACATGTTCTTTTTCTCTATAATTTTGCGGAATTTTAAAGCGAACATCTGTGTGCTTACCGTTTAGCGTACGAATTTCAACACTTATTTTTTTGTCTTTGTAGGTACTTGATGCTTTTCCATAGCCTGTCATTGATAACAGCATATATCCCATGTTTTTTTGATCGTCTTTTTTCAAAGGGTTTTATAGTATCAGACAAAGATATAAAAAGCCCTTAGTCTAAGGTAAAGTAGAATAAATAATTGCCCATTTATACTGCTCTTTCCCCTTTTAGAAAACTTGAAAAAGTACTTACATAATTCATGTTACGCAAAATACCAAATTGCAAATGACACAAAGTGCTACTTGTTTACAAATCGTCGGGTGTCGAACCCACTCTAATTCAAAACACCGCAGCTTTGACAAGCTACTAGATTTCTCTTACTAAAACATACTAGTGCGTAACATCTCATCATGGAACACAAAAAAAATGACTCTATCCTTCTTAGGAACGAGGGATGAATAAACTGAAGTTCTTGACAAAATATTTTTGTGCTAATGGAGGCAGAAAAATCGCAATCCGCCTTAGGCGGACATAAGACTTTTTCTAACGAAAAGTAGCGCAAAACCTGTTCGCCTAAGGCGTAAAGATGAAGTCAAGAATCTCAGGTTATTTGTGCGTCGTTCCT
>JBCCRX010000011.1:0-38343 GCA_039201015.1 Bacteroidota bacterium | reverse complement strand
CTCTCGAAACAACTAAACAATACCATTATCATCAGCGGAGCAGAGGATTTCATCATCACGGGCGACCGAGTAAGCAGCGTCTCCAATGGTAGCCCACTCATGGCAAAGGTGACGGGTATGGGCTGCACGGCTACGGCTATCGTCGGTGCTTGTCTGGCGGTAGAATCGGATGCACATCAAGCAGGATTGGCGGCAATGACGATCATGGGTGTGGCAGGTGATGTAGCAGCAGCGATTTCCGATGGGCCTGGCAGTTTTCAAATGAATTTTTTGGATAGTTTGCACAAGTTATCTGCGGAAATGATTGAAGAAAAGGCGAAGACAAATGCGTAATTTTGATCTTTCTTTAATGTATGTAACCGACGATCGCATTACCGATGATGTGGCTTTCTTTGCTATGTTGGAAGCCGCATTAAAAGGTGGTGCGACGATCATTCAATTGCGAGAAAAAGAAAGAGATACCTTGTCTTTTTATCAGCGAGCGATGCGCACCAAAGAAAGGTGTGCGTTGTACGATATTCCATTGATTATCAACGATCGTTTGGATATTGCCTTGGCAGTTGATGCAGATGGCGTACACATTGGTCAACAGGATTTGCCTGCTGGAGTGACTAGAAAATTGCTGGGGAAAGATAAGATTATTGGTCTTTCGGTGAGTAATAGATTGCAAGCCCAGGAAGCTAACGCGCTGGATGTAGATTACATCGGTATTTCGCCCATTTTTGCAACGAGTACAAAGCGAGAAGATTTAGAGCTGCCGCTGGGAATGGAAGGACTTCGAGCAATCCGAAAAATATACACCAAAGCAATCACGAGTATCGGCGGCGTTCATGCTGGAAATGTAGCAGAAATCATGCGAAATGGTTCTGACGGCATTGCGGTCGTTTCTGCCATTTCTAAAGCGGATGATCCTGAATTAGCTACTCAACAATTAAAAGAAATAATATGCCAAACTGGTTTCAAGACATAAGAACAAAAACGGATTTCGTACTAGAAGCAATCAAAGTACATCCTTTCATTACTGCATTGATGGACGGCTCGCTTTCTAAAGAAGTTTTCCATTTCTACATTTACCAAGACGCGCTCTATCTATTTGAGTACAAAAAAGTGCTGGCTTTGCTCGGCATCAAATGCGACAACACCGACGATGCGCAGTTCTTTTTGGATTCGGCTATGGAGACGATCAGTGTAGAAAATGCGCTGCACGAAACTTATCTGCAAAGCAATACCTTCAAAGACGAGCCTTCTCCCACTTGCGAACTTTACACCAGCTATCTGGCGCGTATGGTCAACAATCATTCTCTGGAAGAAGGACTAGCCGCTGTTTTGCCTTGTTTTACCATTTATCAAGAAATTGGTGATTACATTCTAGCCAATCAAAGCAATAAAAAAGATAATCCTTACCAAGATTGGATCAATACCTATGGCGGCGAAGATTTTGCCAATTCTGTGAAAAAAGCAATCGCGATCACCAATAAATATGCCAAAAGTGCTTCCGATGAAGTTTTGCAAAAAATGAACACGGCATTTGAGAAATCTTCAAAAATGGAATGGATGTTTTGGGATAGTGCTTACAAAAAGGAGCAGTGGGCAATTTAGTAGCGTTTTGCTTTTTAATAATAGCCACTCACCAAATACTCAAATCACCAAATCACCAACACTATGAAAGATAAAAAAACAACTTACAAAAGCGTACTCACGATTGCAGGCAGCGATTCGGGCGGCTGTGCGGGCATACAAGCCGACATCAAAAGTATCAGTGCTTGTGGGGCTTATGCGGCTTCTGTCATTACGGCAACGACTGCCCAAAATACACAAGGCGTATTCGATATTCACGCCATTCCCATTTCGCACGTAGAGCAACAACTGGATGCGGTTTTGAGCGATATTGATTTCGGTGCAATTAAAATTGGAATGCTGCATTCTTGTGAGGTTATAGCAGTCGTTCAAGTAAAATTGGAGGCTTATCAAGCGCGAAACATCGTGCTTGATCCCGTCATGGTAGCTACTTCGGGTGACAAACTCATCAACGACAACGCGATTGAGTGTTTGAAGGCATTTTTGCCCAAAGCGAGCCTCATCACGCCCAATATTCCAGAAGCAGAACTCTTGATTAATCAAAAAATAGACTTGAGTAATATCGCAGCGGCGGCAAGAACAACGGGCAAAACCTATCAAACCTCTGTGCTGCTAAAAGGTGGACATCTTGATGATACTTCTGATCAAATGTTAGATATGCTGTATTTATCAAAGGAGGACAAATTGGTAAAAATAGAACAGCCAAGAGTTGATACGAATAATACACATGGTACGGGTTGCAGCTTGTCTTCTAGTATTGCTGCTTTCTTGAGTCTAGGCGAAGAAATGGAAACCGCTGTTCGCAAAGGCTGTGAGTATGTCAATCAAGCGATTGCTAGTGGAAAGAATAAGGTTTTGGGTAAAGGCAACGGCCCAATTGACCATTTTTACTTCATTGGTGATTCCTAAACCAATAGAAAAATGCTTTCCTTATCAGTGTAGGGCTAGTGTGTTAGCGTCCTTTCAGTTAATAATGTTTTTATCTTACAAATGATGTCAGTACACAAATGCTGCATTCCTCATTCAAAAAATGAACGAAACTGAATTGATATGATACATAGATTTTATATTGCCCTATTTTTACTGGTAGGTCTATTGGCTTGTAAAAACGAAACCGAAAATACCGCCAGTGAAGAAACTACTATTCAGGCGGAAAGTCCAAAATTTGCCTTTAATGAAGTAGCGGACGAGAATAAACTTGAAATCAAGATTGGCGATCAAGTATTCACCAATTATATTTATCCAGAAAATGTAGCAAAACCAGTGCTTTATCCACTCACGACGGTAAGTGGTAAAGTGCTTTCACGCGGCTTTCCCATTGATCCGAAAGCGGGCGAACGCACCGACCATCCACACCACATTGGTTATTGGCTGAATTATGGCGATGTCAATGGACTGGACTTTTGGAACAATTCAGAAGCCATTGCCGAGGCAGATAAAGACCAATACGGCAGTATCTATCATCAAGAAGTGATGGCGATGGACGAAGCGGCAGGACAATTGACGGTTAAGACACATTGGAAAACAGCAGCACAAGAAAAACTCATAGAAGAAATCACGCAGTTCAGCTTTTCAGAGAACGAATACACCCGAATCATTGATCGAATGACGACGCTCAATGCGCTGAAAGACATTGATTTTTCAGACAACAAAGAAGGGGTCGTTGGGATGCGTGTAATCAAAGAATTGGAATTACCGTCCGAAGACTTGGTGACTTTGGTGAGCAATGACGGAACGCCAAGCGCAGAAAAACAGAAAAATGCCGCCGCGAATGGCGATTACCTCAGCAGCGAAGGTGTGACGGGCAAAGCCGTCTGGGGTAAAAGGGCCACTTGGGTAAAGTTGGAAGGCACCGTGGAGGACGAAGTGGTTTCCTTGACCCTGATCGATCATCCCGATAACGTGGGCTATCCTACCTACTGGCATGCTAGGGGATATGGACTCTTTGCCGCCAATCCACTGGGGCAAGCCGTATTTTCAGAAGGAAAAGAACGCCTCGATTTTCAATTGCCCGCAGGCGAATCGGTCACTTTTAAATATCGCTTAGTGATTCACAATGGCAGTTCGCTATCAAAGGAAGAAATTGAAGCACATGCACAGCAGTTTCAAGAGTGAAGCTACTTAGGAATAATAAAACAATAACTTATAACATCATTCCTTAACTAAAGTAGTCCTCACTTCCTCGTGCAAAGTCCGATGAACAGGACAACGATCTGCAATTTCCATTAGCCGACTGATTTGTTCCTGATCTAAGTCGCCTTTCAACTCAATAAAACGCTCAAAAACATCCACTTTGCTTTTGGGATCTTCGCAGTTTTCACAGTCAGTGGCGTGGTCTTTCTTGTGATCGATGTGCACAAGGACTTCCTCCACCACCCATTTTTTTCGCCTCGCATACATCTGAATGGTCATCGCGGTGCAAGCCCCTAGACCCGCAGAAAGCAATTCGTAAGGTGTTGGACCAAAATCATTGCCGCCCACCGAAGCAGGTTCGTCGGCAACCAAATTGTGATGCCGAACCATTACATCTGAGGTAAAACCTTTCTCCCCTAATCGAACAACGACTTGTCGATCAGAATTGAATACTTCTTTGGGTGGAATACTGATGTAGCGACCCGCCCAATTAGCGATAACCGTTCCTACATAATCAGAATCTGCTTTATTGGAAAGCAAATGATCCGCGCCGTCTAAACTAACGAAACTCTTTGGATGAAAAGCGGCTTGATAGAGTTTGGCGGCATTCTCTATTTCCACAATTTCGTCCTGAGGAGAGTGCAACACCAAAAGTGCCTTGCGCATTTTTCGTAGTTTTTCTGTCAGAGATTGCTCTACAATATCTTCTAAGAATTGCTTTTTGACTTTAAAACTACGACCACCGATGTTGACTTCTGCTTCTCCCGTCGCCTCAATTTCGACTGCCTTAGAGGCTACCAAATGCCCAACATGCTTGGGCGCAAAGGGCGCGGCTATGCTTGCAATGGCTTTGATAGACGCCACTTGCTCTGCCGCACAAATCACCGCCGCACCACCCAAAGAATGTCCAACGATCAGTTCTGGGGCTTGATAGTGTTGCTTCAAATACTGGCACGCCTCAATCAAATCTTCCACATTAGAAGTGAAATTGGTATCCGAAAAATCACCTTCGCTTTCTCCTAAACCAGTGAAATCGAAGCGCAAGACCGCAATACCCGCCTGATTCAATGCTCGACTGATATTGCGAACTGCACTCAAATTTTTATTGCAAGTGAAACAGTGCGCAAAAACAGCAAAAGTATGCGGATGCTGATTGATGGGTACATCCAATTTAGCGGACAAGGATTCCCCTTTACTATTGGGAAATTGTATTTTTGTAGAAGCCATTTATTTTTTGTTAGTCGTGCATTAATAGCTCGCTGCACAATGATACCATCGCGCAATGATACAATGACATATTACAATATAGAGAACACAAAGACCATTTTATTGTGCATCCTAAATTGGGGGTTGGGACACGCCACCCGTTGTGTGCCTTTGATTCAGCAGTGGCAAGCAGCAGGTCATCGGGTAGTTTTGGCTTCCGATGGTCGTGCTTTAGAATTATTGAGAATTGAGTTTCCAGACCTCACCTGCTTGCCATTGCCCGCCCACAATATACGATATGCTAATCGTTTTTTTGAGTGGTCGATTTTTTTTCAACTACCCAAAATTGCGCTCATCACGCTACTAGAACATTTTAAAGTCCGAGTAATTGTGAAGCAGTATGGAATAGAGGAAATCGTTTCGGATAATCGTTATGGCTGTTTTCATCCTAAAAAAAGGAGTATTTTTATTACCCATCAGTTGAATATCATCATTCCCAATCCTGTTTTACAAAATCTAGCAAGAAGCATCAATAAAAGGTGGATTAAAACTTTTTTTGAGGCGTGTTGGATTCCTGATTGCGAAGAGGAACCCAATCTATCAGGTCTGCTTTCGCACGGAACGCAACTTCCACAAATTCGATTCATTGGTTTACTCTCGCGCATGCAGCCTTTGAAAGTTAAAAAGCAATACGATTGGGTAGCAGTGCTATCAGGACCCGAGCCACAACGCACTCATTTAGAAGAACTAATAATAGCACAAGCTAAGCGATCCGATAAGCATTTCAAAGCCGTCATCGTAGGTGGAAAAAGCGAGAAAAATGAGCAATATTTCGTTAAGGAAGGAATTGAGTACTGTTCTTTTTTAGCCACCAAAGAATTGAATCAATTGTTCTGTGCGGCTAAAGTAGTGATTTGTCGTTCGGGATATAGCACTTTAATGGATTTGGCAGCTACTAAAAGTCAAGGCATTTTAATTCCTACGCCCAAGCAAACGGAACAAACATATTTAGCGCAACATTTCCTAACGCAAAAGATATTTTTTAGCCAAAGTCAAGCGGATTTTGATTTGGAAGTTGCGCTAGCGCGATACAGCGATTATACTGGTCTAAAGGACATTTTCAATAACGGTGATAGTTTGTATGATTTTTAAGCTACATCATCGTAGTCCCCTTTATCACTCAAACTGCTTCAACCAAGTCAGTAAAATCGACTGTAGTTCATCCATTCGATACCCCCAACGGCTGACATCCAGATGCGTGCCACCTTTTAGAGTATGGAACTGAACGATGGCTGGATTGATCTTGCGGATTTTTTCTACAAAGGAGAGCGTCGTTGCATATTCTACTATACCGTCTTTTTCGCCGTGTACACAAAGCACAGGCGTTGTTTCGTCCTCTTCTAGGTAAGAAATGGGACTCGCGATTTGAATGGTCTCTTCCTTCTGCCAACCGATGTAAGATTCTGTCACCAACGAGCTTTTCATTTTAGTCAAATCTAGTGGCGCAGCCAATAAGAAAATACCTGAAAAGCGCGCCTGCGACCAACTACATCCAGCAAGCTCAGAGCGATTGTACAAAAGATGTGCAGCTAGATTTGCACCAGAAGAAGCTCCACCTAAAATGATTTTTCTGTCAGCTATTTGCTCTTTTTCCAAGACTTTATCCAATTTCTGCATCAAAAGGTTCAAGTCTTCACGCATATGTTTGTAAGAGTAGAGCGGAATTCTACGGTGAGAAGGCATGATGACGGTGTAACCTTTTTTCACGAAAAGCTGTGCATGAACTCGGAAAAATTCAGGTTTCCCAAGCCGCCAACCACCTCCATGAAAATAAAGAATGACCTGATTTTTTAGTTTTTCGTCTTCATCAGGTTTCAATAAAAGAAAGTACTGCCGCCAATGCTCCCCGTAGCGGTAGCGTTCCTCTTTCATCTTCTTGACTTTATAGGTGAACAGTTGATACCAAAAAGCCAATAGGATTTTAAATTCATAAAGACGAGTTCCTTTTTCTGCTCTGATTAGCAAAACGCCTAGTATTAAAGCAATAAGGAAAACAGTTAACAGTATCATTTTTAGATTTGAACTTCAGTTCCGAAGCTATTTGTTCTACTACCTCTCCTGCTTTTCTATAATACCCGTTTGTTCTCCAAAGTACTGAACAAACTGCTGCATTTGAGAAGCTAGTTCATTATTTTGAGTAGCTTTATAATAAGTGTCCGCCATAGCGCGAAGGCTCTGGTAGAAAAAGCGATCCATTTCAAGGATTTGCATTTCCTTTGTCCAAAGATCAATTTTTAGCGTATCCAAATGGTCTTTATCGAAAAGCGCGAGTAGCATCGCTTTACATTCTTGCGGACTTGCGCCGTTTGGATTGTCTGTGGACTGCCAATGAATGCTTTTTGGAACATTGGATTCATCCAAGTCAATTTCGATATTAATGACGGATTTTCTCTTCATAAAAATTACTAAGTTTGATAGATGCGACACTTATTTTTCAGCCATTCTTGTTCTCTGGTGTTTAGATAAGGCAATAAACGTACATACACTTCTTGATGATAATTGTTCAACCAATTGATCTCTTCTTGGTCTAATAAGTCGAAGTCAATCAATTGTTGATCTATAGGAAAAAGACTGAGCGTTTCAAATTTCAAGAAAGTCCCGTATTGTTCGCTTTCTTGATCTTTCACACATAGAATCAGATTTTCTATCCGTATGCCATATTCACCCGTTTCGTAATATCCGGGTTCATTGGAAACGATCATGCCTGATAAAAACTCGGAGCGTTCTCCGCTGCTGCTTGCCGAAGGACTGATACCTGGTGGGGATTCGTGCACATTTAAAAAAAAGCCAACACCGTGCCCCGTTCCATGTCCGTAGTCCAAGTGCTGCTTCCAAAGTGCTTGCCGAGCTAGAACATCCAGTTGATGACCACTTGTACCTGCTGGAAAACAAATCCTTGCCAAGGCAATATGCCCTTTTAGAACGAGGGTAAAATGGTGTTTTTGTGCGTCGCTAGGTGTTCCTAGTGCAACAGTTCGCGTGATATCCGTTGTTCCGTCCAAATATTGTCCGCCCGAATCTACCAGTAAAATGCCTTTGTTTTGGATAGCGGCAGCTACTTTTTCTGTCGCCCGATAGTGAACAATGGCTCCATTTGCTTCGTAGCCTACAATTGGATGAAAACTTTCTTCTCGGTAATGCGATTGTTGCGATCTGAAATGAGCGATTTGCACTCCCAGTTCATATTCAGAAACTGTGCGCTTGGAAAGTTCTTGTTCCAGCCAGCGAAAAGTTTTTAGCAGTGCAAAGCCGTCTTTTTCCATAGTTTTACGAAGGTGAGCCAATTGCACTTCATTCTTAGTTGCTTTTAATCTTTTTATCAGATTGAGTTCAATTTGAAAATCACTTTTAATGGCGATGTAGTGTATGGCGGAAAGCGTTTTGTCATCGTACAGCACAACTTTTTCTTCAGCTACCTTTGCGATAAAATTTTGAAAATCACCATAGGCTTTTATTTGAATTTGATCCATAGCCAATTGGTTTTGAAGTACATTGCTTAATTTCTTTGCATCAACAAATAGGTAAGTTTCGAACTTAGTAATCGAAGCATAAGCATAGAAAACAGGATTGAAAGCCGTATCGCTTCCGCGCAAATTGAATAGCCAAGCGATTTCGTCTAGCGCAGCAACTAGATAGACATCTGCGTCCATTTCTCGCATTTTTGCTCTTATTTCGCTCAATTTCTCAACGCGTGATTGACCCGCATACTTCAAATCGTGTACGACAATAGGTGCATCCGACAAAAGGGGGCGCTTTAGCCAGATAGATTCAATCAAAAAGCTATTAATAGCTATTTCTATTTCGGCAAGCGAAAGTGTTTCTTCCATTAATTGCAATTGAAAAACAGAAAACAGCCGACCATCTAAGCCAACTATACTACCCGCCGTCAGTTTCTCTGCTAGGTATTCATCGTATTCTAAGCCTTTTCCCACTTCCTTTTTCATCAAAGCGATACCACTACCAGCAAGTTGCTGCTCTGCTTGTAGGAAATATCGGCTATCCGTCCAAAGTCCTGCCCAATCTTGTGTAACGACCAGCGTGCCCGCAGAGCCGTCAAAACCCGACAACCATTCTCTAACTTTCCAATGATCCGCCACATATTCGCTTTGATGTGGGTCACTACTCGGTATGATGTAGGCATCTATTTCCCACATTATCATGGCTTGTCGGAGTGCGTGTAAATTTTGTGCTGTATTCATGCTACTTGATGAATTGTTTTAAATGTTTTAAAAAACTTGCTTTGTTTAAACTTTTTTTTTAAATTTGCATCAGAATATAAACAAATAGGTTTCAAAATCAAATTCTATTCATGGCATCTAATAACAAAGAAAGAGAATCAAAACTGAAAGCACTTGAGCTTACAGTGGATCGTCTTGAAAAAACTTATGGGAAAGGAACGATTATGCGCTTGGGAGATAATCAAGTGACGGAAATCGAAACCATTCCTTCTGGTTCTTTAGGACTTGATCTTGCGCTGGGTATCAACGGTTTTCCGAAAGGACGAGTGGTCGAAATCTACGGTCCAGAATCTTCTGGTAAAACCACTTTAGCTATTCACGCAATTGCGGAATGTCAAAAAAACGGTGGTATTGCAGCTTTCATTGATGCAGAACACGCTTTCGATCGTGCCTATGCGGAAGTTTTGGGCGTAAAAATTGACGAATTGCTGATTTCACAGCCCGATAGTGGAGAGCAAGCACTGGAGATTACAGAAAATCTAATCCGCTCTGGCGCAATTGATATTATCGTCATTGATTCGGTAGCTGCGCTTGTACCCAGAAGCGAGTTGGAAGGAGAAATGGGCGACTCAAAAATGGGACTTCAAGCTCGTTTGATGTCCCAAGCAATGCGTAAATTGACAGGCGCAATCGGTAAGACAGGATGTTGTTGCATTTTCATCAATCAGTTGAGGGAAAAAATTGGTGTGATGTTCGGAAACCCAGAAACCACAACGGGCGGTAATGCTTTGAAATTTTATGCTTCGCAGCGTTTGGATATTCGCAGAACAGGTGCTGCTATAAAAGATAAAGAGGGAAATGTAGTAGGTAATCACGTGAAGGTGAAAATTGTGAAAAACAAATTGGCACCACCTTTCCGCATCGCAGAGTTTGATATTATGTACGGAGAAGGCATATCGAAAACAGGAGAGATCGTGGATTTGGGTGTCGATCAAGATATTATCGGCAAGAGTGGTTCTTGGTACAGCTACGGCGGTGCGAAAATCGCGCAAGGCCGCGAAGGTGCGAAACTATTTTTGAAAGACAACCCAGAAGTAGCGAATGAAATAGAGATGAAAATAAAGAGCAAAATAACGGGCATACCATTAGAGGTAGAAGCCGCTCAAAAGAATGGAGAGTCCAAAAAAGCGAAAG
Organism: Bacteroidota bacterium; assembly: GCA_039201015.1. Lineage (GTDB taxonomy): Bacteria > Bacteroidota > Bacteroidia > Chitinophagales > Saprospiraceae > JAAUTG01. The sequence continues at coordinate 27,994 of JBCCRX010000011.1, read as the reverse complement.
CAAAAGCTTAACCATTGCTGGCGCAAAACAAATTATTGATTGAATTGAAGGAGATTATTTAGGTAAATAATCTCCTTTCTTTTTTATGTAGAAAGCAGTAATTTTTAAGCCTTAATTTCCTCTAAAACATGCGGATTGACGACAGAATAAGTTCCATTCTCTACGTTTTCTAGGAATACATCTTTCTTTACAGGCATCTTTCGATTGAGGCTCATCAACTTGATCGTTACTGTTCCACTGTTGAATTTGACAATTTCTACTTTGATACTTCTATCAACCATGATCGTTTATTTTGAATGTAAGAATAAATTGATTCTTTAAAGTTTGTTTTAAATCTTATTGTATGTTTCTATTAGAATGCTGGGAGGAGAGCATATCCTTGTAATTTTGTAAGCAGCGATAAAATAGGAGTGCATGAAATAAAAGGGAAATTTGAGTGTGTAAAGTAATGGATTTTTTTTTAGAATCCGATAAGCAATGATCTATACTATTGAAAAACAAGTCATTTCGGGCATTGTTTAATGCTTATTTGCAGTTTACATTCATCCATAATTTCATTTAGATGAAAATCAATATTAGAAAAGCCGAAAAATCTGATCTGAAAGCTGTCCACCACTTGGTTAGAGCCTTAGCAATCTACGAAAAAGCAGAAGCAGAATTTGTGGCTACTCTTTCTGATTATGAACAAAATTGGGAGAAAGGAGTCTTCGAGTGCATCGTGGCGGAAGTGGAGGAGGAGATAGTTGGCATGACTTTGTATTATTTGACCTACTCCACTTGGAAAGGTCGCATGCTCTATTTGGAAGACTTTGTAGTGCTGGAAAATTACCGCAAATTGGGAATTGGTCAACTGCTCTTTGATGCCACGCGCGCAGATGCAAGAGCAAAAGGCTGTGCTTTGATGAAGTGGCAAGTGTTAGATTGGAATACGACTGCGCTCAATTTCTATGATAAGAATAATGCAATTATTGAAAAAGAATGGTGGAATGGAAAGATACTTTTAGAAAAATAACCAGTAGTAAATTTGAGGGAAAGTCAATCCACGAGGACACCAAACTATGTCCAGCATCCAAGCAGCTTACACCTCCGCCACCAAAAACGAGTCTTCCTTTCCTTCCAAAACCGATTCGCCCATCAGGAAACGATCAACGGCTTTGGCGGCTTCGCGTCCTTCAGAAATTGCCCAGACCACTAGTGATTGTCCACGACGCATATCGCCCGCTACGAAGACTTTTTCGATATTAGTTTGGTAATGATGGTCTTTAACGTTCTTGCGCGCAGTGGCTTCTACACCCAATTGCTTTAGCATCCCTTCCCATTGTGGATGCACGAAACCGATAGCAAGCAATGCCAATTCACAAGGAATCTCTTGTTCCGTACCTGAAATTTCTTGAAAGCCATAGCGACCCGTTTCTTCATTTTTTGCCCATTCGATTTCTATGGTTTGTAGTGCTTTCAATTTACCATTTTCATCACCAATGAAGGCTTTGGTGAGCACTGACCATTCGCGTTCGCAACCTTCTTCGTGAGAAGTAGAAGTGCGTAAAATCATCGGCCAATTGGGCCAGGATAAAGGATCACGACTTTCTGCTGGTCTGGAGAGCAGTTCAATCTGTGTAACCGATTTGGCTTTATGGCGATTGGACGTACCAACACAATCTGCACCCGTATCACCACCACCAATGACAACGACATTTTTGTTGGTGGCTAGAATTTCTTTTTCTTTTATCGATAGATTGGCAACACGACGATTGTTTTGCTCCAAGAAATCCATTGCAAAATGAACCCCTTCCAATGATCTACCTTCAATATTCAAGTCTCTCGGAACGGTCGAACCACCACAAAGTACGATCGCATCAAATTCATTTTTCAAATCTTCCACATCTACATTAACGCCCACATTAGCACGCATTCTAAAAGTCACGCCTTCTGCCTCCATAACCGCTACTCGACGCTCAATGACCCATTTTTCTAGCTTGAAATCTGGAATACCATAGCGCAGCAGTCCTCCAACTCGGTCGTTGCGCTCAAAAACGGTTACGCTGTGTCCTGCTTTGTTCAGTTGAGCTGCTGCCGCTAAACCTGCTGGACCAGAACCCACGACGGCTACTTTTTTGCCCGTCCTGATTGGAATAATAGGTTTTACATAGCCTTTTTCAAAAGCCGTTTCAACTATGGATTTTTCAATATGCTCAATAGCAACGGGTGGCTGATTGATGCCCAAAACACAAGCCGCTTCGCAAGGCGCAGGACAAATCCGTCCCGTAAATTCAGGGAAATTATTGGTACTACTCAATATCTCGTAGGCTTGCTCCCAGTCTTCTTCATAGACCGCATCATTGAACTCGGGAATGATATTGCCCAGTGGACATTTGCTGTGACAAAAAGGTACACCACAATCCATACAGCGAGAAGCTTGCTGCTGCGTTTGCTCACTCGAAAACTCTTGATAGAGTTCTTTGTAATCTCCAACCCGTTCTCCGACGGCTCTTTTGGAAGGGAGTTCGCGCGTATATTTTAAGAATCCTTTTGGATCAGCCATAGTTTATCTTTTTCAAGTTGCTTGCAGTGCTTGATGTTTCATAGCGAGTTCAACCGAAATATTCTTCAGTCGCTTTAGGATAAGATATATTTGTTGTAAATCCAGTTCTTTTGTAGCAGTATAGACTTCGCTTTTACAATATCCTTCATCGGTCAATGTAACGAAATACCAACTTCTACCCGAAACATAAGCTCCGTAGAGTGGTAAATTATTTCTATTGATTTGTTTTGCTAAGTACATTGCAATCACTAATTGTCCTGTACCGTCATTACTTGAACCTTCTTCGTATTTGTATTCGTGTAAACAGAAATAGGGCTTTTCAGGAGCATATTTACCTTCTGAAATCATTCCATCTATATAGCCACCAATTTCTTCACCATTTATTTTTCCTACCAATCTCCTGCCATAAAAAAATTTCGTATGCTTTGTATAAAAATCAATTTCTGTAATGATTGGCCCTATAAAATTGATAGACAATTCCTGTTCATTCCAAATATCAATATACTTTACTAGACGTTGTCTATTCTTGTTTAAAAATGAAATTTCTTCTTCCCCTAGTGTTTCGTTCATTTCACCAATCCACTCATCCAATAGCGAGCAATCATAAAGTTGTTCTAAACCAAACTTCTTAAAAAGATCTTGTCTCGTCCAATACTTGAAACTCTTCATTATATTCTATTTTTGATTTTTCAAAGTTAATGATTTTAGGCATTATTTTCAAGCGGCTACTACCTCCACCACTGGATCAATTTTTATCTTTCTCGTTTGTTTTCTTTTCTCCAAAACCGCTTTGTAATCTCTTGGCATCACCTTTGTGAAATGCTTTTTCTCTCGTTTCCAATTGTTCAAAATATTCAACGCTGTTTTGCTGCCTGTATAGTTAAAATGTTGGCGAACAAGATTGCGTAGCATGATGAAATCCTCTTTTGCTAGAGGATCAAGATCAATCATTTCCTTATTGACGCGCGACTCGAAAGTTTGGAGTGGATTGTAAATATACGCCATACCACCGCTCATGCCAGCTGCAAAATTCTTACCTGTTTCGCCTAGCACCACTACAATGCCACCTGTCATGTATTCGCAGCCATGATCGCCAATGCCTTCTACCACGGTTTTCACACCCGAATTGCGCACTGCAAAACGCTCACCCGCCATGCCTCGAATGTAGGCTTCTCCAGCTGTTGCGCCGTAAAAAGCAACATTACCAATGATGATATTTTCGCTGGGCTTGAACTTTGCCTTTCGATCTGGAACAACGACTAACCTTCCACCAGAAAGCCCTTTCCCAAAGTAATCGTTGGCTTCTCCTTCTAGCGTAAACTGCAAGCCTGGCGCACCAAATGCCCCAAAACTTTGACCTGCTGAACCCCTAAATCTAAAATCTATCGTCGCGTCAGCTAAGCCCTCACTTTTGTATATTTTACTGATTTCATTGGAGAGCATCGTCCCTGTTGAACGATCCGTATTTTTAATCTCAAAAGTGCTTTTGATAGGCTGTTGATGAACCAAAGCAGGCTGTGCGTAACGAATCAATTTTCGATCCAGTACTTTTTCTAAGGCATGATCTTGCGCCACTTTTTTGTATTGTCCAACACTTTCGTCTGCAGGTTCTTTGTAGAGTATGGGCGTCAAATCCAATTGACGATACTTCCAATGCTCCACGTTTTGCTTCACTTTCAATAGCTCTACTTTACCCACCATTTCATCCACCGTCGCAAAGCCCAATTCAGCCATGATTTCACGCAAATCTTGGGCTAAGAAAGTGAAGAAATTGATGATGTGCTGTGGATCGCCCGCAAAGCGTTTACGCAGGGTTTCGTCTTGTGTAGCAATGCCGACTGGACAAGTGTTCAAATGACATTTACGCATCAAAATGCAGCCTTCTACTACCAAAGCAGCAGTGGCAACGCCCCATTCTTCCGCACCCAATAAAGTCGCAATCGCCAAGTCTCGGCCTGTCCTAATTTGTCCGTCTGTTTGCAAAGTAACGCGATCCCTCAATTTATTTCTTACAAGTGTTTGGTGTGATTCTGCTAAACCCAATTCCCAAGGCAAACCCGCATGACGAATAGAGGTCAAAGGAGATGCACCCGTTCCACCGTCGTGTCCAGAGATTAAGATGGCATCAGCATGGGCTTTGGCGACACCCGAAGCAATGATACCAACGCCCGCTTTGGAGACCAATTTGACATTGATGCGCGAAGCTCGATTGGCATTTTTTAAATCATAAATCAATTGCGCCAAATCTTCAATGGAATAAATATCATGGTGCGGCGGCGGAGAAATCAAGCCAACACCAGGCGTGGAATGTCGCACTCGACCAATCCATTCATTGACTTTGTGCCCTGGTAGTTGTCCACCTTCGCCAGGTTTCGCGCCTTGTGCCATCTTGATTTGGAGTTCTTCGGCATTGCTTAGATAGTAACTTGTGACCCCAAAGCGTCCCGAAGCAACTTGCTTAGTAGCAGAACGTTCCCAGTCCCCATTGGCTTTACGCTCAAAACGTGCTTCGTCTTCTCCCCCTTCCCCACTATTGCTTTTCGCTCCAATTCGATTCATGGCAATGGCCAAAGTAGCGTGTGCTTCGTGCGAAATAGAACCAAAGGACATCGCACCCGTCGCGAAGCGTTTTAAAATATTTTCTATTGGTTCTACTTCGTTCAAAGGAATGGAATCTCCTTTTCGGAAAGCCAACAAACCGCGTAATGTGAGCGCTTTTTCGGTCTGATGATTAATGATTTTAGCGTATTTCTTGTAAGTGTCGTAATCATTTTTGCGAGTCGAAACTTGCAGTAAATGAATACTTTGTGGATTAAAAGTATGCGCTTCCCCACGTCGTTTCCATTGGAAAACACCACCTACCTCTAGTCTTGGATTGGTGATATTTTGTTCAGGGTAAGCCATTTTATGGCGCGTCAATACTTCTTTCGCAATACCGTCAAAACCAATACCTTCGATGCGCGACACACTTCCTTTGAAGCACTTCGCTACTACTTCTGAATTGAGCCCCAGTATCTCAAAAATCTGCGCACCTTGATAGGATTGTAAAGTAGAAATACCAATTTTGGACATAATTTTCAGTAAGCCTTTACCAATGGCTTTATTGTAGCGATAGTGCAAGTCTGCTTCTGAGAAATTTTGCTCGAAATAGCCTTTTTCATTCAGATTCTTTAAGGTGGCATAAGTCATGTAGGGATTGATGGCACTTGCACCATAACCAATCAAAGTAGCAAAATGATGCGTCTCTCGTACATCACCCGATTCTACGACAATAGAAGTGGAAGCCCGCAAGCCCAAATGAATTAGGTGGTGATGAATTGCACCCACTGCAAGTAGCGAAGGGATTGGTGCAAAGCGATGATTTTCTCTTCGATCGGAAAGCACGATGATGTTGTTGCCTTGCCGTGTCAGGGCTTCTGCTTGCGCACAAATCTGGTCGATGGCCGCTCGCAATCGACCTGCTTGCCGATCTGCTTTGAATAGTATGTCAATGACGCCTGTTTTGAAATGTGGATGACGAATTGACTTTATTTTTGCTAATTCGCTATCCGTCAAAATTGGTCTTTCTAAATGAACGAAGCGCGCGTGTTCGGCTTTGGTTTCCAATATATTTCCTGTGCTGCCCAACATAGCGTAAAGCGACATCACCGAACGTTCACGAATCGGGTCGATGGGCGGATTGGTGACTTGTGCAAATAGTTGTTTAAAGTAGTTGGCAAGATGTTGAGAATGATGCGAAAGTACTGCAAGGGGCGTGTCTGCACCCATAGAACCAATGGGATCTTTTCCTGCTTGCACCATAGGCGCGAGAATGACTTTTAGGTCTTCTTTAGTGAAGCCGTGCAACTGTTGATTTTTCAGTAAAATAGCATCGTTCATGCTTTCTTCTTCTAACTCAATAGCTGGGAAATCTTGAAGGCTTAGTTTGTATTGATTCAGCCATTCTCGATAAGGCAAACGCTGGCAAATGGTTGCTTTTAGTTCCTCGTCACCGATAATTCGATGTTCTTTTAAATCAGCAATCAGCATTTTTCCAGGCTGCAAACGCCCTTTCATTATAATTTTAGATTGGTCCAAAGGCAATGCACCCGCTTCCGAAGCCACTACCAACATATTGTCATCGGTCAAGCAGTAACGACTAGGACGCAAGCCATTTCTATCTAAAGTTGCACCGACTACAATGCCATCCGTAAAGCAGATAGAAGCTGGACCATCCCAAGGCTCCATCAATACTCTATGATATTCATAAAAGGCTTTTTTGTAATCCGCCATTTGATCGTCGGCCTGCCAAGCTTCGGGTATCATCATCATCAAAGCATGTGGCAACGAACGACCACTCATCACTAAAAACTCCAATACATTATCAAAATTACCAGAATCAGAAAGAGCGTCACCACAGATCGGTTTCAGTCTTTCGATTTCTTCTTCTGTGAAGAGCGTAGATTGGAGCAGTTTTTCCTTAGATTTCCACCAATTCAGATTACCTTGAACCGTATTGATTTCGCCATTGTGCGCCACACAACGAAAAGGTTGCGCTAGTTTCCATTTCGGAAATGTGTTAGTAGAAAAGCGAGAATGCACTAGTGCAATAGCAGATTTGAAAGAAGCGTCTTGCAAATCTAAAAAGTAAGGACGCACTTGATAGGTAGTCAGTTGACCTTTATAGACAACTGTTTTGTAGGAAAAAGAAGTGAAATAGAAGTATTCTTTTGTTTTGGGAAATGTTTGATGAATTTTGTGTGTGATAAATTTTCGCAAAACGTAAAGGCTTCGCTCCAAAGCTTGCAGTTCCATTGCTTGTTTGGGTGCAATAAAAACTTGCTCCATTTGCGGCTCGGTTGCTTCTGCGGATGCTCCGATCATTTCATTATTCGTCGGTACTTCACGATAGCCCAAAAGTTTGAAGCCAAATTCATCTATATAATCGTTCAGCAAAAATCGGCACTGTTGGCGCAGTGCTTTGTCCTTTGGCATCATGACCATGCCCACGCCATACTTACCAAAATTAGGCAGTTCTACGCCTTTTTCTTTACATTGTTGTTTGAAAAATTCGTGAGGTGTCTGTAGCATAATGCCTGCACCATCGCCTGTGTTCGCCTCGCATCCACAAGCTCCGCGATGCTCCATATTGGTGAGCATGGTGAGCGCATTTTCAACAACTTCGTGGGTTTTTTCACCATTGAGCATGGCAATCAATCCCGTTCCGCAAGCGTCCTTTTCTAGTTCTGAAACGTAGAGTCCTTTGTTTCTATGCTGTTGCATATTTTATTTGATAATTAATAGATGTTGCTTGTATTATGAAAAGTAAAGCCTAGATAGTTGATTTACTTATGGAGATAGAAAACCATGATTTTTGTGACATATAGCAACAAGCCTAGGCTACCTGTGAGCGATTTCAAATAAATGGTAAGACAGAAAACGTAATATCTTTGTTGAGTTGCAAAGCGTAAAAAGCATGCAATATTTTAAAAATCCAAATCATTTTTTAGAATAAGTACAATTTCCAATGCTCAATATTATTAAAACAATAAGGAATTAATTTGACCTTTAAAAATCGTGAATTGAAACATTTACTTTTATTTTTTTAGTCTTTCCTTATTTAATAGTGAAAATTGATTTGAATACTTTATAAAAGTTTCAAAAATGACATTTACATCCTTTTAATGTAACTTTACTTTTAGTCTAGTCGGTAGAATATTCTTTTGCTCAATGAATCGCTCGAAATAAGAAGTTTGGATGCCTTTTCACCTTCTACAGGTAAATCTGGAAAGGGAATTTTTCCGTCCATAAAACACCGCTGGGCATACTTATTGAGCGATTTCAGGAGCGTTCCTAGGACTTATTTTGAGCATGGCTTAATACTTCGTACACACCTAATTTAGGATTTAGCTGTCATTTATAGTATTTCAGCCTTAGGCTGATGCCTATCATCAAGTCTCTAATTTTACAATACTAAAATGGAAGCCCCAAGTTTGTAATGCTTTGGCAACTTCAAAGTGACACCGTCGTGAGACTTATCTGCCTCACTGTGTCTGCCTCAAGCGTGAGGTTGAAATGACGGTGGGGCATCAGCTTTACATTTGTAGGACTACCATCAATCAGATGAAATCTTACTTTCCTGCGTTCCTTAGTGGTTTAAATAGCGTGGACTACTTACCAAAAAAACATTATGATCTAAATAATAATCGCTCCCCCATTTTACTTTCATCCAACCGTCCTTCGTGCCAAGCCAAATGACCACTCACAATCGTTGTCTTCACCTTACCTTTGAAATGATGTCCTTCAAAAGGCGACCAACCACAGCGATAATACAAATCCGATTTTTTCACTTCCCATTCTTCTGCTGCATTAAATAGAACGACATCCGCCCACATACCTTCTTCCAGATAGCCCCGATCCTCAATATGGAAACAAAGCGCAGGCGCGTGGCACATCTTTTCTACAATTTTTTCCAAGCTGATTTTTCCTTGATGATAAAATTCCAACATTACATTCAAAGTGTGCTGGACTAAAGGAACACCCGAAGGTGCTTTGGTGTATTTATTCTGCTTCTCTTCCCAAGTGTGCGGCGCATGATCGGTCGCAATGATGTCTAAGCGATCATCCAACAAGGCAGGAAAAAGTGCTTCACGGTGACGAACTGCTTTGATTGCTGGATTGCATTTAATGCGTGTACCTAAATCAGCGTAGTGACTACTATCAAAATACAAATGATGCACACAGACCTCTGATGTGATGCGCTTTTTTTCCAATGGAATGCTATTGTCGAATAAGTCCAATTCCTCCGCCGTCGAAATATGCAGAATATGTAAGCGCGTATTGTATTTTTTTGCCAACTCCACCGCCAAACTTGATGACCTATAGCAGCCTTCTACATTCCGAATGATTGGATGCTGCTCAATTGGAATATCTTCCCCGTACTGCTCTATTGCCGCTGCCATATTCGCTCGAATGGTAGCTTCATCTTCGCAATGCGTCGCGACTAGCATGGGCGTTTTAGAAAAAATAGCTTCTAGTACACTTCGATCATCCACTAGCATATTACCTGTGCTCGATCCCATAAATATTTTGATCCCACATACATCTCTCGGATTGGTCTTTAACACTTCTTCAAGGTTGTCATTGGATGCTCCCATGAAAAAAGAGTAATTAGCAAGAGCTGTTTTAGCAGCAATTTCATACTTATTCGATAGGAGTTCTTGGGTCAAAGCAGGTGGCTTGGTGTTGGGCATTTCCATAAAAGAAGTCGTCCCGCCCACGACGGCTGCTCGTGACTCTGTAAAGATATTGGCTTTATGCGTCAAACCTGGTTCACGAAAATGCACCTGATCGTCTATAATGCCAGGCATGGCAAACTGATTTTTTGCATCTATCGTCCGATTTGCTGCTCGACTGATATTTGGTGCCATCTTTTCGATTTTACCATTTTGAATAAAGATATCACCTGATCGAATGTTTCCTCTATTGATGATTTGAGCATTTCTTATTAGTATAGAAGACATAGTTTTTTATTTTATGAAAATTTTGAGTTGTTTATCTGATGTTACACTATTTCTCCCAGTATAAAGCTTGTATGCAAGAATAAAAATAAATGCTCAACGGGGAATTTTGTGGAGAGAGAAAATCATGTAATTTTCTCTCTCCACAAACCCTTTTCTAATGGGAAATAAAAAAGTACTTTTCTCATTTCCCACAAAAATAACCGAAGACCCAAAACAAAAATTGTATATTTGGAGCATGGATGAAAAAACATACATTGCTAATCCGATCTATGATGTTGTCTTTCGTTATTTAATGGAAGACAACAAAGTGGCAAAACTATTTCTTTCTGCCGTTATGGGCGAAAGTATAGAAGAATTGGTGTTTTCTCCAACTACTTACAGCCGAAAAATAGGAGACGGTGATAGCATTACGGTAATTCGTATGGATTTCAGTGCCAAAATTAGAGAAGAAAATGGCACAGAAAGATTGGTTATTATTGAACTACAAAAAGCTAAATACTACCACCAAACAATACGTTTTAGACGCTACTTAGGAAAGCAGTACCAAAATCCAGAAAACATAGATAGCAAAAAAGAAGCTTTACCCGTCTATCCGATTTACATTATTGGAGATGCTTTCACGGAGCATATCAGTCCTGTCATTAAAATAAAGAGAAGCTATATTGACGTGGCAACGCAAGAAATCATCCATGAGACACACCCTTTCATTGAAGCCTTAACCCATGATTCAATTGTCATTCAAATTCCTTATTTGAAAGGTAGCCGCCGAACGACGCTGGAACATTTTTTAAGCATATTTGACCAGTCGCTACGCATAGATACCAAAGGACATGTTTTGGCTTTGAAGGAAGAAGATTATCCTGAACGCTATCGTTCTGTGGTGAGGCGTCTGAACAAAGCATGGCAATCTCCTAAAATAGAAGAAGATATGGACATGGAAGATGAGGTTTTGGATGAGTTCAATAAGAAAGATGCTATCATTGAGGCGGTGAAAAAAGAAGCAGCGCAAGAAAAACAACGTGCAGAACAAGAAAAACAGTCAAAATATCAACTTATTAGAAATCTATATCAGAGTGGACAGAGCGTAGCATCCATCGCTCAACTGGCGCAGATGACTAAAGTTGAAATTGAATCTATCTTGAATATCAAATAGCTATTCTATGTATTCGAGATATCAGGTAAGAAGATGTACTATTCAAGTTAAAATATTAGGCGTGTACGAAGTCTTAAGCTATGCTCAAAATAAGTCCCAGGAACGCTCCTGAAGTCGCTCAACAAGTATGCCCCAAAGATTTTTTATGGACGAAAACACCAATTTTCACTGATTCTTTTGGGAAAAATCAGTGAAAATTATTGTTTCCGTCCGAAGCGATTTACGGAGCATACTTGTTGAGTGATTTTCTGACATTGACTTAGGCTATTTTCGAGTAAAATGTTAGCAAAAACGAGATTTCGTACAGCCCTATTAAAATATCACTAGACTGCTACGCAACTGCTGCCTCTTTCTCCTTCACATCGCCATTAAATTTCCAGTCCACTAAAGTAACTGCTGCATTGAATAAATAGAACGTATATTTCACGACATTGGCGAGATTCATTTGAGTGAAATTTTTAGCAAGCTGTACAATATTGTAGATCATCCAATTACCATAAGTTTCTTCGTATTTGAGCGCGCTACAGAAGTTTGCGCTCAAAGAAAGTCCAAAAATAATGGCGACCAAGCTTAAAAAATAGAAATCGGTTCTACCACCAAAGAGGTAAGCACCCAAATATACCAGCACAAAACCAATCGCGATACCCGCTGCGAAAATCAAGTAATACCATACATCGCGCTTCTTGATTTTTGCGCCTTTGCGCCAATTGACAAAGGCAAAATTATGAATGGCAAAAGTGACTGGATAGGTGATGATCGCAGAATGGTTACCAAACATATAGTCTGTCGCACCAGAACTGATCGTCGTTAGGATTCCAATAAAATTACCCCAATTGTTCTGCTTACCAACCAGTCGGGTCGAAAGCACCGAAAAGATCGCTCCCACTATGGAGAGTATCCCCAAAGGAAATGCACCTTTTTGTAAGTAGCTACTCAATTCTAAAAATGGGATACCGAATTGAATTTCTCCTTGGTAGTAAATCGTACCGTGAAAGTTTCTAGCATAAGAAACGCCAAAAATTAGCAATGCCCCCAGTATATCAACATAAGAAGATTGTACGATTTGACGAATCCAAGGAAATTTAATACTGGACGGCATACTTGTGCGATTTTATGACTTAGAGCATGTTTGGAGCATTATCTTCCTGTAAACCAGTATTTTACGAACTTGACTTTGAAAATCACAGCTCGTTTATCCCGATAAAGTCGCTATGATTTTCTTCGTCAAACCGTGTCCGCCTCAGGCGTGAACCGCAAACTATTGATTTACAGTTCAATCCTGCTCCAAACATGCTCTTATGAAAGCTTATAAAAAATGACCTGTACAATTGCGGTGTTGAGTTGATAGTATGACTTTGAGATCATACTATCAACTACTTAAGAATGCTACACCCATACTCTACCCCACTGAAATTTGAGCCTTTATAGTTTTCGCCGCGAAGCGGCGGAAACGGGGGGATTTGGGGGAGAGACACAATATTGGGCTTCTAGCCCAACATTGTGTCTCTCCTCCAAGCCCCCTTTGCGAGCCGTCGTAGGCGGTGAGCTTATTGATATTTGAAAAAAGGTAGGTAGAATACTACCCCCACATTCCCATATATCAATTTCACTCCACAATCAATTTCTCTAGCAGTCGTCCTGATGCTGTTTGTATTGCTACAAAATAAATGCCCGCCGACAACGTGTGGAGATCAAGTGCTAGATAATTATAGCCTGCTTGAACTTGCTCTTGCTGCTGTTGTATGCTTTTGCCAGTTGCATCTAGGATTTGAAGTTGGATATTACCCGACTGTGCACTATTAAAAGTCAAATGGGCAAAGCCAGCACTTGGATTCGGAAATAGCTTCATTTGATCTGCTGCAATCAACTCCTCTGTTGAAACAGCAAGACTACTAGCTACAATCGTTCCTTTCTCTACAGCTCTAGTACAAACTAGATCGCCTTCATCGGAAGTGACACAAGCCTCGCTATCGTAATTAGCCATATCAAAGATTTCGATGTCATCTACTATCCAACCGAAACTTTCTCTTTGGTCATCTGAGCCAAAACGAAAGCGTACATTAATCTCTTGCCCCACAAATTCACTAAGATCAACATAGCTGGTTCTAAATGCTGCGCCATCTCCTCCAAAGGCTTGCAAACGAGGAATCGGAATGGTAAAGAAATCGAGGCGTGTTTCGTAGCCATTTCTAAAGAATAGATCGCCCACGGTTTCCCAACTCACACCATCCGAGCTGATTTGTATAAATCCACCGTCGTAAGCCCATTCAGTTTCGTAGCGATGCGTAAATGCTAAAACGGGCTGTTCACCAAGCAGTTTGATAGGTTCAACTAGCTCTAGTACTTGATCTTGCGCCACATCACCGCTACTAGCGACCGCCCAAGCGAAAGAACCGTCCACCCCTTCTTCTTCAAAAATTTCCCAAACTTGAAAAGCCTCTTCATCCAATGGATAAAAATTCCAATTGAGATCACCATTTTCCATATCATCTTCAAATATAGTGGTGGAAAAAATATTTGGATCGCTAGTTAGTTCATAAGTAACCTGAATGCTCGTTCCACTCGCCATATCTAAGCTCCTAAAAGTAACCTGATCCAAATCCGCCCTTGCTTCTACACCTTCTGGTACGGATAGGAAACGATTGAATGCCGTGCCTGCTGGAAAAAGATCGTAGAAACTAACTTCTGTCACCGCATCTTCTTTGTGATTGGTGACCGTCAACTCTACTTCTATGTTTTCACCTAAGTCGATGTTTGGCGTCATGCGTTTTTCGATTTTTAGCGTCTTGATGCAATCAGGTCTTGTATCGAAATTCTCTTTGGCATCATTTCGGTTGTCCGCATCTCTTTGATCTGCTTCAAAACCAAAACCTCGACGACTGAACACTTTCCAGATCAAGCACTGATTTGCTCCGTCATAATTGATTACATCCGCAGCTAAAATAGCATCTCTTCCATCAATGAATCCAGGAGAACAAGGCTGCAATTTCAAGCCATCGACCACCAATTGTACTGCCATGTTATTTCCGCCCGTGCCATTTACTAAATCTTCATCAAAGCCATGTTCATCAACCATTGCCCAGTACAAATCCCAAAGTGTGGCGACCCAAACTTCTCCTAGCGGATGCGGGGCAGTGGTGGCAAGCACATCTAAATAAGTCTTATTGTTGACACTGAAATCTGGTGAGTAAGCTTGACTACGAAAACCGCTACCCTCCACACTTTGATTGACTGCAAAACCACCAATCGTTCGCTTTCTGTTTGCTTCATCATTGGCGGTCACTGTAGTAACCAAAGTAAAGAAGTCACTCCAACCTTCTCCCATTTGTTCATCAGAAAACAGACAATCTGCTCTTCTTGGACCAGCGGTTAAGCGATTGGAAATACCGTGACCATATTCGTGTGCGATGATACCGTTATCCAAAGTTCCATCAACCTGTAAGGGACCCTCTTGGCTTGGAATGACCAAATCTATCATTAATCCACGCCCTAAAAAAGCTTTCAATTGTTGACATTCAGGAAAGTCAATCATGACTGACGGAATAGAAATGGGATCATCCGTTCCTGCACCCATTGCGGCGGGCATTGCTAGACCATCGGCATTACAAATGATCGCGCCTACTGCCCCTGCCAGTTGTGCATTGTAAACTTTCTCGGTAAAGAAACAGTCGCCTCGATCAATCATCGCAACTTTCTCTGTTAAATCATTGATAAGCGGATTACAGCCCAGCGTTCCATTGAAAGTACCGTCATCTACAAGTACTACTTCCCCCGAAATAGGGATTGTATCGACTTGTGGTCCGAAATTAGCTGCTCGCGTCGCATAAATACCCGCTACAGTTGCTGGTTCAGTTACGGTTAATCCGCCATTTCCTACATTGAATAAGAACATTTGCATAGAGCCACTACCTCCATCGGGTGGTGTTCCAAAGTTCGCATTATTTGTACCCGAACCGTCTTGCGCCTGTGCCAACACAGGATCATTCGCACCACTGACGCCTGTGTAATTCGTAGTCTGAAAAGCACCAGCGGCTTCATCCATGCCGTAAGCAAAAATAAAGTCGTGCAGATAATTATTGGCGTAAAATAGCTGCACCGTAGCAAAATCGGTATAGGTATCTGGTTCTGCATCTGGATCGTAGGGAAAGTCAAAAAATAAGTCATCACCTCCATCTGGTTCGTCGCGCTGCGAACGATCCTGTGCCAGTATGTCCTGAAAAGCGTGTACATTGTTGCCTCTCGTAATGGTGTATTCTGCGCCTTCTACGCCGTCGGTATCGTGCCAACCAAAGGGAGAGGCATTCAGATCAGCGGGCGCAACGACCACTTGTCGCTCGCCGTGGATTGGGCTTTCTAATGGAAAAGGGAAAATGTCGTAGCTTTCTGTCGCTGCGTTGAGAGGCAGATTAATCGCTTGAATATGATTGGTCGTTGCATGAATGTATTCGCAGCCACCTGTAGGCGTGGAATGCCTGTGATTGCAATAGACCGTATAATTATTCTTTTCTAATAGCTCACCCGTAATTGCGTCTATGTGGATGCTCCAATAATCTGAATTGTTCAACATATCAATCGAAAGATGCCAGGCTAAACGCACTTTTTCATCTGATACTTTTTGATAGCAAAGTTGCACTTCGATCTCACGAGCAGCAGTACTAGCCGCTTCAAAAGTAAAGGTATGCTTATCTTTCTGCGCTTTTAGTACTGGACTTTTTGCTCCTACTATTTCTAGGTACTCTACCGCTTTCCAGATCGCTTGTTCTGCGCTTAAAGTCGGACTAGTCGCATTGACTTTTTCTGCTAATTCTGATGTAAATTTACTAGTCGCATAGAAGGGCGTTCCATCTTTTTGAATATGTACGCCCGCTATTGCCTTGTGTAATGCAATGCCTTTGTGCGTTTGAATAAAATAGACATGCGTCAATTCATTGTGCTGACTTTTGTAGTGATCGCTTAACTGCATGTCTTGTACATCCGACTGCGTCAATTGCCATTGCGATTTTTGTTCTGATAGATACTTCTTTGCAATAGAAATAGCATCTATTTTCTGTGCTTTTGTGCTGGTGAGAAAGCTACAAATTAGCAAGTACAGCGATAGTGTGAGTAGTGATTTGTTCATATTGTGAAAGTGATTGTTTAGATTGACTTTATCTAAAAATAAACGATTAGTCAAGCTGCAAAAGAAATGATCCTTAGGAAGATTTTTCGTACGAAGTGTGTATGTGTGGATTGCGAAAGTAGAGAAAAATTCAGAATGCTTTCATTTAGCAAAGGACACTTTGGAAAAGATAGACGCAGAAATGACATTCAGAAATGTTAAAAATAGGGCTATACTGTAAACGAGATAAATCTGTGCAAACGAGTATACCTGTTTATCGCGCCTAAGGCGGACACGTCTGTTTAGATTGTTTATTTGTTGAACTGCAATGCGTTGATCCTAAGCGTATTAAACAAATCAACAGTTCAACAAATCAACAAAGACGGAAATGCACTTTTTTATCCCATACGCAGTATAAGTTAGACTTTTGTAAAGTTAACTTAAGTTAACATCTACAATCTTATTGAAGTTGAGCAGTTTTAATGTTAAACCTAAGCTGATATGAAAAACGTTTTTATCCTCTTCATACTATTTATTACGGTCTCTTGCTACACACCAAGACCGACGAACAGCTATCCATCTTTGGAGCAATCCTATGTCAGAAATGATCCTCCGATTACGGAATCTTTATTTGAGGATGAAAGCTCCACTATCTCCGAGGAAAATATTCAAAAAATACTAGACGGAGACTATACACTACCAACGGAACTGCGAGTCGCTATGGTGAAGGTAGGCGGCAATTCTTACCGAAATTATTGGACAGATGAAACCTACCTAAAATCTCAACAAGCCTACTTGGACTTATTCAAAGCGGCTTTCAACGAATCATCCAGAACAGAACGCGTTCTGACTATACCTGATATTCTTTTACTGAGTAGTCCTACTTTTACCAATATTAGAGAAGCGGCAGTGAGGACGCAATCGGATGTAGTCGCTATCTATTCGATCACCAGCGATATTTACTCCAACTATAGGCTTTTCACGAAGTCAGATATCAAGGCATTACAGCAATATATATCATCGTACAAAATAAAAAGTTACTAATGAAACTTATTGTGCTTTCTCCCGTGTTAATATAATATATGCCTAAGAAGCTGTTTTGATTTATTTTTTGAGAATTGTTACCAGTCATTTTTTTACCAATTGAGGCAGCAAAAACGGAGTTTAGCCATCGCTAAAACTTGTCTGCCGCTAGCTGATGAGTATTTTGCTAAGGATAAGTGGTGAAAAATGGAGCATAACAAAATCGAAGTATTAAATTCAAACAGCTTCTAAATAGCTGTCTCTTTGTAAACATTCAAAAATCAAGGACAATTCCCTTCTTGTGCTCAATACTTGAGTTCGCATTTCAAAGCTGTCGATTCTTTCTACTAAGAAAATTTAATTTGAACGTTAATAAGTTTAAGAATAGGTTTTGATTGTCAGTTGATTTTTTCAATTTTTGCCATAGTATCTCGTGTAAAGAACATCAACTCCTTTTATATGAAAGTTAAAACAAGTATCCTTCTGCTTCTTGTAGCTATTTTGAGTACCTTTCAACTGCAAGCACAAGCAGACAAAGAACGTGTTCGTATTGATCGAAAAATCCAAACTATCGAATTCTTCCTGAACAAAGAAGGCAAATTACAAACCAAGCTGTCCATTCAGCTAGACATTACTTCTCAAACTTCCTTGTCCTATCGCTTTAAAGAAACTGTCTTTTTTGACGGAAACTCTAGCGTTCAAAATATCAGTAAGCTTACCGCTCGTAAGAAAAAGATTAAGATAAAACCTATCATTTCTGACTATGAATCGGATGGTATTTTTCACTCTGACCTAAAACTGTGCTATTTTGACCATTTGTTAGATCAATCGGGCGAACAAGTTGGTTTCGGATACGAAAAAGTCTTCTCTGATCCTAAGTTTCTCGACCCACTTTATTTCAATGACGTTCATTCGATCGCTTATTCAAAAGTAATTATCAGAAAACCTTCTTGGCTAAATTTGGACATCAAAGAATTGAATTTTGATAAGGAAACGCCTGAAAAACAAGTGGTAACGCAAGGCGATTCGGAAATCATTGCTTATACGCTGAGCGATGTCAATAGCCTACCAACTTATGCACGTGCACCTCGCCGAAATAAACTGAACGCACACCTCATTTTGATTCCTACTTCTTACAAATCCAATGAAAAAAACATCCCTTTAATGAATGCAGTAGGCGATCTTTATGACTGGTACGCGTCTTTGGTGGATCGCATTGACAATGAGCCTGAAGACTTAAAATCCATCGTTACAAAATTGACAGCGAACAAGGAAAATGACTTAGAAAAGATTAAAGCGATTTACTATTGGGTGCAGGACAATATTCGTTATATCGCCTTTGAAAATGGAATTATGGGCTTTCAGCCAGAAAGTTGTCAAAAAGTTTTCAATAATAAATATGGCGACTGCAAAGGGATGGCTAACCTCACCAAAGAAATGCTCAAAATTGCAGGCTACGACGCGCGTTTGACTTGGTTGGGAACGAATGATTTACCTTATGACTATACGATGCCTTCGCTTTTGGTGGACAATCACATGATTTGTACGGTATTGCTCAATGGTAAAAAAATCTATTTGGATGCGACTGAAAAATATGCTGACCTTTACAATTACGCCTATCGTATTCGGGGCAAAGAAGTCCTGATAGAAGATGGCGACAATTACATAATAGAAAAGATTCCTGCGAGTGATTACAGCCAAAATAAGGAGCAATACCTGCACGAATTTGATTTGCAGGAAGATCAATTGGTGGGTAAAGGAAAGTATTCCTTGGAAGGTAATCGAAAGACTTGGTTGTTGTATCGTCTATCTACTATTCCAGAAGCTGACTGGGATAAAAGCCTAAATAATTTCCTGAAAAATGATGATAAAAACATCAAACTGAGCATCAAAAATAAGCCAAATCTGAAAAATCGAGATAAAACGCCCGTCTTTGAATACGACATTTCTGTTGCTAATCAGGTGATTGATTTAGGCGAAGAAGTCTATGTCAATCCAGAAATTGAGTACGAGTTTTATAAATTTGAAATGGAAGAAGAGCGCGATGTCCCTTATGAGTTTTTGGGCACTTACTTCATAGAGCAAGAAACGATTTTGAATATTCCAGAGAATTGGGAGGTAAAATATCTACCTGAAGCCCTTGAAATAGAGCACGATAAGTACAGCTTTGTACTCAAATATCAGCGAGACGCAGACAAAATTACATACAACAAAGTCTTTAAAATTAAAGACGCCATGCTTGCCACACAAGACTTTTCCGACTGGAACAAAGCGATTGAAAAAGTCACTAATTTCTACTCTGACCAAATTATCTTGGCAAAGGAGTAAATAGATTCCTAATTCATTTAGCTCCTGATTTGTTGATTCGAGGCTTATGTCCTTTTTGGCGTTAATTGAATCTATAAAGGAGAAGAAGAATACATCATTCAAATACTAAATCAAATTTCATTTATCTACAACCAAATTTAAAATATGATGAATAAGTATTTCTTTTTAGGCTTAGCAATTATGCTGCCTTATGTTTTTAACGCGCAGTTAATTGGACGATTTTCAGATAAAAATAAAAAAAAGGCAAGTGAGGAATTCTATGAAAAAGTCATGGAATCTGAGGCAAAAGATTTTGAAATAACAGAAGTGCCAGAAAAGTGGAAAAATGAACCTGTGGTAATGCTATGTCAAAAGCTACTTATGGCTACTAAAGTACAGCTAAGAGAAGGCTATGGAAATAAAGTGATTGTCAGAAAACGATTGAAAATTCAGGATAAATCAGCTTTAGAAGATTATTCCACTTTTTACTTCAGTGCAGAGGAATTTGTCAGTGTGAAGGTGATAAAAGCAAGTGGAAAAGAGATCAGTGTGAATATGAGCAAAGCTGCTGAAGTAGATACAGAAGTACCTAGAAAATATCGTGGATTTTTTAGATCAGAAAAGTACTATAAAATCGCCATTCCTAATCTTGAAGTAGGCGACATACTAGACTTTGCTAAAGTATTCGTAGAATATACAGTTCTTGCTTGCAGTTTTGCAATAGATACAGAAATTTCTTTTGACTACCCTGTTGTGTATCAAAAATTTGTTTTTGACTCTGATGTGGCTGTTCAGTTGGTTTACAATTCTTTTAATGATGCACCTAAGTTCGAACTATTGAAAGGCAGAAGTACGAGTACTTATTTAAAATATCCAATGGGAGGACAGCGGCTAGTAATGGAAGACAAAGATCGTTCAGCAGCAAACAAAGAACGTTGGTACAGTACTTCCCAACATGAGCCTATCATAAAAGTCTCTATGTCTGGATCAATAGTGGAAAAAAATAGAGGAAAGAAACCTGACCCTAAGTCAAATCTTAATTGGGAAAATACCCTGAAAAATGCGAGTCAGCGTCTTAAGGTTAGTCGGCTAAGGTACGCCATTGATGATGTTGAAGAAAGACTTAAAAAAATGGATGTTGATTTTGAAGCTCTGAACAATGAAGAGAAAATCAATACAATTCATAGAGCGATGAGGTATGTGATGAACTATACTTTTCCACTGAACTATGATTTTTCCTCTGGATCAAATTACATGGTGATTATGTCGAAAATGCTGGAAGAAAATGAAATCCCATTTCAATATGTAATTACCCATGCTCGATCTTCTGGTGGATTAGAAAATATTCTTTTCTTTAGAAATTTCACCTACGGAATTTACGTACCAGAATTAGATAAATACTACTGGCCTAGTGGAGGATGGGAAATTGCAGGACAAACTAGATTTGATATCGCAGGAACTATTGGAAAAAAGGCTAGCAAAGGAAAAGTGAATAAACCACTAGGAGAATTTGAAGATGCGAATATTCCTGTTACTCAATCAAAAGACAATATCCTCAAAACTGAAATGGACATTACTATGACAAATGATAACGCACTCAATATGTCCAATCGAGTAAGTTATGGCGGTGGTCATCGGGCTAATTATTTTACGACTCTAGTATCTATTTATGATTATATAATTCAAGAGGAGTTGGCTATAAGCAATGAAAAAACAAGAGAAAAGCTAAAAAAAGCAAAGCCTGATGCTATGAAAGAAGCTATAAAAGAGGCTGATCGTTACAAAGAAGAGAATGTAGAAGCACTCATCAAAAGCGACTACGAAATCAACGAACTCTTGCACCACCAAGTAGTCGAATATGGCAATACCAATGAATCTCCCAATCTTATATGGGAATATCAAGCCACCAGCGATGCCTATGTCAGTAAGGCAGGCAATAACCTTATCCTAGCACTTGGCAAACTCATTTCTTCCCAAGTCGAGCTTACCGATGAAGAAATAGAGAACAGGACCAGAGATGTCAATTACGACTTCGCTAGAGAATTTGTACACGAAATCAATATCACTTTACCAGAAGGCTATGTCGCGAAAGGCTTGGAGCAGTTCAATATGAATATCGATTCTGAACAGGCAGCTTTTATTAGTTCCGCTATGCAAGAAGGCAACATGCTAAAGCTAAAAGCCCGCAAAGCCTACAAAAGCCAAACCGTACCAGTAGAAAATTGGTCAGAATTGGTAGAGATGCTGGAAGCGGCTTATAACTTCACACAAAAGAAGGTGATTTTGAGTAAAATATAAAAATCGTTCAATTTTATGAGACAGGATTGGGCCAAAACTTGAACGATCTTAGAATCGCAATTTTAGCCCTCCGTCATTTGCTTTTCCATCCATTCAATCACATAATCAAAAATTTCTTCTTGATTGGGTTCATTATGGATTTCGTGGAACAAGCCTTCCCAAATCTTAACTTCAATGGGGCTTTGCATGCGTTTTTCTAATGCAGTCGTACCTTCAGCGGATACAATTTGGTCTTGTTCGCCGTGCATGGCTAGCAGAGGTGCAGAAAGTGAACCTGAAAATTTGGCGATTCTATCGGCGGCTTTGAAAACACCGACCGCCATGCCCAAACTAATTTGTCCATGCACCAAGGGATCATTTTTGTAGGCATCTACTTCCACTGGATTGGTGGAAATATGTCTTGGGTCAAGATCATTGGATTGGGTGATGCTCGGCGCGATTTTACTCACCAATTTTCCCGTCTGATAAAGCAGTGCAGAAGGTGGTTTCGCCAATTTAATCCAAGCACCAGTCGTGATGATACCCGCTATATTGGGCTTTTTTTCTAGCACATAATTCAGAACAATATTGCCGCCCATGCTGTGTCCGTAAAGAAAGATGGGTAAGCCTTTGTAGTGCGCTTTTGCAGTAGCCAATAGATGCCGCACTTCCATTAAGAAGTTGTCGTATTGACTCACATGACCGCGTTTGCCTTCAGAGCGACCATGCCCACAATGATCGTTTCCAATGACTACAAAGCCAGCTTGATTGAAGTAGCGCGCCAAATGGTCGTAACGATTGATGTGTTCTCCAAGTCCATGCACTAAACAAACAACTGCTTTTGGATTTTCCGCGCTCCAATGACGACCATAGATAACAATTTGGGCATTTGTTTTCCAGTTGAATTCCTTTTGCAGCATGTTTTGATATTCAATCTTAGTACAGTGTAAACTAAGTTTCTTTGTATTTTAAACAGGGGAGTTTGAGGGAGAAAAAAGGGTTTTTCTAAAACCCTTTTTTCTCCCTCACCCCTTATTCACCGCCGTCTTCGACGGCGGCAGATAGGTTTTTTAAAGCTCGAAATTCTAAGGAATTTCTCGCTTTTCAAAATTAAAACAAACTTAGTTTACAGTGTACTTAGTACATTGTAAATTAAATTTATTCGCTTTTCTGACCGAGGCTATTTTGGAATATATCAAGGCATTTTTTTCTGGCATAACGCGTTATTCCTGCAAAAAAATAGCACAGATAGGTTTCAAAAGAGACCGTTAAAAGCCGAAGTTATTTAGTTAGAGCGCGTCAACATTTCATCGTAATCTGGCGAAAGAATGATTTCCACTCTCCTATTTCTCGCTTTGTTGTTTCTCGTCGTATTGGGCGCAACGGGCGCGTACAAGCCTTTTCCAGAAGCCGTAATGCGTTCTGGCTGAACGCCACTATTAATTAGTTCTTTGGCAACCGAAGTCGCACGAAGTACACTTAAATCCCAGTTTTTAGTGGCATTGCCGTCCGAATCGGTATGCCCTTCGACAATGATACCCAAGTCTGCATTTTCTCGACTGTTGAGGGTTCTAGCAATTTGACGAATCGCCTGCCGACCTCTACTGCCAATGCTTTGACTACCCGAACGAAACAGCAGTTCTTCGCTCAATTCTACGTAGATTTTGCCACCTCTTCCACTGATATTGAGCTCGTTAGTAGAAAAATCCCTCAAATCGGAATTGATAGAGGTTTCCAATTGCCCCATGCGCGATTCTTGTCGGTCTAGCATCGACATCAATTCTCCAATTCTGCGCTCTCTTTCCACCACTTCGTCTTGCATATAAGTTAGGTCATCTTGCGCATTATCCAGTCGTTGCTCTCTTTGCATCAGCATATATTCTAGCTCTCCCAACTCTCGCTCTTTCTGATCTAGCATGCCTTGTTTTTTTGCCAAATCTTCTGTCAAATCCATCCGTTCCATAGAGGAAGCCCCAATGACTCGATTGCTCTGATCAACTATTTTGTTGTAACGTGTTAGTATGTCTTGATAATTTCGTTGTAGGTTTCGATTGGTGGCTTCTAGTTGCTCCAAATCGTAATAGGAATCAGATAATTGAAGATTGGTTTCTCTCAAATCTTCTTCGACGCGCAGCGATTCTTGTCGCAAAGAATCCACAGAATCTGCTTCTTGTTCCCAGTACTCTTTCGCTAATCGCATCTCGTCGTATTTTCGGGTGGAGACACAACTACTCACTAAAATAAAGGCGAGGGGTAAAATATAGGAGATTGTTCGCATGGATATTGTTTTTAGTTTTTAAAAGTTTGGGCTCAAATGAATGACAATACGCAAATTTAGAAGTAATAACGGTATTTTGCGCGAAATTACAAGCATCCCTTTATGAAAAAAACGCTTTATTTCCTTTTTTTATTTGGCTATTGCCTTGCTTGTCAACAAAATACGAATGAAAGAAGGCTTTATCAATTGGAGACTTCTAACGAAGCAGGCATACAGGCGGTCATCGAAATTCCTGCGGGAACGAATGACAAAATAGAATACAATCTGGCGCGCAAAGGTTTTGAAATAGATAGTATCAATGGAAAAGCACGCGTCATTAATTTTCTACCTTACCCTGGCAACTATGGCTTCATTCCTTCTACTTATGTGCATCCAGAACAGGGCGGTGACGGCGATGCACTGGACGTTCTGGTGCTCAGTCCTAGCGTACCGACGGGAACAGTAATGAATATCTTACCCGTCGCGGTACTGCTACTCAAAGATCGCGGTGAGATTGATAGTAAAATTATAGCGGTGCCTTTGGATAGTACACAGCGCAGCATTCAAATAGCTACCTTCACAGATTTATTGATTCATCATCACATGGCAAAGAAAATTTTAGAAGATTGGTTTCTAAGTTATAAAGGCGTCGGACAAATGGAGTTGATTGCTTGGGAAGATGAACGTGCTGCTATGAAGGAAATTGAGAAATGGACGGTGGCGGATTGAATTTTGACTATCGAATGTAAAACAGGAAATTTTGAGGGGAACTGGATGCGTAGCGTTTTGCTGCACCGAGCCTCTAGTCTAGCTTGGGAATACGAACAAAAATAACTTTATCTATTTCTACACAAATTCTGAAACTTCATCTTTCGTGCATCGTCTAGTAAGAATAGGAAATAATCGAATTTAATGTTGTACTACTTTATTTGTGCTGTCTTACTATTCTTTTTGGTCTTCCCCTTTCTCAAAGTACTCTTTTCGAGAGTGGTCAAAGAGCATAAACCCAAAACAGAAGACAAAACCTACGATTTTGCGAACATTATTACCGCTTATCGCAATGCAGCAATTGCAAAACCGCTGATTCTTTCTTTATTGCAGCAAAAGCATCGTAAACATCATATCTATTTGGTGGCAGATAAATGTGATCTATCGGATTGGAGGCTAGAAGATGCACAATTGACTGTGCTGCAACCAAGACCAGACCTCAACCTAAAAGTGAAATCTATTATCCACGCGAGCAAAAACTTTGTACGTCCTCACGATTACATTGCGATTTTCGATGCTGATAATTTGGCACATCCCAACTTTCTGAGCGAAATCAATCGCTACGCCAATGCAGGACATCGCAGCATACAAGGACAACGAACTGCCAAAAATTTGGATACAACTATGGCGGCTGCGGACGCTTTGGGGGAATTTTATAAAAACTATGTAGAGCGATATGTTCCCTATTTATTGGGTTCTTCTTCCGTTATTTCGGGTTCAGGCATGGTCGTGAAAAGCGAACTGTATCAAGCTTATTTGAATAGTCCAGAAATACAAGCGGGGAAGAATCAGTGGAAAAAGATGCTGCAAGAAGATAAGATTTTGCAGAATTTTCTGCTTAGACAAAATGAAAAAATCGTTTATGCTTGGGATGCTGTTATTTACGATGAAAAGGTAAGTACTGCTGATGCTGTAGAAACTCAGCGTAGCCGTTGGCTGTATTCCTACTTCCAAAATCTACCCAACTCGCTTGCTCTGCTGCTAAAAGGCATCGTTGGTTTCAACTGGAATCAATTTCTATTTGGTCTTATTACGATTGCGCCGCCTTTATTTATTTTATTGGCGATAGCTAGTTTATTGGCTTTTATTGCTTTGTTCTACAATCCTTGGATAACACTTGCTTTCGCAATCGCGGGAATATTATTTGTCAGCACCATTTTTTGGACGCTGTATCTTTCCAAAGCACCGCCACAAGTTTGGCAATCGCTCTCTGGTATCCCAAGCTTTATTTTTCGGCAAATGACTGCTTTGTTTAAAATGAAAAACCCCAATAAGAATTTCAAGCATACCGAGCATCAACATCAAGTCAGTATAGATGACTTACTATCAAAAGAAAAGAAAACAAAAAACAGCTAAACTTGATTTTCAATAGCCTCTCCTTTTTAGCCTTCATTGCGCTATTTTTTCCTATTTATTTCTCGCTCAGGAGAAAGGCTAGATTGCTATTCTGCCTAGCCGCTAGCTACTTCTTTTACGCTTATTGGGATTGGCGTTTTCTGACTTTGATTATATTTTCCACTGTAGTAGATTACGCTATTGGATTGAAAATGAATGAATTAGAGCAAAATAAATTTAATGAAAAGCTACTCCAAAAGCAAAAAAAACGACTGCTCCTACTCAGCCTTATTACTAATTTGGGTTTTCTCGCTTTCTTCAAATATTTCAATTTCTTCTTAACCTCCTTTCAGGATTTACTGCTTAGTATTGGTCTAGAGAGTTCGACTAGAAGCCTCCAAATTATCTTACCCGTCGGTATATCGTTCTACACTTTTCAGTCGATGAGCTACACCATAGATGTGTATCGAAAACATATTCCAGTAGAGCGCAATTTTTGGAAATTTGCGACTTATATTTCTTTTTTTCCTCAATTGGTAGCCGGTCCGATTGTACGCGCAAAAGACTTTTTACCTCAATTTGACCGTCCAAGGCGATTCGATTGGACGCGATTCATGTCTGGATGGAGCCAAGTAATATGGGGATTTTTCAAAAAAATAGTGGTAGCAGATTCGCTTGCACCCTTTGTCGATCAATGTTTTGAGATGCCAGAAGCCTTTTCTTCTCTGCATCTTATGTTGGGTATTTTTTTCTATTCCTTCCAGATTTATTGCGATTTTTCGGGCTATTCTGATATTGCAATTGGTTTAGCGAGAATGATGGGCTTCGATTTTCCTCCTAATTTTAAAACGCCTTATTTCTCGAAATCTTTCAGCGAATTTTGGACGCGCTGGCACATTACACTATCTTCTTGGCTACGTGACTATCTCTACATTCCACTGGGAGGAAATCGCTATGGCAGCTTCCGCACTTTTCGGAATTTGATGATTACCATGCTACTTGGTGGGCTTTGGCACGGCGCAAGTTGGGTATTTGTCTTTTGGGGTTTTTTGCATGGATCATACCTGATCTTACAGCGACTATTGCAGCCCATTTTCAACAGCTTTTGGCAATGGATAGCTGCACCACAATTTATTAGAGAGGGTGTGAGCATTTTGCTTGTCTATTTACTCACTTGTTTTGCTTGGGTCTTCTTTCGCAGTCCCGATTTCGAGACGGCTGGCTATTACCTTGACATTATTTTTAGCTTCGAGGACTTAAGTCCTTCTAGCATTATCAATAAGTTTATGGTGCTCAAATGCAGCTTTTTGATTTTATTCCTACTGTTGGTAGAAATCAGCAATTTTCGATTTCAATATGCTACAGCTTTACTACATCGCCCAATACTTCGGCTTTTTGCCTTTGCTACTTTACTATGGATGATTGCCTTTTTTGGCACTTTCGGGTCCAATGCCTTTATCTATTTTCAGTTTTAGGAATTTATTGTTGTATAGGATAGAAGGCATTTTTGAAAAGCCTTCTATCTAACTAGTCAAAGGGCACAAAAACTTTTCATATTGATGATTGATAGCCTTTATTTGGAAGGACTGAATTTGGTTCTGAATGATTTCATTTGGTCAGCATTATTTATGGAAGCTCACGTTTATCTTCAAATCATATGGGCGTCGAGCCCATATGATTTGATCAAGGTTTTTTAAAGGTAGAAGCGGCGAAATTCGCCGCTTCTACCTTT
>JBCCRX010000010.1:0-39225 GCA_039201015.1 Bacteroidota bacterium | reverse complement strand
TTGGCTGTTGGCTGTTGGCTGTTGGCTGTTGGCTGTTGGCTGTTGGCTGTTGGCTGTTGGCTGTTGGCTGTTGGCTGTTGGCTGTTGGCTGTTGGCTGTTGGCTGTTGGCTGTTGGCTAATATGCGTTGAATCTTTTGATATTCCTGCAGAAAGCTTTATTTAAAGCTGCATCCAAGGAACGTGAAATAATTAAATTTACATTGTTCGGTTTTGGTTGAAAGCGTATATATCCTACAAAATATATGCTTTCAGGAAAAATCGAACACTAAAAAATGTAAATTTATTATTGAACTCAGACCGATACCCATTCACACCACCATTTTCACAAACTACACAATAATAAAATATGAACTTCAAATTTTTGAAACAATCCTTTTTTACGATTTGCTTTTTGGCTTTTGGTATGTTGTCTATTCAGGGGCAAGGAAATACACTAGTGGGATTTTTAGATAATAAATTAGTTAGCATAGATGAAAATACCGCCGAACTGGAGGAGATTTTAGAATTTTCGCCTGCGGTGGATTGGCAGATACTTGCCTTTACTTATGACGAAAAAAATTGCGTTTTCTACGGCACAGCTACGGAGAATGGTCAACAAGCACCGCCTTTCAGATTGTACAAATTTGATCTAGAAGGCAATTCAGAAATCGTGGGTACACTTTCGATAGC
The DNA here is from genome assembly GCA_039201015.1 of Bacteroidota bacterium. Classification (GTDB taxonomy): domain Bacteria; phylum Bacteroidota; class Bacteroidia; order Chitinophagales; family Saprospiraceae; genus JAAUTG01. The sequence goes on along the minus strand of JBCCRX010000010.1, from coordinate 38,555 downwards.
AGACGGCACTATCTTCGTCTGCGACGGTCTTGCCTTCAGTAGTGTAGATCAGAAATTATACGCTTCCGCAAGTCTAAATGGCGGAACGGCAATAAGCGATTTTGCTTCTGAATCCATTATAGAAATTGATCCTGCAACGGGCAACGCAAGCAAGATAGTAGAAGTAGACTATAACAATGGAGACATGCCCGATGTGGATAAATTTGTATTCACTGAAAACACAGTTTATCTATTTGACTTCACTTCCGATTCGGCTTCTAAGTTCTATAAAGCAGATTTATCTAATCTGATAGGCAGCGTGCTTGTGCCTGAACAATTTTTGGTCGTGGAAGACGGTATTCGCTTTCCTGGCTTTGGACAAAAAGACGGCGATCTCTTTCTAGCCACCAATAGTTACGAACTGTTTAAGTTAGACTTGGAAACCAATATGTTTAATTTAATAGGTTCTACCCACACTGCCAATGATTTCAATGGAGCAATTATCAGAGGACTAGTTCCCGTCGCGGATTCAAAAATAGATGACGATGATAATGATGATGACACCCACGATCAAGAAAGTACTTTGGTTGGTTTTCTAGACAATAGATTGGTGGGCGTTGATGAAAACACTGCGGAGATAGAGGAATTGCTGGACTTTTCTCCTGCGGTGGATTGGCAGATTCGAGGATTCACTTATGATGAAAAAAACTGTGTCTTTTATGGTACAGCTACGGAATCAAATAGACAAGCACCTCCTTTTAGACTATACAAATTCGATTTGGAAGGTAATTCAGAAATAATTGGTATACTTTCGATACCAAATGCTACCATATCTCTTTGTGAAACCATTTCCTATAATCCTGAAGACGGAAAACTATACTCCTCTGTAAGCCTGAACGGAGGTATTGCAGTAGAGGACTTTTTTTCAGAGACAATCGTAGAAATTGATCCGACGACAGCGGTATGCACAAAAGTAGTAGAAATCAATTACAACAATGGCGATAATACAGATGTAGATGATTTGATTTTTGTGGACAATATACTCTACTTATTTGACGGACAACCACCGAGTCCCAATGTGTCCAAATTCTATAAAATAGACTTTTCTACTGTATCTACTGATGTGATTACACCTGAGCTTTTTCTTACGGATGAATATTTGACAATCGGAGGCTTTGGTTTTAAGGACGGAAAAATTTTCTTTCCGACTAATGACGCTGAGTTTTACGAATTGGACTTAGAAAGTAACGAGATTAACTTTATTGGTTTTACGCACGATCCAAACGAATACAATGGAGCGTTTTTAAGGGGAATTAATCCCATATCGAATAAAAAACTGGGTATTGATATCGGTACTGAGCCTGTAAAGGGTGCGCCAAAAGCTTTCACCTATCAAGGTCTAGCAACGGATACGAGATCAGGGCGTGTGATTAAAAATCGCGACATCAGTATTGAAGCAAGTATCATCAAAGATGAACCTGAAGGTGAGGTCGTTTATACAGAAGTACACGATTTGATGACCGATAATTTCGGCTTTTTCAGTACCGCTATCGGAGCAGGATTCCCAACCTTGGGTAGCTTTGCGAATATTGACTGGTCGAGCGGCTGCTATTTCTTGCAAATCAGCATAGATATTCGTGGCGGTAGTGATTATAGTTTGTTGGGGGTCACTCAATTGCTGAGTGTTCCTTATGCACTTTATGCCGATCAAGCAGGTTCGGTTAAGAATGATAACGTGATTATGCAATCGCCCAACGGCAAATGCTGGAAAATGAGTGTGAGTAATGACGGACAACCTGTGTTTACAGAAGTGGCTTGTGATTAGAATGATAAATGAAGTCATTCCCGATGTAAAGTGCACGCACGCAAAGAGACTTTTGAAGTTTACTGTTAAAAAAGGATCGTTTCTGACTCCACAAACAACACTTTAGCTAAAAAAACTTCAAAAGTCTAGGCTACGATTTTTTAGATCGGGAATTATTGATTGTAACATAGGCGTGTGCGAAGTCTTAAAATTTTTAACATTTAGCTCAAAGCAATGCTGAATAGAGCTTAAAAATCGTTCAACAAGTATGCTCAAGTTTTTTTCTTCGGACGGAAACACAAATTTTTCCTGATTTTTTCTAAAAAATCAGGAAAAATTTGTGTTTCCGTCCACAGAGATTTGTTAGGCATACTTATTGAGAGATTTCAGGAGCTTTATTCAGCTTTAATTTTTTTATTAAAGACTTCGTACACGACTAATTATAATAATGCAACGCTTCTAAGTCTCTATCTTATAAGGTTCAGTAAGCGTAAACCAATTCCGTTTTCGTTTTACTTTGATGTTAGTAGGGCCTTTAGCATCGCCCAATATTTCAAAATCAATTCATTAACATCCTTGGAAATATTGACATAGAATACCAAAGAGATATAGCACAGCGTAATAATAATTCCTCGAACCAATATAGAAAGGATAGGATGTACGAAACTAGGAATAATGAATCCAAGACCTAGAACAGCTAAACCAATTAGTAAAAGAAAAAGCGTATTCCGTTGAAAAGGATGTATCTTAAATTTCATCCATATAAAGATAATTCTTGCTAGATTATACAAAAAAAGAGACAAACAAGTGGCCATTGCAGCACCTATTGCTCCGTAGCCCAATTCTTTGATGAAGATATAATTGCTCACTACATTCAATACAGCTAAGAAAAGTACCATTACCAAATTGAAGCGATAGTATTTAGAAAAGCCGATAATCTGATAATTGATGCTAGTCGCCACATCGAATATTTTACTCAATCCAATGAGTACGAAAACTAGCATCATCGGTTTCAAGAGTTCATATTTTCCAGTCAAAGTGATTAGATCGTCCAGATTCGTCCAAACACCAACGTATATAAAAATAGCAAGTACCAATCCATTGATAGAAGTTTTTTTAAATAATATTTCTACACCCTTTAAGTCTCGTGCTTTTAGTTTCTCGGAAATAATTGGTCCTGAAATAGCCGCCAAAGCAAGTAAAGCTAAGTTGACGGGGTTTGCCATAAGAAGAAAAATCTTATAATCGCCCGTTGCTTCAAAGTCCACCAATTGAGCCACCATGATACCGTCTATTCGAGTAGAAATAGTGCTTCCCATACTAGACAAAATATTGAAAGAAGCATAAGTAAGCATCGCTACTAGAAGGTCTTTTTTGAGAAAATCAAACTTTGGCAGTACAAACCATTGTCCCAAACGGATCGTGTATAAATTGAGTGCAATGAGGATAAATAGATGCGCAGCAATCAGTAAAAAAACACCTTGTTCCGCACTTATTCTACTCGTAAAATGCAGGAATACAATAATGGGCAGAGCGATCTTTAAAAATAGATTATTGAGAACATTTGGAATTGCAACCCTAGCAAAATTGCTAATGTAGTTGGTCAGTATTTTTGAGTAAATCAAAAGAATGGCAATCAAATAGATAGGTATTCCGAGGACTTTTAATTGTTCTACTTTGAATTCGAGTAGGTTTAAAAAGCCAAAAATATTTTCTTCGAGCGGTTTAATCAGTAAGCTAACAATTAGAATACCAACTCCAGCGAAGAGAAATAAAAAACCTAGAAATCCTTGGTGTTTATATTTTTCGTTTTTAAAATAAGGAAAATACCGAATAGCGAGTGAAGCAGCTCCTAATGAAAGTATTGGGAAAAGTAAGGTACCTGAATCAATAATAAAACTCAATTTACCGAAAAAGGCTCTATCATTTGGATATATGGCGAGTGTAGATATCGCTCCAATCAGGATTCCTAGTACGCTGACGATACTATGCTTAATACTTTGTCGCTGTACAACGCCCATTAAGGTTTATCTAATTTGATGGTTTATCTCTAATTCAGAATAAATTAATACTTTACCGAGAAGTAGCAATAGTTCATCAAAACGCAATCATTCTACACATAGTTTCATCTAATTTTTATGAAAGTACACGATTCCTCTTCTTATAAAAGTGCAAGACGTGATTTGATTGAGTATGTTCTAATTCCTAGAAAAGTACTAGATGTAGGATGTAACATAGGGGAGACAGGTGCGCTTATCAAACAAATATATGGAAAAGACGTGATTGTTCACGGCATTGATTACAATGAATCTGCCATTAGAGCATCTTCCATTAAGCTTGACATTGCTCAAAAAGTAGATTTGAACCAGCTAAAGGATTTCAAATCATTTTTAGGTAACCAAACTTTTGATCATATCCTCTTCGGAGATGTTCTAGAGCACCTGCTTTACCCAATAGAAATTGTTGAGATTGCCTTTGAGCATCTTACTTCAGGTGGAAGGATATTGATAAGCCTACCAAATACAGGTTTTTATCCTAGTATTTTTCACTTATTAACACATCGCTGGCCTAGAAATCCAAGGGGAATTTACGATAAGACACATCTTACTATTTACACTAAAAATAATTTAAGAGAGTTGAATCCTAGAGGAGGAGAGTTTAAAATCGTCCGCAGAAAATATCGTTGGCAGGAAAAGAGCGGCTCAAAGTTAGATTTTGTATTGAAAATATTAGACTATGTTCCCTATTTGAGAAACTTCTTCACTTTCCAGTTTCTGCTAGAAATCAAGAAAGCATGAAAATTCTATAAAAAAGCTCCACTTTTATGGGCTTTGTCACGGTGTTTTACGATTTTATTCATCTGCGTGAAAATACTGATAATGTTGCCGATAGCTGAAAGAGCAAGCTCTATTTCTCTTTTTAAAATAAACTTTTTGACCTCCCCAATTCCTTTCAAAAATACGTCTATAAATGCGTTTGCCAAGCTATGATTTATATTAGCTGCATATTTCAGTAAATAAGCTCTAAAACGAGCCGCATATTTTTTAGCATCAACTTTTGATAGTTCTGCCATAGAACGACTATCCCTATCATGTACAATGAAAGCATCTTTGACGATCAGAAAGTTCCCTTTTTTTTTATTCAATCGAAACGCATAATCATTATCTTCTCCATAGTGAAAAAACAGAGGACTAAAACCTCCTACTTCTTTAAGAACTTTCAAAGGAATTAACCAAGCTGCTGCGTTGATGAACTTTGCTTTTGTGAAATTACTAGAGTTTGATTCCAATCTAGTTTGTTCGATGTAGTCTTTAAAGCCACTATCCATATCTTTTCCATTTCGGGACAAATGAATAGGCGAATAGATAGCAAATTCTTGACGAGTTAGAGCAGACGAAATTAGCTTATCTAAAGATTGATATAAAATATAGGTATCTTGATTGAGTAGAAATGTATAGTCATATTTCTTTTGAATGCTATATCTCAACATGAGGTTATTTGCCTGCCCAAATCCTAGATTTTTATCTGAATAAATGACTTTAATACGATCTGAATAATCTTGTAGAATTGCTTTTGTCTTATCTTTCGATAGATTATCGACAACAATAATATCTATCTCGTAGTCTTGAGACTTTATAGAATCTAAGCATTTTTTAATGTAAGCTTCTGCATTGTAGGTGACAATAGCAACTAAAACCTTGATTTTTTTACTAGATTCATTCATAATCAATGATCTGAATGATTGAAACTATGCACTAGATTGGGCTGAACGGTTTCAGTATAAACTTCCATGAAATGCTGCGTAGATATGTCTTTTAAAATAGGTTTCAATTTTTGAAATAGATAGATTCCGTCCTTTACACTTCTAGGATATTTAATCAATGTGATAGGTACATTTGCATCAGAAAGTGCCAGCATTAATTTATAGACTTGTCGCAACAAGACAGATTCCTGTTCACTTTGCTTGAAAGAATTAGTATGCCACAGTCCTCCTTTGAACCGTTTTCTTTTCCCTAATAAATATTTCAGTCGCTCGACGAAAGAAACCTCTTTCATTCCTGCTTTTGTAACGTATCTTCGACTTTCTGCTGCAGCTTTCAAGTCTCTTATTGGTATAAACACATGCTCAATTTCTATATTTTCTTGCTCAAAGATTTCATTTGCATAATCACAGAACCACGGGTCTTTAACTATGTATGGGCAGTTATCTGAACGAAGGTCTGTTTCCAATCCCGCACGAGCCAATTTGTTTTTTTTTGTAGCAATATCAGATAGAGAAAATCCTGTGTCTAATCCAAGTTTGGTCAACAACTCCACCAAAAAAGTCGTTCCTGTCCTGCCCGTTCCAGTAATCACAATATGTTTTCTCACTGCCATATCATCTAATTTTCTATTTTTGGTCTAATTGTTCGTAAAGCTGCACCAATTCCTTGGATAAAATCTCCCAATTCAAGTGTGTTTCAATTGCTTTTTTGGCATTTTCAGAGAGTTGTTTATACAAAGTTTGATCTTCGTACAGTTGTGTAATCTTTTCGGCGATGCCTTCCACTGACTGATTTTTGAAGACCAAACCGCATTGGTACTGCTCGATTAAATTTTGCTGTGCCGGGCAATCACTCACGATAACAGGTTTTCCAAAGGCAAGGTATTGAAAAATCTTATTGGCAAAGGTGGTGTCGTGGTGGATATTGCGATGAATGGGTGATATACCAACATCACAAGCTAAGATGTAAGATTGAAACAACTGAAAGTCCTGCCAGCCCATTAAATCCACATGGTTTTCCCATTGATTGCGCACCACCAAACTTTTTAGTACATGATCGGTTTTGCTGTTTCCCACAAAAACCATTCTAATGTTTGGTATTTTAGGAATCAAGTGAGCTAAGGCGTTTATAGTTTCTCTTACGCCCCGTCGCAGTCCCGTATCACCCAAATACAACACCGTGAAATTCGCGCGGTATCGCTCAATAATGTCCTCTGATCGCTGATAGTTGTTGTAGAAACTTTTGCGAATAGAGTTGGGAACGACGTAGAACTTCTCTGGGTTGGTTGTCAATTCTTTTAAATAGTATTGCTTGGCTTCCTCAGTGACTACAATGACTTTATCTGCTTGTTTAATATATTGGTACTCAAATTTTTTCCACCTCTTGGGCGAAACAAGTAGCTTTCCTTGCAAAGAGTTGACGTGCGCATAATATTTCATGATTTCTGGACGATTTTCATGCAAATCCAGTACTAGCGGCAAACGCCATGCTTTATTGAGCTTAAAAACTGTCCGCGCCACTTGCATATCATGAACATGCAGTGCTTCTATATCATTTTCTTCTACGAATTTCTTTAGACTTTTCTCCAAAAACCAATGATAGTAAGGAATCGTGTAAGCCAAAGCCGAAAGGCTGTAAATGTGTTTTGGCATCCTTGCTCTCCAGACTTGAATGCCGTAAATATCTTCTTGTTGGGCTTGCGTGCCTGAATAATCGAAACAATACAAATAAACTTCGTGTCCCGCTCGAATAAGCGTGTCGGCTTCATTCTCTACCCTCGGGTCGGGCGGAAAAGATTTATCCAGTATCATTCCTATTTTCATATAAGGAGAGCTATTTTCGAGGCACAAAGGTACTGAATCTTCCGCTTCCTAAACAATCTCCTCCAAAATCTCCACAAAACGCTTTACCAATTTCGGAGCTTGATAGGCTTCAATTTCAGAATCAAGTGGCGACTGCAAATTTTGATCTAAAAACTGTTGGTAGAGTTGCTGGACGACTTTTTTGATGCCAGTTGCGTCTTCGTATGCGCAGGTGTAGCCGCTTTTGCTTTCCGCTATGATTTTCGCGACATCACTATCCGTTGGTCCGAGGCAGAGAATGGGGCGGCGCGCGGCTAGGTATTCAAATAATTTACCTGGGATGCGCCCTTTGGCGTTGGGCTGTTGGTTGAGCAATAACAATAAAATGGGGCTGTTCATTGTGAGTTCTAGAGCTTCCGTTCTGGGTACGTTGCCAACGTTTTCTACTTGTTCTTCCAGTCCAAGCTGCGTGTAAGTCTGGACTACGGAGGCATCCACTTGTCCGACCAAACGTATTTTTAGATGCGCTGCAAAATCTTCTTTTTCTTGCGTCAACGCCTTTAAAACCTCAAAAAAAGTACTTGGATTGCGGTCATAGCCCATAATGCCCAAATGTGTGAAAAGAAAATCAGGTGCGATCTTTACTGGAATGTCTTTATAGTCATCAGGATCGTAGCCGAGTGGCAGTGGCTCTACTTTTTTCGCTCCGATGGCTTTTAAATCTTCTGCCCAAGAAGGACTGGCAATGGTGATGCGATCTGCGAGTTGGAAGGCAGCTTGCTCCATTTTTTTGTGGCGCGCATCGCCCCATTTGGTGAGGGAAAGCAATTGGTAGTAATCAATCTGTGTCCAAGGATCACGGAAATTGGCGATCCACGGGATGCCCGTTCTTTGTTTCACCAAAGTACCAATTCTGGTGATGCTGTGCGGCGGCGCATCGGAAATGATCGCGTCCACTTCGTTTTCTTGAATGTATTTCACCAAAGCTCTCACGGCGGGTCGAATCCAAAAACGACGCGCATCGGGAATAAAAAAATTGCTCCGAATCCAAACCGACAAGCGATGCATCCAACTGTTTTTCTCTTCTTGTACGTAGAAAACATTGTTGACATTGGCGGTTTTCTTCTTACCCGTCAAGAACTTGTACAAGTGATAAGGTTCCCAAATTCGCTGACGAATGATTTCTAAATCTTCCGATATATCTTTCAGATTGCTACGATCAATGCCAGGATATTGTGCATTGGAGGCGGTGAATATGATAGGTTGCCAGCCGTAATGCGTCAAATATTTGGAGAGCTTCAAGGAACGCATAACGCCAATGCCGCCCGAAGGCGGCCAATAGTAAGTGATGATGACGACTTTTTTCTTCGCGTTTTGCGGCATTTTGCTCCTTATTGCATTGGAGGATGTGGGTGTTATGACCTTAATTCTTTTTCACATAAGAATCTACACCGTCATTTTCCAACTTCCTAACCAGTGCTTGTGCATCACTTAAGCTATTGAAACGATCTACCAAAACCACCGCATAAACGCCATTATCGAATCGTTCTACACTGGTGCTGGAATAGCCTTTGTTGCGAATCGTACGGGCATAATTGTCTGCATTGGATTGGATTCTGAAAGAACCCGCCAACACCAAATAGCGTCCTGCACTGCTGTAGCTGCGTGGCGTGAGGACTTCTTCTTCGTCATTTTTATCCACAACTTCGTAGCTAGCATCGTCTTCTACGCTGGTATTGCTACTGGAAGTATTGTCGGCTATGTTGCTGCCGCTGTCCTCAAAATCGTCGGGTGTTCCTGTTGGGTCGCTCGCCAGATCACTATCGTCTTCATCGTCCAGATAGTAATAATCGCCATCTTCATCGTCTTCTATTTCTTCGTATAAAGCCGATTTATCGTCTTCTTTGTCACCCGCCAATTTATTGTAGCCAATCCAAATCAGCAGACCCGCTGCAATCAAACAAACGGCAATGATAACGATTGTGAAAGTATCTAACCTACGCATAGTGATTCTATTTTGTGGAATTGTCGAATTGCAGAATTGTTAATTTAATTGTTCCGCAATTTTATCAAGCAAAAAGTGAAGTAACAACATTTTACTAAATTTCCTATTGTTTTTGAAAGGGTTTTCTTATAAATCTTAAGTAGGTGAACAATGTCTAGGTCACATTTGGCGCGCCATCGCCTCACGCCTGAGTTGAGTAGCTAGATTACTTTTGTCCAAGTACTTAATACGCTATTTTGTAGCGGCTAAATCGCAAAAGAGGATACTTTTTGAAACACTTAAGGACACCTGAGAACTTATAAGACTTAGTTTTTTTACAAAAAACGGTGTATATCTAGTGCTTTGTAAGCAATCTTCAATCGCTCGCTTCTAACTTCTGATTGCTCGCCTCTGATTGCTCATTTTCAATTCTTCGACTGCGCCTGATCTTCTCCTCCTTCTTCTTTTGGCTTTTCATAAGAAGGACGTTTTTTCTTTAAAATCGTGGTATATCTTGCTGGATTCAGACGGAAGTCTTCTAACAATAAGTCCAAATTTCGGATCGCTTCATCCATTTGGAGGTACAAATCTTTGTCATTGACCAATTTACCCAAAGTGCCATTTCCTTCATTAATCGTCTCTAAAATAGTACGCAAATCTTTTACCGCTACATTGGCACTGGAAAGCGTAGTATTGAGATTATCAATTGCGCCGTCCGCTGAATGCATGGTAGTAGATAAATCCAGAGCAGCTAATTTTTGCATGGTACTATCTGCACTATTGATGATGCTTTGAATTTGAGCTTCTCGTTCTGCGATCGAACCTGTGATGGCACTGATGTTGTCCAGCGTTGTTTTGATTTCGTCGGAGTTTTGCGTGATGACACCATTCGCATTCGCAATGGTAATTTTTACTTGCTGCAAAATTTCGTTGACATCCGCTAAGGTTCTGCCCAAAATCGAATTTTCATCTGCGCTTGCACTTCCCAAAGAATCCAACAATTGCGTGACACCCGCCGACACTGCATCCACGTAGGTTTTCACTTCTTCTGGACTGCCAATCATGCTCGCCAAAACCCCTTTTGAGCCAGGCTGTAAAAAGTCGCCCGAAACCGCACAATTGCCTTCTTGACAAGGACGATCGAAGAGTAGCTGTATGTTTTTCTCGCCCAAAAAATCTACCGTCGCGATAGCGGCAACCGTGTTTTTGGGAATTGGCAAATCAGGATTGACATCCATTTCGACGATGACGGTTCGCAGATTTTCTGGATTTAGATAAATATCAGTAACGACACCTACTTGAAAACCACTCCGCATCACCGTCGTTCCAGCTCCCAGTCCGCCCGCATTTTCGTATTCTACTTTGAGCAGTTTGGAGGCACTGAAAATATTTTGACCTTCTACAAATTTATAGCCCCAAAGCATCAAAACAATGGTGACTATGGACAGCAAGCCGATTTTTATTTCATTTGACATGAATAGTAGTGTTTTTATTTTTGGTGAGGGGTTGGGAATTTAATTCCGTATGAAGTTCTCATTTTGGACATGGATCGAAAGGATGGTAATTTGTCAAATTTTGAAAATCTAATAAATTTAATCTACTAATAATGTTGAATCAGACTGAGCAGATGTATGATCTAACTCATGTTACGCAAAATACCAAATTGCAAATGACACAAAGTGTTACTTGTTTACAAATCGTCGGGTGTCATCCTCACGCCTCACACCTGAGGCGGACACGGTGAGGCAGACAAGTCGAAGCCACTCTAATTCAAAACACTTAGCTTTGACAAGCTACTAGATTTTTCGCACTAAAACACACTAGTGCGTAACATCAGATCTAAGTTTTATTTGATTTATGATCTGCTAGACGCTTTAATTCAAAAGCCTGTTCTTAAGTGCGTTACATTCAAAACTCCACGAGAAGGAAACGCCCAACAGCAAACAGTGTTTGATATTGACTGAAATCCAGCTCTTCCTAAGTCCTCCATTCATCCAGATATTTCAAAAAAATCTTTACCAAGTTTTCCGCATCAGAAATGGCGCGATGGTGCATACCCGAAAAATCGAAGCCTTCTTTTTCTACTGCTTTTTTCAAGCCCCGTTCCTTCGATAGACCCTTGATTTCTCGATATTGACTTTTTAGATTGATGTGATAATCCAACCAATCTTCTTCTATGTCATGCAGTCGGCAATCCTCTTGTAGAATGGTTTGATCGAATTTCCCCCAAGAACACAACCAATAATCTTCCTCAAATACTTCTGCCCAATCTTGAAATTCCTCAATCACTTTATCAAACTTGCGCGCTCTATCCACTTGGTGCTGTTCGATGCTCGTCAGTTCCGTGCAGTAAGTAGAAAGATAAGGATTCAAAATGGGACGGATAAAACGATTGTAAGAAGCCTTTATTTCTCCATAAGGATTCAACAAAAACGCACCTATTTCTATGGTTTCTTGCTGCTTCGACTTCGGTTTTCCTTGCCAACAGGTGGCTTCCAAATCAAATATGATATAATTCACCTTACGAATTTTTCAGATGAGCCTAAAGTGCTATTCGGATGATTCTTTCTTCTACAAGAAAGCACAAATATACTAGAGATTGACTAATAAACAGATAAACAGCATAAACGGCTTAAACAAAAGCATTTTCTCTCCTTTGCCTTGCCCCTTACAGATGGGTTTGTTGCTTAAAAAGAGCATTGATTTTCGATAGAACAGAAGTTGCTTGTCTATTAATAATTGAACGACCGTCGATTTCCTCTACTTTGGTCAGTTCTCCCATAGTGCCTGTGGTGAACACTTCATCGGCGGCATAAAATTCGGAAAGGGATAGATTTTTTTCTTGTATAGGAATTGCATTTTTTCGGCACAATTCAACGACCAAAGCACGCGTAATACCTGGCAAACAACTACTCGCAAATGGCGTAAAAACCTTATTGTTCTTGATGCAAAAAACATTGACGCCATTGGCTTCTGCCACGTAGCCGTCTTTGTCTAGCATCAGTCCTGCATCTGCACCCGCATGATTGGCTTCTATTTTTGCTAAGATGTTGTTTAAGAGGTTATTGTGATGAATTTTAGAATCCAAAAACATTGGATTGTTTCTGCGCACCGAAGCAGTAATCAATTTGATTGCAGGCGGATAAACGGGTGGTTTCCATTCGGCTAGCACGATCAACGTACAACCAAATTGGTTCAATCGAGGATCCATGCCAGAAGTTGTTTTCTTTCCCCGCGTCAAGGTCAATCGAATGTGTACGCCATCCTTCATACCATTGGCTTCCAGTGTATCGTAGATCGCCTTGGTGATGCTTTCCCTACTCGGTATCTCTTTGAAAGCCAAGGCATGCGCAGAATCTTGCAGACGATCCAAATGCCTTTCCAAACAAAATACCTTTCCATTGTACACCCGCAGTCCTTCCCAAACCGCATCGCCGCCTTGCACTACGCTATCAAAAACAGAAACCTTCGCCTCCTCCCGATGATAGAGTTTACCGTCGATATAAACTTTGATGTCTTTGTTTTTTGCGTTGTATTCTTGTAGCATTTTCTTCGTCTGTTGTGTTATTGATTTGGTGTATAAAATTGTAAATTCCCTCCTAGTGATTTCTGGTAATCGCGCCTAAGGCGGACGGGTTTGTTTAACTAGTAATATGGTGATTGAGAGCTTACCAAGTCATCACATCATCAAACCTGTCCGCCCCAGGCGCGATCACCAGATGTAAAAATGCACCTTTTGACCCTACACGCAGTATTCTACTATGCCTGCCCACAATGTAACAATGAGGCAATACAACAATAATTCCCTTTACTTAATCACCTGCTCCAGCAAGGCTTCGTAATAAGGAAGACAAGCCTCCGCCAATTCCTCCAACTCATCGGACAAATGTATTTCTTTTTCTTGATAAGGCTGAAAACCCGTAGATTGATGCACATTCTTATACCAATATTTTGCCCAGATGCCATCTTCTGCTCTTTTGCCTGCTTTCCAATTCAGCATAGCAGATTGAAATGGAATCTGAAGGCATTCACACAGTTTTTTCAAGATATTTTTTGGGTTTCTTAGCAAAATGTTTGCATCTACAACAGCATTTAATTTACTGATCTTCAGTAAGTGCTGCATCAATTCAAACTGCTGCCTCACGCCCACATCCTGCATACTTGGATTTGGAATGACTTTGGCGTAGGAATGGATAATCAGTCGTGGATCACGAATCAATAAGACGTTTTCCATTTTAGCTAGAAACGACCAATCCAATGCCATTAAATGATGCGTCATTTGCTTAAATAGGACATTTGGCGTCTTAAAATCTTTTTGCAGCATTGTTTGGATGACCTGCTCTCCATCTTGCTCCATGCTTGCCAAAATTTCTTGAGTGGCTGGATGAATGGCGGTCGTCTCAATATGAAGCAAATAGTGAGCATAAAGCGGTTCATCAACTACACTACAATCGTCGCGCTGTGCAAAGGCATACATCAAAGCAGTGGAGATATTACGCGGGCTTGACCAGAAGTTGATTCGTTTCATTGCTTAGAGCTTGTTTTGAGGCTACTTTTCTAAGTTTATAAATCAAATGGACCATTTTTACAATGACAGACATCAGCCATAAAAGTACATTGGTTTTAGATGATTTTATTTGGTCAGTATCACTTATTTAATATTATGATTATATTCAAATCATTCGGGCATCAAGCCCAAATCCCTCCAAACGAAAGCGAACGAGATTTTAATAATTAGTGATACTTGTCTAATAATATTCGACCAAATGAAATCATTTAGCTCCAGTACATTGTACTTGCACATCTTTTACTTTTTTGTTCAAATTTCAAAACGATAAATATGAGATGCAATCCACTACTTCTCTTTCTTGCATTGATTTGGCTCCCAGCTATTTGTCAAACCACTACTCAAGCAGACCGCCCAAACATCGTCATCATTATGGCGGACGACATTGGCTACTCCAATCGCGGCTGCTATGGTGCGGAGATTGAAACGCCCAATTTGGATCGATTGGCTGCCAATGCTTTGCGGTTCAAACAATTCTACAATATGGCGAAGTGCAATCCAACTTAGGCGTGAGGCTGTTGTTTCTTTTGTGGCTAAAAAGAAAATGCCCACTAGTAAACATTTACCAGCAATTCATTGAAAACGAGTACGGAGCCTCAATCTATAGTTTGCAAGTCTGACTTTTAGCCTTTCAAACAAGCTCTTTCATTCTTCCGATAATTCTTTTAATTTTTTATTCATTTCTTCAAATCCAGATTTGGTTTCGGAGTCTAATCTCTTTTCGAAAAGTCCAACTAAAATTCCACTAAATTTTTCTTCTTGTTTAAAAGTTGAAGTACCATCTCCGTTGTCAATTATTAGGAAACTATGCTCTCCATCAAAGAGCCCTTTAAATAAGAGATTTCCAATCCATCGTATCTCTTTATTGCGGTCGTAAACCAATACTTTGGGATTAAATTTCATCCCTCCAGCATTAATTTTCACCTTTTCTCCTACTACAAAATCACCTTCTACAGATTTTAAAAAAGGATTCCAATTTTCATATTCTGAGAATTTCGTTAAGACGTTCCATACGACTTCTGGTGGTGCAGATATTTCGATGGAAGTTTTGATTTCTTTCTGTGCCATAATGCTAAATGTTGATAGTGTTAGAAAATACTTGTGATCAAATGTTACACTTTGATTATTTTTTAGTTCTATACAAAGTAATGCTACATCAAAATCACTTCTCTTGACATGAATCAAGAAATCATTTTTCTCCCTCATCCTTTGTTCAGGTTTTTTGAAACTCAGAACTGAATTAATTGATATTTTTAAATCGCCTTAAACGTAATAACGGCAAGTTTTCTAATCATCAGTTGCTTATGACCTGAACCACCAGAGCCATGAAGCAGAGATATCCCTCCAATAATTAAACAATCAAATTCAAGAGCAAACAACCCGCTAAACCGATGACAGAGACTAAGGTTTCCATGACCGTCCAAGAACGGAAGGTTTCGCCTATACTCAAGTTAAAGTACTCCTTGAACAACCAAAAACCCGTGTCATTGACTTGCGAAAAAGTGAGGCTACCCGCGCCTGTTGCCAGTACCAGTAATTCTGGACTTACGTCTGTGGATTGTATCAATGGCAAAGCAATGCCTGCTGCTGTCAATGCCGCAACCGTAGCAGAACCGAGCGCAATTCGCAAAGCGGCAGCGATGCACCACGCCAGCAACAAAGGAGAAATTGGGCTATCTTTCAATAAATCTGCAATATAGTCACCCGTGCCACTATCAATAAGAACTTGCTTGAACGCACCACCCGCCCCAATAATCAAAAGAATAATGGCAATGGCTTGAACTGATTTCACGCAAGTTTCCATGACGGCTTTCATGCTTTTTCCCATACGCAGTCCAAGGGTATAAATAGCAATCAAAACTGCAATAAGAATCGCTATGACTGGATCACCGACAAAATTTAGTATGCTAGCGGTGACGCTCTCCTGCGGCAAATATAGCTTAGCGATTGCAGAAGCCAACATCAATAAAACTGGTACTAAACCCGTCAGCACGCTCACCCAAAAGGAAGGCAATTGATTTGCTGGAATTTCTTTTAATGGAAATAGATTTTCGGGCGCAGCCGTTCTTATATTTTTAAAGGTACTCCCAAAAATTGGACCTGCGATGATGACCGTAGGAATCGCTAAAATCAAGCCATAGAGTAAGGTCAAATTCATATCTGCACCGTATATTTCTACAATAGCAGTCGGTGCAGGATGCGGAGGCAGAAAACCATGCGTCACAGAAAGCGAAGCGATCATCGGGATACCAACGTACAAAAGTGGCAGTCGAGTGGAGGCAGCGACTGCAAAAATGATGGGAATAAGCATGATAAAGCCGACCGTATAAAAAATAGGAATACCAACAATAAAACCCGTCAGTACCATCGCCCATTGGATGTTTTTCAATCCAAAGCGATTAATGAGTTGGTTGGTGATTTTTTGTGCTGCACCACTATCGGCAATGAGTGCGCCTAGCATTGCACCGAAACCCAGAATCAGAGCGAGACTTCCAAGCGTTCCACCGACGCCTTTTTTCATCGAAGCAACCGTGTCCAACAAAGGCATACCAAGTGCCACACCAGCACCCAAGGCGACTAAAATCAGTGCAATGAAAGCATTGAAGCGAAAGAGGACAACCAAGAGTAATAGGACAACTATCGCCAGAAAGATAATCAGCAGAGGCATGATGTGTTCGTTTTGTTTTGGGCGGCAAATATAGCTTTTAGTAACGATCAAATAATAACTTCCCGATTTATGACGGCATCTTTCGTCCTGCTACTGCGTTAAAAAGCCTCGCTAGCCAAAAGGATTCCTGCGTTTTTCGCCTTGTATCAGAACAAAATTTGCTCGGTCAAAATGCAGAACTTATTTTTTGTCCGTTACCTAGTGAGAAAACAGGATTGCAAATTACAAATTGAGGTATAATCCTAGTGCGACTAGTCCGAATTACTTAGGGTGCATCAGCCTCACGCCTCACGCCTTGAGGCGGACACAGTGAGGCGGACAAGTTCTCAAAATGTCGCAACCTAGATTTACTAAATTCTAAAAATTTAGCAAATCAAATCACTACACTCACCAAACAAAATAGAATCAGCTTACTTCTTAAAAAAGCCTTTTTCTTCGAAAAAACGCTCGCCACTCAAGACGATGTTGTCAACCATGCCCGTATCGTCGAAAGAACCAAAGCCAATGAGACCATGCTGAAAATGAACATCCGTAGCTTCCATAATGGGTGTCTGCAAGTCATCAAAATAGACTTCGATGATACCGCTTTGGGCGTAGCGCACAATGCGCACTCGATGCCAATCGTTTCCCCAATCAATGCCAGCAGTCGTCTTTTCAGCGATATTGCGGCGCGCTTCGTCATTTACTAAAAAGATGTTGTGCGCGTTTTGGTCGGCTTTACTCGCCAAATGAACGTAGTAGAAATTAGTGGCATCCTTCATGCCAAAGAAAATGCACATGTCTCTATGCCCATACTCTTTTCCTGTTTGCTTCAAATCCATATCCAGAACAAAAGAACCTACTGGTATATCTTTCAGCAGGGCGATATTCTTGGGAGAGCGCACAGGTGGCTGATAGTCACTTTTGCCGAATAGTTCTAATGCGCTGTATTGCGTATTGATGCGCCAAGCCGCAGGATCACTACATTGAAATTTCTTCAAATCTTCTGATGAATTGAAATCACTTCGATACAAAATTGGATAATCATTGATTTGCGCAAAGGAAGCACTGAGGGAACAAAAGAGAAAAAATAAAGTCGTTAGATATTTCATCTTGTTAAGTTGATTTTAGAAAACTTTTTAGAGCAGACAGAGGTCAGAAGCGAGAAGACAGATGCACAAAATGCACTTTTTTGTCAGAATCCGTATTTCGGAAATCGCGCTTGCAGCGCTCGCTGCTTCGTGGTGGTCTTGGAGGGCAGACAAAATATAAGATGCTGTAAAACAACATCTTGTATTTTGTCTGCCCTCCAAACCTCCTCTGCGCGCCGAGCCGAACTGTGTCCGCCTTACCGTGTCCGCCTTAGGCGTGAAGCGTGAGGCGATGGCGCGCTAAACGTGACTTAAAATTGTCCAAGTACTTAAAAATTCTGATTCCGATAATTTAGTAGTTTCTCAAATCGCCCCTTGTCGAGAAGTACGCCGCTTTTGCTGCATAAAATTTAAAACACCTTCGATCAGTTCTCGATCATTAGCGAGACGTGGCACTTTCACTTGGCTGCCAGATTTACCTTTCGATTTTAGCCAAGCTTGGAAAGTCCCTTTAGGAATGGCGCGCAATTGCAAGCACTCCAAAGCCATGTCCTTGTATCTTTTGGCTTCGTAATCAGAGTTTATTTTTTGCAAATTTCGATCCAATGTAGTCGCAAATTCCTCCAAGTTGTTAGGTCTTCGATTAAATTCTACCAGCCATTCGTGTCCACCTTTACCGTCGGACATATAAATTGGTGCTGCCATGTAATCTTGCACAATCGCGCCCGTTTGCTCACAAGTTTGCACCAAAGCGCGGTCTGTATTTTCGACGATAACTTCTTCTCCAAAGGTATTGATGTATTGTTTGGTGCGTCCCGATATTTTAAATTTATAGGGATTTTTAGAAGTAAAAATAATGGTGTCACCAGGGGTATATCGCCACAGTCCCGCATTGGTACTGATGACGATTGCGTACGTCTTTTCCAGTTCTACATCTGCGAGCGGAATCGCTTTGGGCTGCTCTTTATCCCATTCGTCCATTGGAATAAATTCGTAGTAAACGCCATTTGCAAGTAGCAAAAGCATATCTTTTTCTTTGAAATCACTCTGCACCCCAAAGTAGCCCTCCGAGGCATTGTAAACCTCTTGATAGCTGACTTGATCGGAAGGTAGCAAGCGTTCAAATTGCTCTTGGTAAGGTAAGAAACTGACGCCTCCGTGAATATAAAATTGAAAGTGTGGCCATACTTCTAGTATATTGGATTTACCTGTAATTTCTAGCACTCTGCGAAATAGTACCATTACCCAAGTCGGAACACCAGCAATGGAAACAATGTCTTCTACTCGGCTACTCAATTGCGCAGTCCGCTCAATTTTTGCTTCAAAATCTTCCATTAAAGCCGTCTCAAAATCAGGTGCAAAAAAGGGTTTCCCAACATTGGGCATACGGTCAAGCATAATGGCAGAAACGTCTCCTATCTTACTTTTTGGAAAAGGCTCAAAGTAATTCCAATTACCTGCCATAATCAATGTCCGCAACTCAAACATGCGCGCATCGGGGCGTTGATCGTACAGCAACGTCATCGCATCCCAATTCCCTCGAAGATGACATTTTTCTAGATTTTCTCTAGAGACAGGAATGTATTTGCTACGCCCACTGGTCGTTCCAGAGGATTTAGAATACCAGCGGACGCGCCCATGCCACAAAACATTGCGTTCACCGTGCATCATTCGTGAAATGTAGGGCTGAAAATCCTCATAGCTTCCAATCGGTACGCGCTCGGCATATTGTTGTGCAGATTTTATGCTTTTGTATTGATACTGCTTTCCCCACTTGGTGTGTTTTGCACTAACTAACAACTGCTTCAATACATTTTCTTGGGCTTCGTATGGATATTTCATATATCGATCTACGCGCTTCATTCGCAGCGTGTAGAAAGCTTTAAAAATTCGATTGCAGGCTTTTCTCATTTTATTTATAGTTAGTGCGTAAGATCAAATATAACAAATTATTTTTCTAAAAAACGAACGCGAGCCTTTGCGTTCGAGTTCTATTCTTATGATATATCTCAACTATTTTTTCATTAAACAAATTTCTTATGATTGACAGAAGCATTCAAGTCAGAATTATAAAGCATACATCTAGTACTGTTACCTTAAAATTGATAAGTGCCAATAGAAAGATGCGCATGCCAAAAGAGAATTTTCTATCTCATTTAGAACAAGGTACTTACGACATTTTAAATCCTAAAATGGTGGAGGAAATTAAAGATTAATTTCCATCTTCCTGTAAGTACTTCTACCTATTTGTTTAAGCTGTTTATTTGTTTAAATTGTTTATAATGAACACTTTACACAAGTTTATTGCCTAAATAATTATGTAAAAGTACTTAAGTGTCCTACCCTATTTAAACCGATAAGGCTTACATCTTCAAAAGACTTGAACTACAAAAGAGGGAAACAAAATTTTTGTGTCCTTTTTGACCGCCTCACCGTGTCCGCCTTGATCGCGAGGTTGTTGACTTCTTTGTGCTTGAAAAAGCGTAAGTATTCAATCCGCAGAAAAAGTGAACCACATAAGGACATGGAGGATTGAGAAAAGTACTACTTATGTGATTCGATGGAAAGCCCAAACCCGTAAACCATTATCCCTACCGATTGAGCAACACTAATTTTTGGTCTTTGCAGGCAATAGCATGACCTCAAAAATCGAACACCATTTTCCGATTAGGTGTTCTATTAGCGAATCTAAAATAGGGCTGTACGAAATCTAGTTTTTATTAATATTTTACTCGAAAATAGCCTAAGCCAATGTCAGAAAATCGTTCAACAGGTATGTTCCGTAAATCTCTTTGGACAGAAACTGCTGGGACATACTCGTTGGGCAGTTTCAGAAGCGTTCCTGGGACTTATTTTGAGCATGGCTTAAAACTCCGTACACGCCTAAATCTAAAATATAATGTATGTTAGAGCAATTTTCAGAAGCATGGGGTAAAATGATTAGTAAACTAGGTGGATGGTTAGACCAATTGGTGGTCATGCTCCCCAATTTATTAATAGCCGCAGTTGTAATGACTGTTTCTGTATTTTTAGCCCGTTATGTCAGCAAATATACCTCGAAACTCACGATAAAGTTTACAAAGAACAAGACCATCAGCAGTGTCCTATCCAATGTAGCCACGGCAATATTCGTTTTGATTACACTATTTTTGGTATTGAGTATTCTTAACTTAGATAAAGCACTCACCTCTCTTTTAGCAGGTGCTGGTGTAGTTGGTTTAGCAGTTGGTTTAGCATTACAAGAACCTTTGGTCAATCTCTTTTCTGGCGTGATGATGTCTGTGAGAAGTTTATTCAATGTAGATGATCTGATAGAAACCAATGGCTATTTCGGCAAAATCAAGAAAATCGACCTTCGCTCTACCCTTATTGAGTTGCCAACGGGTGAGTTGGTTACTATCCCTAACAAACAAGTATTGCAATCTCCTTTAAAAAATTATACAGCTTCGGGCAAACGAAAGGTGGTACTAGAATGCGGCGTTTCTTACGGAGATAATCTCGAAAGAGTAGAGCGCATTGCATTAGATGCCATCAGCGAAGCTATTGATAATCCAAAAGAAGAAATTGATTTTTACTATACCAGTTTTGGCGATAGTTCTATCAACTTCATGATCCGTTTTTGGCGAGAAAACTGCCAACAGCCTAATATATTGGCGTCGAAAAGCAAAGCGATTATTGCTTTGAAAAAAGCATTTGATAGAAATGATATTAGTATTCCATTCCCAATCCGTACGCTGGACTTTGGTATCAAAGGCGGAGAGCGATTGGATGAAGTGATGATAGAGTACCAACCTGCTAACAGTGTGCAGGCAAGCAAAAACTGATATTGATTGAAATGGAAATACCCCATTTGACCAACTGCTTTGTAGTAATTCGTTGAACAGTTTTTTATTAGGAATGAAAGTCAAATAACTGCTAATTCTTGACTTGTTCTTTTTACTGTTTTGTCAACCCATCCGCGGGCGGTTCACTACGCTGAAAAGACACTCAATCTTTTCTGCTTCGTGAATGTTGAAAAGCCTCGTCGTCCGCCTGAGATTGAATTGAGTTCGGCCCCTAAGCCATTCCAAATCATACAAATTTTCATTGGACTAACATAGTGTGTTTCAGGACAGTCACCCATTCATTTGGGTGGCTGTACTCTGTACCGCTATTCGGGGAGTAGGTAAAATACAACTCGAAAATCATCATAATAAAACAAAGCTATGATTAATAAGAAAGAAGTAAATAGATTGATGGAAGTCGTATCGGATCATTGTATCTCTATCTATATTCCTACCTTTAGGGTAGGCAATGTACAGGAAGACAATTTACGATTTAAGAATACGCTTTCGGAGGCACTAGATCATTTGCAAGCGCGTGGATTGGAGAAAAAAGAAGCCCATCAATTTTTGATGAAAGGATATGAACTATTGGATAACGATAATTTCTGGTTGAGACAATCAGATGGATTGGCAGTTTTTATCTCCAAAGATCATTTTGAATATTACCGATTGCCTATTCATTTCAAAAAGCGCGTACACGTCTATACCCAGTATTACATCCGACCATTGATGCCTATGTTTACAGAAAATGGCCGTTTTTTCCTATTGGCGCTAAGCCAAAATGATGTGCGCTTTTTTGAAGGCGACCGTTATAGTATTACGCCTATCATTATCAAAGATTTAGTTCCAGCGAACATGGAAAAAGCATTGCTCTATGATCCAAATACTTCACTCCAAATGCACAGCGGCAATGGAAATGACAGTAAGGGTATCTTCCATGGACATGGGCTGGGAAAAAATAAGGAAGAGGCTTATCTGAAAGAATATTTCTCTATGATCGACAAAGGGCTGATGGAAATGCTACACGATGAAAATGCACCTATGATCTTGGCGACTGTAGATGAAAATGCCCCAATTTATAGAGATGTTAGCAATTACAATCATATCATGGACGTCAATGTGTCGGGCAATCCAGACAACTCTGATCCTGTAAAATTGCACGAGCGTGCTTGGAGCATTATGACCGACTTGGACAATAAAAATCGCAATAACTTTAAAGAAAATTTTGGTGCTTATCTAGCCGACAATCAAGCTTCCACTTTCTTGACCGACATTGTACCTGCTGCCGTAGAAGGCAAAATAGAAAGCATCTTTATGAACTACGAGGAAGATATTTTCGGTCGCTATGATCGCGAGAAACACCGCGCCGAGATACACGAAGAGCAGCAAAATGATAGTTATGAATTACTGGAATTTACAGCTAGAAACGTCTTTATGCAAGGTGGAAAAGTGTTTAACGTGCCAAAGGAAGAATTTCCACAACAAGAATCAGAAGTGAATGCGATTTATCGCTTCTAATTGATGCTAAAGTAAAAATCTAAATATCCAATGATTGGTGCAATTTTTTGATTTTCAATAATCTGTAAATTTTACAGGCTACTCTTCTAAGGCTGTAAACAATTGACAGTGAATTGATTACACAGTTTACATCAATTTGCTGAGATTCAGAATTGTACCTCAATTTATAGTTTGCGGGTCTGACCTCTAGCCATTTTGCACGAATTGTTGAGTATTAGATTTCCAAAGTTTGAGTCCGCTCCGAAAAGTAAAATTGTGTCCCATTTTTACCTTAAAGCAAAATTGGATCAAATGCAAGGATGTGATTGTCCGTCTTTTAAATTTGTCAAATTTTGAAAATTTGACAAGTTATCTCGCTTTTCGGGTTTTCGGACTAAACTCAAGTTTTTGAAACTTTGGAAATCTTCTATAATAGTCCCGCTCTCCAAAAATCAGGTCTCCTTTCTGTACAGTATTTCTCCTCCCAAAATAGTCATCAAAATTTCCGTGTCTAGTATTTCCTCTTCGTCACAATCGATTAAATTTTTAGACAAGACAACAAAATCTGCTAATTTGCCAAGACTGAT
Source organism: Bacteroidota bacterium (assembly GCA_039201015.1). Classification (GTDB taxonomy): domain Bacteria; phylum Bacteroidota; class Bacteroidia; order Chitinophagales; family Saprospiraceae; genus JAAUTG01. The sequence goes on along the minus strand of JBCCRX010000010.1, from coordinate 15,009 downwards.
AGAACCTTTTATATCCTCTTCAAAAGCAGCATAGGCGGGCGCGAGCGTGTAAGAGTAAATCGCTTCTGCTCTAGTCATACTTTGCTCTGGAAAAAAGACCATATTGGGATTGCTGCGCGCACGCGTGACCGAAGCATAAAAGGATTCAATGGGACTAATGTCTTCTACGGGAGCATCTGTGCCATTGGTCACCACTGCGCCTGCCTCTATTAGCGATCGCCAAGGATAAGCACCATATTTTGCACGTTCTTCTCCCAAACGTTTGACGACAAAAGGCGCATCTGAAGTGCAATGAACGCCTTGCATAGAAGCAATGACGCCTAATTCTTCAAAGCGTGGAATATCCATTGTATCTATGTGTTGAGCGTGTTCAATGCGCCAACGTAAATCTTCCTTTTCTGGATGTTCTTCAAAGGCTTGTTCGTATAAATTCAAAACCATTCGATTGCCTCGATCTCCGATAGCATGCGTACAAAGTTGTAGATCGTTTGCAATGGTCAAATTCGCAATTTCTTTGATTTCAGTAATCGGCGTCACGTTTTGCCCTACTGCATCGGGTTTGTCGTTATAAGGTCGCAGCATCCAAGCCCCAAATGCGCCCAAAGCACCATCCATATAAGCCTTTACTGATCTGACTGTAAATAAATGCTCACCGACATTGAGGAGCGGAAATTGTCCTACTTTTTCTGCAAAATCATCCTGCGAACTACTAATCATCGACCACAAGCGCACATCCAATTCGCCTTCTTCTGCTAGTTTTTTATAGCGTTCTATTTCCTCAAAAGAAGCACCCGCATCCTGAAAAGAAGTGATGCCATTGGATAAACTATTTTCTTCAGCGAGTTCTATTCCTCTGTACCAATTGGCGAGTTTTTCTTCTTCCGACAGCGTTTCCAGATAACTGTTGTACTGATCCATGATCAAACGCATGGCGGTTTCTTCAAAAACCCCAATGGCTTCTCCTCGGCTGTCGCGCACGATTTCGCCGCCAGCAGGATCAGGTGTTTCTGCATTAATGCCAGCCAGCTCCATTGCCTTGGCATTTGCAAACAAAGAATGTCCACTTGCATGACGCAAAACAACTGGATGATCGGGCGAAATGGCACTCAATTCATCGTGATAAGGATAGCCCAAGACCTGCCGATCCAAGACTTCATTCCATTTTTCTTGATGCCAACCTCTTCCCGTAATCCATTCTCCTTTTTTGGTGGTTTTTGCACGTTCTTCCACCATATTTACGATCTGATTCCAGTTTTCAGAACGCAAAAAATTTAAGTTCATCAAGCTTCTTCCCAAACCCGAAAAATGCGCATGTCCTTCAATGAAACCAGGCATCGTAAATGCACCTTCTAGATCAATTTGCTCCGTACTTTCTCCCACAAATTTTTCTACATCAGATCGTGTACCCAATGCTACTATTTTACCTTCTCTTATAGCTACAGCTTCCACCTTTGGTTGTGCTTTATCTACAGTATAAATATTGCCGTTAAATAATAGAACATCTGCCTTTCTATCCGCCTCTTCTTGACAAGAAACAAAAAATAGGAGTAGGAACAAAGAGTGATAAGTTGTAAGTCTGAGCATTAGCATATCTTATTTTATCAATCGTATGAATTCGCAAATTCAGTGTAAAAATGCAATAATTTTCGGTGTTTTCCTTAAACAATCAAAGGAGTAGAATAATTTAAGAGACATATTTTGAAAGCTTATTGAACCAAGCAGTTTTTTCGTCGCAAGTGAATAGCAGCAGTATGAAAGCCCCCAGATTATTCAAGGTTCAAAATAAAAACAATGGCAGATCATCAGTTTTATAATTTAAAGGTAAAATCAATTACTCCAGAAACAAAGGACGCGGTGACGGTAGAGTTTGAAGTACCTCAAGACTTAAAGGATAAATTTGATTACGAGCCAGGACAGTACCTGACTCTTAAATTTGACTTGAAAGGTCAAAAAGCAAGGCGTGCCTACTCCATGTGTAGCAGTCCTGTGGAAGATCATTTGGCGGTGACTGTAAAGGAAGTAAAAAATGGCTTGGTTTCCACACACATCAATCGCAATCTATCCGTAGGACAAAGCGTAGAAAGCATGCGTCCTGATGGGCGTTTCGTTGCAAAAACCAATCCAGCAGCAAGCAAAACCTACTATTTATTTGGAGCAGGAAGTGGCATCACGCCTTTGATGTCTATCATTAAAAGTGTATTGGAAGACGAACCCAAAAGTACTGTATTTTTACTCTATGGCAATCGCAATGAAGAGACGATTATTTTTGAGGAAAAGCTGAAAGAATTGGAGCGGCGTTACAGTGGACAGCTTTTCGTGGAACATATACTAAGTCAGCCCAAAAAAGTGAAAGGAAAAGGCTGGTTTGCTAAAAGTAAAGTCACCTGGACAGGAAAAGTGGGGCGTATTAAGGCAAGACTGGTCAAGGATTTTCTCAAAGAACATCCAAAACGCGACGAAATAGCAGAGTATTATATATGTGGTCCTAGCAATATGATCGAAAGTATCAATCGTACTTTGGAGAACATTCCCGAAGTGAACAATGAGTATATTCACGTCGAGTATTTTAGCAGTGCGAGCAGCAGAGCAAGCAAAAGCGTGAATGAAGCCTTGGGTGCTGCTGCTACCGTTCACTTGAATGGAGAGACTGTCGAAGTAGAAGTCCCTGCGGGTAAAACCATACTTGACGCGCTGGTGAGTGAAGGCTACGATCCTCCTTACTCTTGCACTTCTGGCGCTTGCTCTACTTGTTTGGCAAAGACGCTCAGAGGAGAACTGAAAATGGATGTTTATTACGCCATAGATGAAGAGGAAGTGGAAGAGGGTTATATCCTAACCTGTCAAGCGCATCCAACGACGCAGGAAGTGGAAGTTACCTTTGAGGTTTGAAATATTCGTGAAAATAGCATTTCATGGATGCTAAAACTTCAAAAGTCTTCCTGTCCATTCCTTGAAGATATCTAAAGGGAGAGTTGCTAGTCTCTCTGTTAAGTCTTTGTTAAGCAGTTGTGTTTCAATTGGCTAAGAATCATCTTTGTGGTAAATGAAAAATAGCATTATCATAAGAGTGGTTTTGTTAGGCGTCGTCGCTATTGTGAGTGTGATTGCTTTGCAGACTTATTGGGTGGTGAAAACTTGGGATGTAAAAGAGCAAGAATTTAATGAAAAAGTGAATATCGCACTGCGAAAGGTTGCTAATGAGTTCGGCAAAATCAACACCTTGCCACAATACGACTTGATAGATCGGGTTTCTGATAATTATTACGTCGTCAATGTTAATCAAGCCATTAATCCTTCTAATTTAGAGTATTTTCTGCGTAAAGAGCTAGAAGAAGTGGGCTTACACGAGTGTTTCCAATATGGTATTCATAATTGTGCGAGCAATAAAATGGTTTCTGGTAATTTTGTTTGTGATGCAACAAATACGGCTCTTACAGCAGAAAAAGTAAGCTCTGAAGAATTACCAACTTCCGACAAGTATATTTACTATTTTGGTGTACGTTTCCCCAATCATGGTGGGCAAATCCTCTCTAGCATGATCCCTACCTTAGTACTTTCCAGCATCTTATTGCTGACTTTGCTATTTTTCAGCTACTCTATCTTCGTGATTCTGCGGCAAAAACGCCTTTCTGAAATGCAGAAAGATTTCATCAATAACATGACGCATGAGTTTAAAACGCCTATTTCCACCATCAAAATATCGGCAGATGTTTTTCTAAATGACAGTGGTATCATCCAAAACGAACGACTAAATCGCTATGCGAATATCATCAAAGAGCAAAACGAGCGGCTCAACCATCAAGTAGAAAAAGTCTTGCAATTAGCAAAAATTGAACGCGACCAGTTTAAGCTAAAACTAGAACCTATTCAACTACACACGCTGCTGGAACAGTGTCTGAAGGGCACGAAACTTAAAATAGAAGATCGAAACGGCATATTAGAGACTGATTTGCTAGCCACTAAATTCCAAATAGAAGCAGATCGTCTGCATCTCACAAATGTACTGCACAATCTACTCGACAATGCTATAAAATATTGTAAAGATCGTCCGCTTGTAAAAATTAAAACTTTTAATCAAAAAAACCGATTGGTACTACAAATTGAAGATCAAGGTATCGGAATCGCTAAGGAACACCAAGAAAAAGTTTTACAAAAATTCTTTCGGGTACCGACGGGCAACGTACACGACGTCAAGGGCTTTGGCTTGGGCTTATTCTACGTGAATAACATCTGCAAAGCACATGGCTGGAAGCTGCACATTGACAGCGAAGTTGGAAGTGGAACAAAAATCTCTATCACCATGCCTGATCCCAAGTAAGCAAACAACTCATGCGCAATGAACAAAAAAGAAAATGCACTTTTTATCCCATACGCAGTATAGTAGGGATAATAAAGGTGTTCTTCTAGAAGTAAGTAAGACTCAAAAAGAACTGAGTACGCCTCATTTTTTGCAAAAAAACTAGGTCTTATGTGTTCTTAAGTGTTTCAAAAGACGTCCTACTTTGCAGTTTAGCCGCTACAAAATAGCGCACTGAATTTTATGAGAAAAACCTAGAGGGATAATTCAAATACAAAATACGAATAATCAGTATTTTAAAAAGTCTATACAAAGGATGAAAGCACACTTATTATACGTAGAAGATGATGAAACTTTGAGCTTTGTCACCAAAGACAATTTAGAAATAGAAGGCTACAAAGTGACTCATTGCGCAGATGGAAAAGCTGCCCTAAGCACCATAAAAGAACAAAAGTTTGACCTTTGTATTTTGGATGTCATGCTGCCAGGTATAGATGGCTTTGAATTGGCAGAAAATATCCGTAAAAACAATAGAGAAATTCCCATTTTATTCCTTACTGCAAAGTCCTTAAAAGAAGATCGCATCCATGGACTGAAAATAGGAGGCGATGACTACATCACAAAACCGTTTAGCATCGAAGAGCTTCTTCTTAAAGTAGAAATCTTCTTGCGTCGAAACAAAATCAACGTCCATCACAGTAAAGAAATTTTTCAACTCGGCAATTATCAGTTTGACTACAGCAATCTGGTACTTTCCATACAAGATGCCGAAAAACGTTTGACGCAAAGGGAAGCAGATTTATTAAAATATTTATCTGAACGCAAAAATAGAGTGCTCAAACGCTCCGAAATTCTCACTTCTATATGGGGAGAAGATGATTATTTTCTAGGCAGAAGTCTAGATGTATTCATTTCTCGTCTGCGCAAGTACCTCAACCAAGATCAGCGCTTGAAAATTGAAAATATACACGGCGTAGGTTTTCAGTTTAGGTGCTTAGAGTGATTTTAGCATTGTTTCAGAAATTACTAGCTCAGTCTGTAAAGTCCTTTTCCCAAAACCGCCCACCTAGCTGTCCGATTTCGGAACATATTAATAAACTAATACTATATAAAAATCTGATTATCAAACAAAATACTTTTGGCACAGCCCTTGCCTGATCCATTAGCAAACGAAAATCGTTAGTATGGATCGAGTTATAGATGATAGTTTAAAACGAAAAAGTAACCTAATGCAGATTGGGCGAATTGTCTTAATCGTGGCAGTTGTGGTTGCTGGTTTTTTCTTCTTGCGCTCGGTCTTGAAAACGAGTGTGGACAGCAGCAAGTTTCGGACGGCAAAAGTAGAAAGAGGTTCAATTGAAAATGCAATTACCGCAACGGGTTTGGTCGTACCAACTTTTGAGCAGCAATTAAATGCGCCCGTCAATTCAGAAATCAAAGCCGTTTATTTGACTTCGGGTGCAGAAGTGAAAAGTGGTGATTTAATCTTGGAGTTGGATGAAGAATTTACGCGTTTGGAATATGAATCCTTAAACGATAAAGTCGAATTGCGCAAGAATAATATTACCAAATTGCGCTTGGAGTACGACAAAAATCTGCAAGAACTGGACTTTGAAAACCAAATCAAAACCTTAGAACTTTCTAGTCTAGAATCACAACTTGCCGACAAAAAACGCCTGAAAGAAATTGGTGGTGCCACCCAAGAAGAAGTAGAGCAAGCAGAACTGACCTTAAAGATTGCACAATTGGAGCAAAAGAAGCTGGAAAATGAATTGGAATTTCGCAAAAAATCAATCACCAATGATCGTCGTAATTTGGAATTGGAGATGATGATCGAAGAGAAAAAATTGCGTGAACTGCGAAAGAAATTAACACAAACTAAAGTCGCTGCACCTAGCAATGGCGTCATTACTTGGGTGAAGGAAGACATTGGTCTAAAAGTGAACGAAGGAGAAGCCTTGGTTCGGCTGGCCAACCTAGAGGCTTTTCGCGTAGAAGCCTCTTGCTCAGATCGTTACGCCAATATTGTGCAAATCGGTTTGCCCGTTCGTGTTCGCATCAACCGCAAAGATTTAAAGGGTCGCATCACCTCTATTTTACCCGCTATCGCCAACAATACCATTTCTTTTATTATCGAATTGGAAGACAAGAGCAATGCCAATTTACGCCCTGATATGCGCGTAGAAGTTTTCATTATCTCAGATCGAAAAGAACAGGTTTTAAAAGTCAAAAACGGTCCTGCTTTCAAAGGTGGTGTTGGGCAAAAAATTTTTGTTGTACGCGGCGAACAAGCCTTCCAGCAAGACATCAAAATCGGTCTGACGAATATGGATTACGTGGAAGTGCAAGGCGGTTTGGAAGAAGGCGATCGAATTATTATTTCGGATATGAAGGAATATGAGCATTTGGATGTCGTGGAGCTGAAATGATGTTGAATTGAGGAATTGTTGAACTGTTGAATTAACTCTAGAGCATCAAGAAAAGGTAATTTGTCAAATTTTGAAAATTTGACAAATTTATACACTTACAAAAAACTGATTATCAACCATTTAATCTTTTAACAAAAATAAATAGAATGATGAATGTTGAACAAGGAACGACGAATGACGAAGTTTGCCAAGCAGGACGTATCCCCTCCTTCGACATTCAGCATTCCTTATTCGTAATTCGTTATTTTATCTTAGTGATTTTTAGTGTACTATGCAGTCCAAAAATAACAGCACAAGATATTCCTGACACCCTTAGCTTACAACAGTTTTTAGACCTCACAGAACAATATACTTTACAACAAAAGCGAGCTATACAAGACTTGTCAATAGCGGAACTAAACTATCAATTATTTCAAGCACGTTTCAAGCCTCAGCTATCCTTATTCGGGACGATTCCCAATTTCCGACGTACTTTCAGTGAAACCGTACAGCCCAATGGAACGATACAATTTCAGCCGATCTCCAATAACAATTCGTTTGCGAGCTTATATGCTTCACAACGAATCAGCAAAACGGGGGCTGTTGTCTTTGCACAAAGCAGCTTACAGCGTTTCGATGACTTTGATAGTGATTTCAATCAATACAATGGCTCACCGATTCGAGTGGGCATTGAACAGCCCATTTTTGCCTACAATCAGTGGAAATGGGATCAACAAATTGAACCTTTGGTGCGGGAAGAAGCTAGAAAGAAATATGCTTTCGATTTGGAGCAGGCAAAAACTTTAGCAAGTGGATTTTTCTTTAATTTATTGCTTGCCAATAATAATTTAGAGCTTGCCATTTCTAATGAAAATAGCATACAAACACTTTTTAAAATCGCAGAGGAACGCTACGAATTAGGAAAGATTTCGCAACGCGATTTACTCCAATTGGAAGTAGAATTAGCGAGCGCAACGAGCAATAAGCAAGCCGCTTTGCGAGAAGTCAAACGCATCTCCACCGATATTCTGACTTTTTTGGGCAGCGAAAACGACCGACTATTGATACCCCAATTACCTGAAACGCTAGAGAATTTAGCGATTCCAGAAGAAAAAGCTTTGCAAGAAGCTTTGCTCAATCGCTTTGAAATCCTTTCTGCACAAATCGAAAAACTGCGAGCCAGTAGCGAAATCGAACGTGCCAAAAGAGAGAATGGCATTCAACTATTGCTCAATGCCTCGGCGGGTTATGTGGGTAGTTCCAAAGACCTCAACCCAATTTATACGATGGCAAGAAACGAGCAAGCAATCAGTATAGAATTTAATGTACCGATTGTAGATTGGGGACAGCGTAGAGATGCGATCAAAATAGCAAATATACAGCAAGAATTCACTCGATACAAAGTGCAGCAAGATCAATTGCAAATCCGCGCGCAAGTTCGACAAATCCTTGACCAATTCAAGAGCTTACAAACGGAAGTGCAATTGGCTGCCAACATCCAAAATCTAGCCAGCAAACGCTATCAAATCAGCACCGAGAGCTATGTCTTAGGCGCAATCAGTTTGACAGAACTCACACTTTCGCAGCGAGAAAAAGACCAAGCTAAACGGCAGTATATCAATGTATTAAGTCAATATTGGCAAATGTATCAACTCCTGAAAATGAATACTTTGTATGATTTTGAGAAAGGGGAGAGAATTGATTATTAATTATTGTCGAATTGTAAAATTGCTGAATTGTTCAAGTGTTCAATTCAACAGCTCGACAATTCAACAATTCAACAACAAAAAATGATTTCACTACAAAACGTAAACAAAGTCTATCGCACCAAGACGATAGAAACTTTGGCACTCAACGACATCAACTTAGAAGTCAAAGCAGGTGAATTTTTATCCATTATGGGACCTTCGGGTTGTGGCAAAAGTACGCTGCTGAACATCATTGGTTTGATAGATGAACCAACAGATGGCATTGTAGCAATAGCAGGACAAAAAATCAACGCCAATCAGAAAGGCATCGCCGCTTTTCGCAACCAAAATTTGGGCTTCATTTTTCAGAGCTTCCACCTAATCAATGACTTATCGGTGCGCGATAATGTAGAATTGCCTTTAATCTATCGAAACATCAGTGGCAAAAAACGTCGGGAACTAGCGGAGCAAGCTTTGATTTCGGTTGGACTAAAAAACAGGATGAAGCACTTCCCTAGTCAGCTTTCTGGTGGACAAAAACAGCGCGTTGCTATTGCTAGAGCCATTGTCGGGCAACCCAAAATCTTACTCGCCGATGAGCCAACGGGTAATCTCGACAGCGTCATGGGTAATGATGTGATGGACATTTTACTGCGCCTAAACGAAGAGCAAAATGCAACTATCGTAATGGTGACACACGACGAACGAATGGCCAAAAAAACCCACCGTTTGATGCGCCTTTTCGATGGCAGCCAAGTGGATGAATCGGTTTTGTTGGTGAATAAGTAATCTTGCTATTGGCTGTTTGCTATTAGCCATTAGCTGGAGACGTATCTAACTAAATGCCAAGAGCCAAGAAACGTATTGAGTCTCCAAAGGAGTATTAACGACAGCCGTTAGGAAGCGGCAAGATATTACTTTCAAGTTAGGAAACTTGAAAGATCAAAATCAAAAAAATGTTTTCAAACTATTTCAAACTCGCATTGAAAGTACTCGGTAGAAGGAAATTTTTCACTTTTGTCAGTCTTTTTGGCATCAGTTTCACCTTGATGGTCTTGATGCTATTGACTTCCTTTTTGGATGCTCAATTGGGTGCCAATAAACCCCTGACAAAAAAAGATCGAATGGTTTTTTATGACCGTGGAGTGAAGAAAAAAATGGTCTTAGATACCATTTGGGAAATCGACTCTACGCTACTAGATGGTAGGATGGTCTATGATTCTACTATGCAAACCGAAGAACGCCAAAGCTCCTATTCTTCTTCCTCTGTAGGATGGTATTTACTGAATGAATATTTGAGGGATTTAGACAATGTAGAAAATTACAGTTTCTATAGTGCAGGACATACCTTCGACTTCTTTTTGAACAGCAAAAAGATGAATTTGTCGGGCAACCATACCGACGCCAATTTCTGGCAAGTCTATGATTATGAATTTGTAGAAGGGCGGCCCTTCTTGAAACAACAGGTTGATAATCAAGCACAAGTCGCTATTATCAATATAAAAACTGCTGAAGCTTTTTTTGGGCAATCCACAGGCGTCGTAGGGAAGACCATTAATTTAGAAGGCAAAAACTATGAAGTGCTTGGTGTCGTAAAGCGACCGATTACTGCAATCAGTGCTTTGAATAGCGATGTGTTTTTACCGATTACGCACATGAACCCAAGACGCTTCGAAGGACAAGACTTCCTTGGTCCTTTTGAATCCGTTTTTTTGGCATACGAAGCTAATCAAAAAGAAGACATTATTGCTGAATTGGAGCGCATCGGCGATGATATGCCAATGCCTAAACCAGAGGAGTACAATGTTTTAATCATAACAGGAAAAACCTTTGAACAAGGTTACGCCACAGAGATCATTGGCTATGATGAAGAACCCAAAAAAGCCAAACGTCTTATGATTTTGATCTTAAGTGGCTTGCTCGCCTTATTCATATTGATCCCAACTTTGAACTTAATCAATTTGAATATCAGTCGGATTCTGGAACGCTCAGATGAAATTGGTGTGCGCAAAGCATTCGGTGCCACTGCCAAACACATCCTCACCCAATTCGTCTTTGAAAACGTCATTTTGACCCTAATCGGTGGTGCAATTGGTTTGGTATTTGCATTAATTGCCCTACGCATTTTCAACAGTAGTAAAGCATTGGGCGACGTAGTATTACATTTTGATACGACCGTATTTTTGTATAGTCTCCTAATCTGTTTGATTTTTGGCGTACTGTCAGGCATCATTCCCGCTTTTCGTATGTCCAGAATGAACATCATTAGCGCGCTGAAGAATGCGAAATGATGAAAAAGTAGATATAAAATTCCCCTCGACCTCTAAAGGATAATGCTGTTGAATTAAGGAAGATACGTGCAAAATTTCCACCGATCCGCCTGAGGCGGAGAGAAATACGTATCTTTCTATTAAGTAGGTGGACAATGTTTAGGTCGCATTTAGCGCGACATAGCCTCACGCCTAAGGCGGACACGGTGAGGCGGACACAGTGCGGCTCGGCGCGCAGAGGAGGTTTGGAGGGCAGACAAAATATAAGATTTTGTAAAACAACATCTTATATTTTGTCTGCCCTCCAAGACCACCACGAGGCAGCGAGCGCTGCAAGCGCGATGCTGCCGAGTTGAATAGCTGGATTACTTTTGTCCAAGTACTTAATGATCATTTTATACACAAAAAAAGAAATGTTTCCCCTCTAGGGGCTAGGGGAAAATGGAGACGCAATTCTAGTCTAAACATAAGCCCATAATTCAACTAATAATTAATACTATCTAATAATGATAAAGCACTTATTCACCTTAATGTGGAATCGCAGAAAAAAGAACTTTTTGCTGTTCCTAGAGATATTTGTCTCTTTCTTAATTTTATTTGTGGTACTGTCTTTCGCTACCTACAACATTCGCAATTATAGCCAACCATTGGGTTTTAATATAAATGAAACTTGGATGGTCTATCAAAACGTCGATCCAGAAGTCACGGATACACTGGCTTGGGCAAAAACAAAAGAATTGCTGCGCCAGGAACTGCTAGCCCTCCCCGAAGTTGAAGCGGTTTCCTACATGAGTTTCGTCACACCTTACGGCAATAGTAATTGGGCAACTGGCAATGACGACAATGGTTTTGAGTTGTTTACTTTTATGGCTTTTGCAGATGAGCATTATTTAGAAGCGGCTGGTTTGGAGCTATTGGAAGGTCGCTGGTTCACAGAAGACGACTTGGATGCTAAATACAAGTCCGTTGTCATTACAAAAAAATTGCATGAAACCGCTTTTGAGGGCAATCCAGTGGTAGATAGTATTTATGAATTTGAAGAGACCAGTAAGATTATTGGTATTATAGACCATTACAAATACATGGGAAATTTTGAAGAGGAAGAGCCGATGACCTTTTTCTACCAACCACAAGATCACATCGAATCTAACAGTATCAATATTCGGGTAGCTGCTGGCACACCTCCAGCATTTGAGGAAGAAGTGAATCAATTGGTAGCACAAATCACGAAAAAGCAAAATTTCCGCATCGAACAATTTGCAGTGCAGCAAAAAATGGACAATCGGCAGACTTGGATTCCGATCATTGCGCTCTTGAGCATTTGCGGCTTTTTGGTGCTGAATATTGCTTTGGGCTTGTTCGGTGTGGTATGGTTCAATGTAAATAAAAGACGGGGCGAAATTGGTTTGCGTAGAACCGTCGGCGCAACAAAGTCTAGCATCACAAGACAATTTATCACGGAGATTTTACTGGTTGCTTTGATTGGTATTTTGGCGGGACTGTTCTTTTGCATTCAATTTCCAATCCTAAAAATCATTGATACGGAGACGATTAATTACATCTATGCGATGGTAATTTCTACCCTCGTCATTCTATTGATCGTTTTAATTTGCACTTTCTATCCTAGCTATCAGGCATCGCTGATTGCACCTGCGGTAGCCCTCCATGAAGAGTAAAAGGGCTTGGTTTTGGGTGAGCGTTGTGGAGGATAATTTGAATACAAATACAATCAGTTCTCCTAAATGGCAGGTAATATGGATTTACTATTCCTTTTTCGATCATAAAATCGTCAGTGAGTAATAGAGCAGACTTGTTGATTTGTTGAATCGTTTATTCGTTTAATGCTATCAATATCAATGTATTACAGTTAAACAAACTGGTCCGCCTCACTGTGTCCGCCTCATGCGTGAGGCGCGATCAACAGGCATATTCGTTTGCACAAATTTATCCCGTTTGCTATTCTATTAAACGATAATTTTTCGTAATGTATAAAATATAGATTACGACTATCTTGTCCATACGTGACTTAGTTTTAGATTTTGCTGGCATCGAACCGATTCAAATTGAACACACGTGTAGTCAGCGACTTACACATTAAAGAAAATTATTGCTCAGTAGAATACCCGTTTGCAGTATCAATTATTCCTTACATCATTCACAACACCCACCGCTCGAAAATCTTTTCTAAAACCATTTTGGGTTCCGTACATAGACCAGGATGCACCGCAGAACATTGAATAATAGTGCTTTTGGAAGCGGTCAGCCAGCGAAAGCGCAATGCCCTATCAAATTGTCCGATCATACCTCCTTCGGGCGTTCCTTCACAAATCGCCGTCCACGCGTTTAGGTAATCCTGCAACATGTCCAAGTCAAGTTCTGGAGAAAAAGCAGCAACGCGCGCTGCTTCGATTTTAAATTTGATGCCAATGTATTCTTTGCGTTTTGAGAAAAGCAAGACGCCAATATTGATAAATTCCTCTCGCTCCACCTTTGGTACGAGGCGGATGATTGCGTATTCGTAAATGACTTTATCTTGCATCTGAGGCTTCTTTTAAGAGTACGTCCATTTTAGCAAATCTGGAATTTAAGAATTGTATGTAAGCTGCTCTTTTTTCGTCTGTACTCAGCGGACTGGCAGTTTCTTCCAACCAATCTTCGGGTATCAAATCAATAATTTCTTTGATCGTATTTTCATTGATGCGCGCTTGAATGTCCTTTGCCGCATCGGTCAGTCGGCTGGCTCTCTCTAAAAGTACGTGCTCTTTCACCTTGGGAAAAGTACGCGAAAGATGCGTTTCCCAATTTTTCCAATTGTGATGAAAATAGAGGCTTGCACCGTGGTCAATGAGCCAAAGTTCCTTCTTCCAATTGAGTAGATTGGTATTTCTTGCGGTCCGATCAATATTGGTGATGATGCTATCCAACAAGACTACTTTTGAAGCCGTGAAACCGTCTGCTATCGAAACTAAGGGATCGTAAGTAATCGCACCAGAAAGGAAATGTAAGCCTAGATTTAGTCCTACACTAAATTTCAATAAATCTTGAATTTCTTGATCTGGTTCGGTTTTACTGAAAGAATCATCTAAGTTCATCAGCACTAGTTCGGGTACTTTTAGCCCCATAGCTTGCGCCAAAAGCCCACCAATCAGCTCTGCAATCAGAGCCTTTTTTCCTTGTCCTGCTCCTCTAAACTTCAGGACATACAGAAAATCATCGTCTGCTTCTACGATAGCGGGCAGCGAACCACCTTCTCGCAGGGGTTGCAGATATTGAATAACTTCTACGGTGCGGATTTCGATTTTACCCATTGTTTTTCAATCTATAATCATCTCTGGAATTTCACCCTCTACGACCAAGCGACCTTCCGTAGCTGCTTGAATGTCCCCTACACTTACACCTGGCGCGCGTTCTATCAATTTGAATCCTTCAGGTGTCACTTCCAAAAAAGCCATATTGGTCACAATTTTGGTGACACAAGCCACGCCCGTGAGCGGCAAAGTACATTTTTTCAAAAGCTTGGATTTTCCCTTTCGATTGGTGTGGGTCATAGCGACAATGATGTTTTCGGCAGAAGCTACCAAATCCATTGCACCGCCCATGCCTTTCACCATCTTACCTGGAATTTTCCAATTGGCAATATCGCCCGTTTCTGAAACTTCCATGGCACCCAAAACCGTAAGCTGAATGTGCTGCCCTCGAATCATAGCGAAACTCGTCGCGGAATCGAATATAGAAGCCCCACGTGTCGCCGTGATGGTCTGCTTGCCTGCATTGATGAGATCGGCATCTTCTTCTCCCTCAAAAGGAAAAGGTCCCATACCCAGAATGCCATTTTCCGATTGAAATTCGACGCTGATGCCTGCTGGAATGTAGTTGGCAATTAAAGTCGGTATGCCAATGCCCAAGTTGACGTACCAGCCGTCTTGTAATTCTTTAGCAATGCGTTTTGCAATTCCATTTCTATCTAGCATGACTAATTTTTGAATAATGAATGTTGAACGAGGAATAATGAATGTCGAAGGTAGTACACGTTCTATTAGCAAAGTTCGTCATTCCGCATTCCCTGTTCGTAATTCTACATTCCTCCTTTTGAATAATGAATGTTGAACGAGGAATAATGAATGTCGAAGGTAGTACAAGTTCTATTAGCAAAGTTCGTCATTCTGCGTTCCCTGTTCGTAATTCTACATTCCTCCTTTTGAATAATGAATGCTGAACGAGGAATAATGAATGTCGAAAGTGGTACACGTTCCATTAGCAAAGTTCGTCATTCCACGTTCCTTGTTCGTAATTCTACATTTGCTTGTTTGAATGATGAATGTTGAACAAGGAATGACGAATGTTGA
>JBCCRX010000009.1:0-39347 GCA_039201015.1 Bacteroidota bacterium | reverse complement strand
CAGGGAACAGCACAAAAAAGCACAACCCAATCTGATGTAGATAAAAAAGTAGAAGCCCTATTGGCTAAAATGACGCTAGAAGAAAAAGTGGGACAAATGAACCTCTACAACGGATTTTGGGAAATCACAGGTCCTGCGCCCACCGACGGCAACGCCAAAGAAAAATACGACAATCTCAAAAAAGGCATGGTCGGTGCGATGCTCAATGTGCGAGGCGTAGAAGAAGTACGCAAGATTCAAAAAATTGTAGTAGAAGAAAGTCGCTTGGGCATCCCTTTGTTGTTTGGATATGATGTGATTCATGGACATAAGACGTTGGCACCGATTCCACTAGCGGAAGCTGCTAGTTGGGATTTAGAAGCTATCGAACAATCGGCGCGCATTGCAGCTATCGAAGCCTCAGCGGTGGGTATCAATTGGACTTTCGCGCCCATGGTAGATATTTCGAGGGATGCGCGTTGGGGTAGAGTAATGGAAGGCGCGGGCGAAGATCCTTATTTGGGCGCACTGGTGGCGGCAGCTAGGGTACGAGGATTTCAAGGTGAAGACTTATCGAAAGCCAATACCATAGCGGCTACCACAAAACACTTTGCTGCCTACGGATTTGCGGAAGCAGGTCGAGATTACAATACGGTGGACATCGGCACAAGTACTTTGTATAATATGGTGTTGCCGCCTTTCAAGGCCACGGTAGATGCTGGCGTGAAGAGTTTTATGAACTCTTTCAATATTTTGAATGGTATTCCAGCAACGGGCGATGTTTTTTTGCAAAGAGATATTCTAAAAGAAGAATGGGGTTTCGACGGCTTTGTGGTATCGGATTGGGGTTCGGTTGGGGAAATGATTCCGCATGGATTTGCGAAAGATATGGCGCAAGCAGCTGAACTCGCAGCAAATGCGGGTTCTGATATGGATATGGAATCTTATGCTTATGTCAATCATTTGGTGGATGCGGTGCGAAACGGAAAGGTGGAAGAAGCAAAAATAGACGATGCAGTGCGCCGAATTTTGAAAGTCAAATACGAGTTAGGCTTATTCGATGATCCTTATCGCTACTGTGATGAAGAACGAGAAAAAACCTTGATCTATCATCCAGATCACGCAGCCGCCGCTTTGGACATCGCTAAAAAATCCATTGTTTTGCTTAAAAATGAAAACAATCTATTGCCATTGAAAAAAGATCAAAAGGGTATCTTAGTCATCGGCGAGTTGGCGAATGATAAGAGTAGTCCTCTGGGCAGTTGGCGATTGGGTTCTGATGATGAAACAGCGGTTTCTTTTCTGGAAGGCTTCAAAAATTATCAGGAAGAAGTCGCTTACGCCGCTGGTCCTAGAGTTTTTGTCGGTCAGAAAGACTTCATCAATCAAGTAGAAGTCAATGAAGACGACCGTTCTGGCATAGCCGAAGCCGTGGCAGCCGCTAAAGTAGCGGAAATCGTAATTCTTGTGCTGGGCGAACACGGATTTCAGTCGGGAGAAGGTCGCAGTCGCACCAAAATTGATCTGCCTGGTTTGCAGCAAGAACTTTTGGAAGCCGTATATGAAGTCAATCAGAACATCATCTTGGTGCTGATGAATGGTCGTCCGTTGGCGTTGCCTTGGGCGGCTGAAAATATTCCAGCCATACTAGAGACTTGGCAATTGGGCACGCAAACGGGCAATGCAATTGCGCAAGTGCTTTTTGGTGACTACAATCCAAGTGGGAAACTACCGATGTCCTTTCCGCGCAGTGTTGGTCAAGTACCTATCGCTTACAATCGAATGAATACGGGACGACCAACAACCCAACCGATTGTTTTTTGGTCGCACTATATTGACGAAAGCAACGATCCACTTTTCCCTTTTGGGTATGGCAAAAGCTACACCACTTTTGAATATTCAGATTTGAAAATTAATGCTAGCAATCCAAAAGCGATCACCGTCAGCGTCACGGTCAAAAATACGGGGGAGGTCGCGGGAGAAGAAATCACGCAGCTTTATCTACACGACAAATACGCTAGTGTAGTGCGTCCGATTAAGGAGTTGAAGGGGTTTCAAAAATACGAACTGGAAGCAGGTGCAAGCAAGCAACTGAGCTTCACTTTGACGGATAAAGCACTCGGCTTTTTCGACAATCGCGGTAATTTCAAAGTGGAAGCAGGCACTTTTGGCGTAATGGTCGGGACGAGCTCGGTGGAAGGTTTGAATGGGGAGTTCGAGCTTGAATAAATTCTCTACTGCTAGCAGATGCTGATAGGGATGAATTAATGCGCTCAATCTTGAAATGTTTACGAGTAAGGGCAAAAAGGGCTTTCCTATAAGATTAGATTTTTTCTGCGAAAAGATACAATTCCCTACATGAAAATTGGCTGATAAAAAAGCCCTCTAAAGGTAAACAGATCAGATGTACGTCTTAATCGACACTACCAAAACCAGGCTACGATGATGCTCGTCAATACCAGTAAAATCATAGCTAAATAACGATAGTTTTGATACCAAGGCAATGTTTTTAGTTCCTCTGTTTCTTCCACAAAAAGTTCTTTTTTCCAAGTGTAAGCCGCAACTTGATCTTGCTCGGGTGCGCTCGTCGCTAGGCTCACAACGATGTGAATAGTCGCGCAAGCAAAGAACAAAATAGTTGCCATACTCAAGAAATGAATGCCCGTAATACTCGCCAAAAGTCCAGAGACTTCCGCTCCACTTTCTTCTAATCCACCGACGTAGATTTTCATGGACAGCATCGTAATGGCAAAGGTGAAGCCGAACAGTAGGCTTGCAATAGAACCCGTACCATTTGCTCTTTTCCAGAACAATCCTAGCACAAAAGTAGCGACGGCAGGTGGTGCGGTGTAGCTAATCACCAATTGCAAGTATTCCCAAAGCGAATCGCTTACTTTTTCGATGAAAGGCACCCAAGCAGCCGCTAAAACGACCAGAATCAGGGTAGCGATTTGTCCCGCGCGCACCAATTGTTTATTGGTCAGATTGGGATTGATGTTGCGCACGAAATCCATGGTGATCAGCGTGGAAGCGGAATTGAAAGTAGCCGAGACAGAAGACATCATTGCTGCTAATAAACCTGCAACTACCAAGCCCAATATACCAGCAGGCAACAGTTGGAAGAGTAAAACGGGATAAGTCAAATTCGGGCAATCGGATAGATTGTTGCAAACCTCACCCGTTGTCGTCAATACATAATTAAGCTCAGAAATGTCTAATTTAGAATACAATAGGATTGCCAAAACGCCAGGCACCACCATGATAAAAATAACGGGCAATTTCAATAAACCCGCAAAAAGCGCACCCCAACGACCATGATTCAAATCCTTTGCGCCGAGTACGCGTTGCACCATAAATTGGTTGTTCGCCCAAAAGTAAAAACCCAACAAAGGAACACCCGTCAGCAAGTGATACCACTTCATAAAGCTGTCATTTTCGGGTCGGACTAAGCTAAAGACTTCCTCTGAATTTCGAGGAATAAACTCCCCATTAGCAGCGCGATCTCCAAAATTGACTTCTCCATTTTCGAGCATATTATCCAAGTTATTCATCATTGCTGACCAACCACCGCCAAGTGCATCGAAAGCAAAATAAGTCAATAAAATAGAACCTATAATCAGTAGAATGGCTTGAATAACTTCGGTTTGAATGACTGAATTAAGTCCGCCTGGAATGGTATATGCTGCCGCCGCTGCTGCTAAAATAATAATAATAGCAACGGAAGGCACATCAGGAAATAGCAACTTTAAGACAATGTTTCCAACGTATAAACCCGCCGCAGTATCCACCAGCACATTACCAACAACAGTGATAAAGGAAAAATAATAGCGTGAACGACGGTCGTATCGTCTTTCCAGAAATTCGGGCATGGTATAAACCCCCGATTTCAGATAAAAAGGCAGGAAAAAAATGGCAAAAAAGATCAATACGATGACCGCATACCACTCGTAATTATAGACGTGTACATTGGTTTTATAGGCATCGCCCGCCAAGCCAACCAAAGTAGAACTAGAGATATTAGCAGAGAAAAGCGCAATGCCCACTATGGGCCAAGTCATCGAGCGACCGCCTAGAAAATAATCTTCGGAACTATCTTGTTTTCCTTTCGTCAGACCATATATGACGATCCCGACGAGATAGACGATCATGATGACAATGTCGATCGTATTGAGTTGGAAATTTCCCATTTGTTTTGTGTTGGTATTGCTTCTTTGCTAGCAAAAAAAAAGTAGGTTTTAACCTACCTTTGCAAAATAAAATAAGGGCTAAGTAACGAATATTCTGCTTTTCAGCCAAAAAATAAGCTGTAAATGAAATCAATCATCGAAAACTACCTAGAAAGTACCAGAAAGCAATTTGAGTATTACAAAATGCTTGGTGACCGCACTTTCGTGCAACTTTCTGACAATGACCTATTTTGGCGAGCCAATGACGACAGCAATTCGGTTGCGATTCTGGTCAAGCACTTGCACGGTAATATGCTGTCGCGTTGGACGAATTTCCTGACGGAAGACGGTGAAAAAACTTGGCGAAAACGCGATGAAGAATTTGAAGATACCATAAAGAACAGGTCGGATTTGCTGAACAAATGGGAAGAAGGCTGGCAATGTCTATTTGAGGCATTGGATAGTGTCAACCAAACCAATTTCGAGCAAATCATTTACATCCGAAATATGGGGCATAGCATCACCGAAGCCATTAATCGGCAAACTATGCACTACGCCTATCATGTAGGACAGATCACATTTATTGGAAAGATGCTAAAAGGCAAAGACTGGCAAAGCTTATCTATTCCCAAAGGCCAATCCAACACCTACAACCAAGGCAAATTTGCGGAAGAAAAACGGCGGGTACACTTTACGGACGGATTTTTAAAATCTTAGTTCTTCCGTATCCAATTAATCAAAAAAGTGCATTGATAATCTCGCAGAAATCGGCTATTTTTGTTAAAACAAATGGATGATGGAAGACAATAGATTACAGTCCTTTAAATTCTGGAAACCAGAAGATGTAGAACGATATTTTGATATCAAGCTCAGCAGAAAATCAGAGGCATTGGAAGATTGGTTGGCTGCGGATGATCCCCTTTCAGCAAAAGAAAAAGAAGAATTGAATGCGCTACGAGAACGCCTAATTGAAAATGTACAAGATTGGAACGAAGCGGCCCTTAAGTTCTACTTTCTAGGTCCTCTTATGGGTTTGATTTGGTTCAAAAGTGAGCGATACAGTTCTTTCCTTGAAAACAAACTAACTATTGAGCTAGTAGATCAAACCGTGCAAGGGAATATTGATTTCATGGTAGCTACGGGAAGACAGACACCAAGAACACCTTTTTATACTTTGCATGAATACAAACCTGAGCCTGGCTATACAGGCTATCCGCTTGGACAATTATTGATCGCTATGGTGGCTGCACAAAAGCGCAACGAAGCCGATGGTATAGATATTCCTATATATGGCACCTATACAATGGGGCGATTTTTCTTATTCGTCTATTTTTACAAAAATCAATATGCACAAAGTTTGGCTTACGACGCCACGCAAGAAGATATTTTTAAGATTTATAAGATCATAAAAAAGGTGAAAGAATATATTGAAAACAATCTCAACAAAATACAAGGAAATCTATAAAAAGACCAAAGTCATCCGAATAAGGGTGCATCTCAAAATGTCGCAGAAAGTTTTCAGCCTGAGGCAGACTAAAGTTTTCAAAGGTGAAAAACTTCCTGCTAGAGGGATTTTAAGGGCAAGAAGCGTTAATTTTTAACGCTTCTTGCCCTTAAGAACCCTTTGGAGCATCCGAAAATCCTCCCTTATAGATTTTCGGATGCGACTACATGAAATAGGAACGATAATTCTCCCTATTAATCACCAAAACGACATTTTGAGATGCGCCCTCTCAATAAAAATGCATGGTTAAAGATGTTCACTCCTCCCTAATTGAACTTCACTACTATAACTACCCACTTCACTACACTTGGTAGCATTAGAAGCTACTTGCACTCTTACTTTCGTGTCGAATTTATTTCAATCATCAACATTTAAAATTCGGCACATCTAATGAAAACATTTACTTATACCTTTATTTTTATCCTTAGCCTCCTTCAGTTGCAAGCACAGGTTTCCATCAAGCCAGATAGCTCTAGTTTTGAAAGCAAAGTAACCATCAATAATACGCTGGAAGTCAATGGTTTGACTTATCCAGAAGCTGATGGTAATCAAGGGCAAGTACTAGCAACTGACGGAGCTGGGAATCTTATTTGGACCTCAGCCAGTGGTCAAGATTACAGCAGTGCTTACCAATTTGTTTGCAATGCACCTCAAACTTATTTTATGACCATTAACAACAACAATGATGTAGAGCAACGCAATTGTGGTACGCTCTATGACAGTGGTGGTGCTAATGGCGGGTATGGCAGCAACGAGCAGGATGATTTTCAGATTATTTTTCCAGAAGATGCCCTTCAAGTCAAAATTCTGCTTAACAATTTAGATTTAGAAGCCGCTGATACTCTTTGGATACAAGGAGTGGCTTATCACAATAATTCTCCGACTACAGATACACTTATTTTCAGCGGAATTGGGTTCGTGGAAATCGTGTTTGCATCCAATGGGACGAATAATGGAATCGTTTATGATGGATTTGAAATCAGTTGGGAGTACCTAGAATACATCAGTGGTACGAGCGTAGGTGATGAAATTCTTGGATTCTTTTTTGATGTAGAGAACCAAGCCGTCGGAGGTGGTGTGGACCAAAACAATGCCTGGTCAATGGCGGGGGAGCGAGCGGTGTTGTTTGGCTATGGCAGTTCGGCTAGCGATTACGGCAGTGCAATTGGCTACTTCGCCAAAGCAAAACACGAATCAAGCATCGCCATTGGTAGAGAAAGTCTAGCGGACACCAGCCTCACGATAGCAATCGGTGATGAAGCTCAAGCAAAAGGTGTGCAGAGCATCGCTTTGGGTAATAACACACAGGTTTTGAATAAAAGAAGTATAGGCTTGGGTATTGATAACTATATTGAAGCGGAAGAAGGAGTAGCAATCGGTATAGCGAATGATGTCAGAGGGGAAGACAATAATGCACTAGGCAGACAAAACAATGTAACGGGCGAGCGATCAACTGTACTCGGTAGAAATAATAATGCTTCTGGCAATGATAATTTCGTATTGGGTTATAGTAATGCAACTTCTGGCGATGATAATTTTGTGCTAGGTTATAGTAATTCAACTTTCGGTGATAGAACCACTTTATTGGGCTACGACAACAGAGCAAATGGCGACCAAAGTAGTACGCTGGGCATTGGTTTGGATACGGATGTCTATCGCATGACCGCAGTTGGTAGCTACAATACATCTTCTTCTGGCAATAGCAATTCATGGTTTTTTGCAGATCCGCTATTTGTCGTAGGGAATGGAACGAGTAATACCGCCCGTTCAAATGCACTCACAATTTTGAAAAGCGGTAAAGTCGGTATCGGTAATGACAATCCTACCGAAGCATTGGTAGTGAATGGAGATGTACAAATTGGAAGTACAGAGAAACTCTCGGATGAGGGTGCTAGGATTTTGAGTGTGAACAGCAATTTTGTTCCTGCTACCAATGGAAATTTGGATTTGGGATCAAGTTCACGCAGATGGGATGACGTATATGCTACCAATGGAACGATTAACACTTCGGATCGAAGAAGCAAATCAAATATCAAAAACCTCAAGTATGGTTTGGAAGAAATTATGCAATTGCAAGCAGTTCGCTACCGATGGAAAGGCGACAAAAGTGGAGAAGAAAAATTGGGTTTGATCGCGCAAGATTTGCTCAAAGTACTGCCAGAAGTGGTCAAAACCCACGAATGGGTCGCTAGCAGTGAAGCGGAAGATGCACCTCTGAAAAAAGTAGAAATGGAGCGATTGGGGGTTTACTATTCTGATATCATTCCCGTTTTGATCAGTGCTATGCAAGAGCAGCAGGATTTGATAGCGGAAAAGGAAGCAGCCATTCAGGACTTGGAAGAGAATGTACAGTCTTTGGAAGAACGCTTGGCAAAACTGGAAGCACTAATATTGAGTGAAACAACTGGACATCTTATCGAGTCCGCATTAGAACAAGGAGAAATGCTGGCACAAAATCATCCCAATCCTTTTCAAGACTATACCACGATTTCTTACAATTTACCCGCAAATGTCAAGACCGCTCAATTACAAATCATGGACGCACAAGGACACCTCACTTCTAGCATTCCACTACAACAATTGGGCGTTGGTCAAGTAGCTATCAATACTACTAATCTATCTAGTGGCGTATATTATTATCGCCTGCTAGTGGATGGACAAGTTATGGAGAGCAAGAAAATGAATTTGGTGCGATAGCTTTATTTGTACAGTGAATCTAGAGTAGAACGCTTTAGGTAAATTAAGGCTTTGCCCTTGATCGCCATAAAGATGCGTAGTAATACCACAATAAATAAATACAAAACAAAAGCCAGTTATTCTAAGGAATGACTGGCTTCTACAATTTATCAAAGCACAAATGCTATTCATAGAATGCTTTGCAAATCTTTCGCTTTACAACTCCAAAGAAGGAGGAAGAATGACTTTATCGATAATATGAACTACCCCATTAGTAGCTTCCACATCAGCAGCTACCACTTTAGCACCACTAATCATTGCGCCATCAGATAAATCTACTGTGATTTCGTCCCCTTGTACAGTAGGTGCAGTTTGACCATCCTGCAAATCGGTGGACATTACTTTTCCTGATACCACATGATAGGTAAGGATAGCTACCAATTTATCCTTATTTTCTGGCTGTAGTAAACTCTCTAATATGCCGTCAGGTAATGCTTCGAATGCTTCGTTGGTTGGTGCAAAAACCGTGAACGGACCTTCTCCACTCAATGTTTCTACCAAGCCACCTGCTTGTACAGCCGCTACTAAAGTAGATAAGTTTTCTGCTCCCACAGCAAGTTCTACAATATTCTTTGCATTCGCAGCCTGCTCCATTTCTTCTATGATCGTAGGTGGCAAAATTACTTCGTCAATAATGTGAATGACACCATTGGCTACTCCAACATCCGCCGTACTCACCGCAGCACCATTGATCTTCGCCCCGTCCGTAGTACTTATCGTTATATTTTCTCCTTGCACCGTCGCTACTTCTTGTCCGTCTTGTAGATCAGTGGACATGACTTTACCTTCTACAACATGGTAAGTCAACACCGCTTGTAACTTCCCTTTATTCTCTGGCTGCAACAACATATCCAGCACACCTTCTGGTAGTGCTTCGAATGCTTGATTGGTCGGTGCAAAAACCGTGAATGGACCTTCTCCGCTCAAGGTTTCTACTAATCCTGCTTTTTCTACTGCTGTCACCAAAGTAGATAGGTTTTCATTTTCTTGTGCCTGTTCTACTACAGTTTTTTGATTGGTCGGCTCACATGCTATAACAGATAGCAGTAACACTAGACTCATCACAGCAAATGACAAAAATCTCATAGTTCCTAATTTAATGTTAGTGATTATTAATGTGGAGCAATGCTATGCTCCGATATTCAACGATGCTTTAACAGGAGTTTAAGGAATATGTTCTTCAAATTTGACTAATCCTAATACAGGGATAAAAACGATAGAAAAAAATCATATATCAATAAAATGTTTTTGAGTAGAATTTAATTTCAAAATAAGCCTTTTAAAACCAAATTAAATGCCAAAAATCTCGTACGTAAGTGTTACAGCTTATTTTTTACCCAA
Organism: Bacteroidota bacterium; assembly: GCA_039201015.1. Lineage (GTDB taxonomy): Bacteria > Bacteroidota > Bacteroidia > Chitinophagales > Saprospiraceae > JAAUTG01. The sequence continues at coordinate 29,621 of JBCCRX010000009.1, read as the reverse complement.
AACTTTAACACATCCAAAATTTGGCTAATATTATAAATTGAGTAGTTTTGCTGCGCAATTTATACCAATGATAGAGACACTAATATCATCAAAGACGAGAATCAAACTCTTATTAAAATTTTTCTTGAATAAGAGTACCACTGCTTACCTTCGTAGTCTGGAAGGAGAGTTTGGCGAGTCTTCTAACGCCATTCGATTAGAACTCAACCGTTTGGAACAATCTGGTATGCTTTCTTCCTTTATGAATGGCAACAAAAAAATGTTCCAAGCCAATCCTACTCACCCGCTTTTCGGAGAAGTCCATAATATTGTTATGAAACACGTCGGTTTGGATAAAGTCATTCAAAACGTGGTAGAAGGCTTGGGAGAAGTTGAAAAGATTTATCTCTCTGGCAAATTTGCAGAAGGACTCAATAGCTCGGTGATTGACCTGATTTTTGTTGGTAATATTGACAAAATTTATCTGCTCAAATTGGTAGATAAAGTAGAATCCATGATTAGTCGGAAATTGAGATATATTATTTACAGTCCAACAGAGTGGACAGATGAATTACACTGTAGTTTTAGTCCGAAACCTCTTTTGTTGTGGACATCGGAAGTGCCCATTGAAGCAGCATAGAAAAAAATTAAAATATAATATAAAACTAAAAGGAACATGAAAATAGCGGTAGTCGGAACAGGATACGTTGGTTTGGTGACGGGAACTTGTTTTGCAGAAACGGGAAATAATGTGATCTGTGTAGATATAGACGAAAACAAAGTGAAGCAAATGCAAAATGGGGAAGTACCCATTTTTGAGCCTGGCTTAGAATTGCTTTTTGAGCGAAATACGCGACAAGGGCGTTTGCATTTCACAACCAATTTAGCAGAAGCTATCAAAGAGGCACAAATTATTTTCTTGGCACTACCGACACCTCCAGGAGAAGACGGTTCTGCCGATTTGTCCTACATATTAAAGGTAGCCAATCAGCTGAGTTTTTTGATTGAAGATTATAAAGTCATTGTAGATAAAAGTACGGTGCCAGTGGGTACAGCGGAAAAAGTGCATGCGGTATTAGCAGAGCATTTATCCGAAGATTTATTCGATGTAGTGTCCAATCCAGAGTTCTTGAGAGAAGGCGTCGCAGTAGATGATTTTATGAAACCAGACCGCGTTGTGATTGGAACGACCTCCGAAAAGGCGCGTGAATTGATGAATCAGTTGTACTTGCCCTTTGTGCGTCAAGGCAATCCGATTTATTTCATGGACGAACGTTCTGCGGAAATGACCAAATATGCTGCCAATTCTTATCTAGCTACTCGTATTTCTTTTATGAACGAAATTGCAAACCTTTGCGAAAAAGTAGGTGCGGATGTGGACAAAGTGCGCATTGGAATGGGAAGTGATGGACGGATTGGAAAGCGTTTCTTATTTCCAGGAGTGGGCTACGGTGGAAGTTGTTTCCCCAAAGATGTACAAGCATTGGCAAAAACGGCAGAAGATTTCACGTATGACTTCAAGATTTTGAAGTCGGTGATGAATGTGAATCAAATCCAAAAAACGGTTTTGGTACACAAAATCAAAGAGAAGTTAGGCAACGACTTGACAGGAAAAACCATTGGCATTTGGGGCTTGGCATTCAAACCCAATACCGATGATATTCGGGAAGCCCCCGCTTTGTATATTATTGAAGGCTTATTGGAAGCAGGGGCAAAAGTAAAAGCCTTTGACCCCGAAGCGATGGATAATGTAAAAGAGATTTTTGGTGATCGCATTCAATTTGTGGAAGATCAATACGAAGCGATTGTGGATGCGGATGCTCTAGCGATCATTACGGAGTGGAGTGTATTCCGTACGCCTAGTTTTGAAGTGATGAAAAAATTACTGAAAGAACCTATCGTTTTTGACGGTCGAAATCTGTATGATTTAGATCGTATGGAAGATTTAGGGTTTTTCTATCAGAGTATCGGTCGCAACATTGTGCAAGTAGAAGAACTTGCCGACCAAGTCGCATAAGTCAATGACACAAGTCTATCATAAGGAGTCGCGGCTACGCTCTTTGCTCAAAGGTTTATCTTGGAGATTGGTCGCGATGTCAGATACTTTTTTGGTTGCACTCGTCATTACTTGGATTGTACTTGGAACGCCACACTTCAAAGAATCTGGTTGGGTAATGCTTATTGAAACACCTTTGAAATTAGGTATTTACTACATTCACGAACGCGCTTGGCAATTGATATGGCGAGATCATCAGGTCACTAATAGAGATATTCTTTTGAAGACGATTTCTTGGCGTATTTTTGCGACTATTATGACTTTTTTTATCGTTTATTTCATTTTTAATCGAGAAAATACCCATATAGAAGCTTCCGATGGCGAGAAAATGGCAGTGATTGCACTTGCTATTCCGATTATAGAGTTGGTGACCAAAACTGTGCTTTATTTCTTTCACGAAAAGCTGTGGTTGAGGGTAAAATTAGGGCAGGTGCGAAAATTGTATAGGCGTTTGAAAGCAAGTTGGACGAATAAATAGAGTCAATTGAGGCTTTTCCTTTTGAGAAAAGGCTAATCTTTCTTGAAAAGAAGAAAACTCGTGTAAAATTTCCCCCGACCCCTTAAGGGGAGAAATACGTATCTTTCTATTAATGACTGTTTTATATGCAAAAAACGAAATATTTCCCCTTTAGGGGCTAGGGGAAAATGAAAAAGGAATCTCAATAGAATAAAACCTAAACGAACTTGAACAAAGACAATAACATACATCCTATTTTTGACCGCTTGCTGCAACGCAAAGATCGAGAAGAGCGTCTGAATCAGAAAGCTAAAGTCTTATGGCTCACGGGCTTATCTGGTTCAGGTAAAAGTACGATTGCGCAGCATTTAGAGCGAAAACTCCACAATAAAGGTTTTTTTGCACAGGTTTTGGATGGCGATAACATCCGTTCGGGTATCAACAGCAACTTAGGTTTCAGTTTAGAAGATCGGAAAGAAAACATCCGTCGAATTGCAGAAATTGCAAAGTTATATTTGCACTCTGGCATCATCACTTTAAATTCCTTTGTCAGTCCGACGATAGCTATTCGAGACTATGCGCGTTCCATTGTCGGCGAAGCAGATTTTTTAGAAATTTACATCAATACACCACTCGAAATTTGTGAGTCTAGAGATGTGAAAGGACTGTACAAAAAAGCGAGAAAAGGAGAAATCAAAGGCTTTACAGGCATAGATTCGCCCTACGAAGCACCCGAAAATCCAGCATTTGAAATCAAAACCGCCGACCAAACGATAGAAGAATCGGTGGAGCAATTATATCATTTTATCAAAGCCTCAATATCTTTGAATACCAGCGAGAAAGCTAATAGCTAATAGATTCATTTACTAGTAGCCAACAATTAATAAATACGTTACGAATGACAAATCCTAACGGAACAGCCGCTGCCCAGCAAAAAATGGCCAGCAAAAGTGCCAGCTACAATGTCGATCACTTACGAGAATTGGAATCAGAGTCCATTTTCGTTTTGCGCGAAGTGGCTGCGCAATTTGAGAATCCTGTCTTGATGTTTTCGGGAGGCAAAGACTCTATTTTGATGACCCATTTGGCAATGAAAGCCTTCTATCCCGCGCGCATTCCTTTTCCATTGTTGCACGTTGATACAGGTCATAATTTTCCAGAAGCAATCACTTTTCGCGATGAATTGGTCGAGCGTTTGGGTGTAAAATTGATTGTCGGTAGTGTACAGCAATTCATAGACGAAGGTAAATTGGTGGAAGAAAGAGGCTATAATGCTAGTCGGAATAGCTTGCAAATTCCCGTCCTGCTAGAAACCTTAGAAAAAGGCAAATACGACGCTGCTTTGGGCGGTGCTAGAAGAGACGAAGAAAAAGCCAGAGCCAAAGAACGTTTTTTCTCTCACCGTGACGAATTTGGACAATGGGATCCCAAAAATCAGCGCCCAGAACTTTGGAACTTATTCAATAGCAAAAAACATTTTGGCGAACATTTCCGCGTTTTCCCTATCAGCAATTGGACGGAACTAGACGTCTGGCAATACTTAGCGATGGAAAAAGTGCCCTTGCCCAGCGTCTATTATGCGCACAAACGTCGCGTCTTCCGCCGAGATGGTATCCTACTTGCCGAAAATGAATTTCTGACGCTCCGTCCCCACGAAGAGATCGTAGAAATGAACGTCCGCTGCCGCACGATGGGCGACATGACCTGCACGGGTGTTTGGGAATCGGATGCCGATACGCTGGAAGCCATTATTCAAGAAGTTTCCACCACTCGCACCACCGAAAGAGGCGGTCGCTCCGATGATAAGCGTTCAGAAACGGCGATGGAAGATCGGAAGAAGAAAGGGTATTTTTGATGTTTATTCGTTTACGCTGTTTATTTGTTTATTCGATTCGAGCCAACTATTAGCTAAAGCTTCTAGCCATAGGCTTGTAAAATAAGCTGTGGTCAGAACAAATTTGTATCTGCTGGTTTATTGAAATTGCTGGTTTATTTATTGGGTAAAAGACTTGTAATTTAATTCCTCAGTACAGAGTATAACTGTTAAGTAAATAAATATTATCGAGGCGTAAACAAAGATATTCTCTACGGTTGCATTATTCAATAAAAACCAATTTACTATGCCCTATCGTCAATTTGCTTTTGAAAAACTAGAGGTTTGGAAAAGATCAAGAGTCCTTGTTAAGGAAGTCTACAAGTTAAGCAAAGACTTTCCTATTGAAGAAAGATATGGATTGACCAGTCAAATAAGACGCTCTACTAGCTCTATTTCCTCCAATCTTGCTGAAGGTGGCTCTAGAGTGTCGGGTAAAGAGCAAGCTAGATACACCGAAATATCCTTTGGTAGCTTAATGGAAACGCTAAATCATCTAATAATTGCTACGGATTTGGAATATCTTTCAAAGGAAAAAGTAAATAATTTGAGACCCTTGATAGAGGAAATAGCAAATAAATTGAATGCACTCAGAAAATCTCAATTGAAGAAAGATAAGAAGTCAGATGATAATAAGCAGTAAACGAATAAACAGCATCAACAAATCATTGAGTAAACAACAGACAATGTCAGAACAATCAACAGAACTACTTCGCTTCACCACCGCAGGGAGTGTGGATGATGGAAAAAGTACCCTGATCGGGCGATTATTATATGATAGCAAATCCATATTTGAAGACCAGTATGAATTGATTAAGCAGACGAGTGAGAAAAGAGGAGAAGAAGGGGTTAATTTAGCACTGCTGACCGATGGACTGAAATCCGAGCGGGAGCAGGGGATTACGATTGATGTAGCCTATCGCTACTTTGCGACGCCGAAGCGCAAATTCATCATTGCGGACACACCTGGTCACATTCAATACACTCGGAATATGGTGACGGGGGCTTCTACTGCGAATGTGGCTTTGATTTTGATTGATGCTCGAAATGGCGTGGCGGAACAAACGCGTCGGCATGCGATCATTGCGTCTTTACTGCAAATTCCGCATTTGGTGGTCTGCATCAATAAGATGGATTTGGTGGATTATAGTGAAGCCGTTTATGAAGAAATTAAAGAAGAATTTGAGGGTTTTGCGTCCAAATTGGATGTAGTGGATGTACATTTCATTCCGATTTCTGCACTAAAAGGAGACAATGTCGTGACCCGTTCTGAAAAAACGAAATGGTACGACGGTCCAACTCTGATGTACTATTTAGAGAATGTGCATATCGGCAGCGACCACAATTTGATTGATGTGCGCTTTCCGATTCAATACGTCGTGCGTCCATATAACGACAAATTTCACGACTATCGAGGTTATGCTGGACGGGTAGCGGGTGGTGTGATGAAAAAGGGAGACGAAGTGACTTTATTGCCTTCTGGTTTCACCACCAAAATTGCGAAAATAGATACCTACGACGGTGAACTGGAGGAAGTTTACCCGCCGATGTCTGCGACTATTCTAATTGAAGATGATTACGATTTGAGTCGTGGTGATATGATTGTGCGCACTAATAACCAACCAGAAGTGACGCAAGACTTAGATTTGATGATTTGCTGGTTCGATAACAAACCCATTCAAGCCAACGGTAAATATACCATTATGCACACCACGCAAGAGGCGCGATGTGTTGTAAAAGAAATTCAGTATAAACTGAATATCAATACTTTGCATCGAGATTTGGAAGATAAATCCATTAAGATGAATGACATTGCACGGGTGCAATTGCGCACTACGAAGCCACTTTTTGCAGACGAATACCGCAAAAATCGCATTACAGGCAGCGTCATTTTGGTGGATGAAGCGACGAACAATACGGTGGGCGCGGGAATGATTATTTAGTGGGGATTTGATGAACTGGTGATTTGGTGATTTGAACTGCTCAGATTACCAAATCACCAAATAACCGAATAAACAATGAAGATTTTAATAACAGGCGGCGCAGGTTTTATCGGTTCGCATGTGGTGAGGCGCATGGTACAGCAATATCCAGACTACCAAATTGTGAACTTGGATAAATTGACCTATGCGGGGAATTTGGAGAACATCAAAGATGTAGAAAGTGCGTCGAATTACAGCTTCGAACGAGGCGATATTACCGATTTGGAAGAAATGCGTACGCTCTTTCAAAAGTACGATTTTGATGGCGTGATTCATTTGGCGGCAGAATCGCACGTAGATCGTTCCATTAGCGATCCGTTGATCTTTATTAAGACCAATGTACTAGGAACGGCGACTTTGCTGCAAGTGGCGAAAGAGCATTGGAAAGGAAACTACGAAGGTAAGTTGTTTTATCACGTTTCTACAGATGAAGTTTATGGCTCTTTGGGAAAAGAAGGTTTTTTCTTAGAAAGTACCGCCTACGATCCACGCAGTCCTTATTCAGCTTCCAAAGCCAGTTCCGATCATTTGGTTCGCGCCTTTCATCATACTTACAAATTACCTGTCGTCCTCTCGAATTGCTCCAATAATTATGGTAGCTACCAATTTCCGGAAAAATTAGTGCCGCTTTTTATTAACAATATCAAGCATCAAAAAGCCTTGCCCGTCTATGGAAAAGGCGTGAATGTCCGTGATTGGTTGTTTGTCGAAGACCACGCAGCGGCGATTGATCTAATTTTCCACAAAGGCAAGCCAGGGGAAACCTATAATATTGGTGGGCACAACGAATGGCGCAATATTGACTTGATTGAAGTCTTGTGTGAACAAATGGACAAGAAATTAGGACGCTCGGCAGGTAGTTCCGCAAGGCTCATCACTTTTGTCACAGACCGAGCGGGACATGATATGCGCTATGCCATAGATGCCACTAAGCTGAAAGAAGAATTGGGCTGGATGCCTTCTTTACAATTCGAAGAAGGACTGAGCAAGACAATAGATTGGTATTTGGAAAATGAAGAATGGCTCGAAAATGTGACATCGGGCGTGTATCAGCAATATTACGAGCAACAGTATTTGCAAACAGCTTAAAAATGTTTATTTGTTTAATCGTTTAAGCTGTTTACTGCGAGCTAGTTATCGCGTAAACAGATAAACATTATAAACAAATAAACAATAGCAGAATTTATAGAAATTCTTCCAATTTAGTGTACAACTGAAACCTAGGATTCTTTAAAACTTACAGAAATGAAAGGAATCATACTAGCGGGCGGTTCGGGAACGCGTCTATACCCAATTACGAAAGCGATTTCCAAGCAATTGATGCCCATTTACGACAAACCCATGATTTATTACCCACTTTCCATACTCTTGGAAGCGGGCATTAGAGAGGTTTTGATCATTACGACACTCCATGATAGCGAACAATTCCAGCGATTATTGGGAGACGGTTCGCGCATCGGTTGTGACTTTCAATACGCCGTGCAGGAAGTACCGAATGGACTGGCGCAAGCCTTCGTGATTGGAGAAGATTTTATCGGAGACGATTCAGCAGCACTAATTTTGGGGGATAATATTTTTTACGGTGCGGGCTTGAGTAAGCTCTTGAAAAAGAGTAGCAAAATAGAGCGAGGCGCGAAGGTTTTTGCTTATCCCGTTTCTGATCCTGAACGCTACGGTGTAGTAGAATTCAATGAAGGTTTCAAAGTGATTTCCATAGAAGAAAAACCCAAGAAACCCAAATCGAATTACGCTGTTCCAGGACTTTACTTCTACGATAATCGAGTGGTGGATATTGCTAAAAATATTGCGCCTTCTGCACGTGGTGAATACGAAATTACGGATGTCAACAAGACCTATTTGATGATGGATGAATTGACCGTTGGGGTGATGGATAGAGGAACGGCGTGGTTGGATACAGGAACGTTTAATTCCTTGAGCGATGCTTCTGAATTTGTACGTGTGATTGAGAAAAGACAAGGCTTGAAGATTGGTTGTATTGAGGAAATTGCCTACCGAATGGGCTTCATTTCAGCAGATAAATTAGAAGAAATTGCGCAGCCCTTGCTGAAGAGTGGCTATGGAAAATATTTGATGCGCGTATTGAAAAATTCTAAAGTATTTTCTTGAATTTGTGACACCTATTTTGATTTGAGAATACTATATCTAAAATGGATTGATATTTAACAATTTTTCGACAGGTAAAATAGGTTTGCTTAACGAATAATTGCTTTCTTTGTGGCACAGAACAACTCTTATTTTGGAACAAAAAAATGAAGTAAAAAGGCAAGAACTATAGATAATCAAAATCACTAGCATCATGTGTGGAATAGTAGCGTATATCGGTGAAAAGCAGGCTTACCCTATTTTAATAAAAGGCTTACAGCGTCTAGAGTATAGAGGTTATGATAGTGCGGGCGTGGCACTGTTGAATGGGCAGTTGAATGTGTACAAGAAAAGAGGAAAAGTAGATGATTTGGTACAGTATGCCGAGCCGCTCAGCAAAAAGGGAAACATCGGTATTGGACATACGCGCTGGGCGACCCACGGAGAACCCAACGACCGCAATGCCCATCCACACAATTCTGGTGATAGCCGACTGACCATCGTCCACAATGGCATCATCGAAAACTACGAATTGCTTAAAAGAGCACTCCTCCAACAAGGGCATGAATTTCATAGCGATACAGATACAGAAGTCTTGGCGCACTTGATTGAAGAAGTCAAGCGCAGCGAAAATTTACCTATTGAAGAAGCTGTTCGCATCGCCCTTTCTAGGGTGGTGGGTGCTTACGCCATTGTCGTGCTGGATCAAGACGAACCACAAAAATTAGTAGCGGCAAGAAAGTCAAGTCCGCTTGTGGTCGGTATTGGTGAAAATGAATTTTTTCTAGCTTCCGATGCGACGCCGATTATCGAATACACTAAGAAAGTCGTTTACCTCAATGATGAAGAAATTGCAGTTGTTACCAAAGGTGGCGATTTTCGCATCCGAAATATCCAAAATGTAGAGCAAGAGCCACGTTTTCAGTATTTGGATATGCAAATCGAAATGCTGGAAAAAGAGGGCTACGATTACTTCATGCTCAAAGAAATTTTCCAACAACCACAAACCGTTGCCGACTGTATGCGCGGACGATTGAATGCTAAAGAAGGTTGGATTTTGTTGGGTAGTTTGGAAGATAATTTAGAAAAATTCCTAAATGCAGACCGCATTGTTTTTGTAGCTTGTGGTACTTCTTGGCATGCCGGTTTGGTAGCGGAATATTTGCTAGAAGATATTGCTAGAATCCAAGTAGAAGTAGAATATGCCTCGGAATTTCGATACAGAAATCCAGTCATCACCAATCGAGATATTGTCATCCCCATTTCCCAATCGGGCGAAACCGCTGATACTTTAGCAGCGATCAAATTGGCAAAGGAACGAGGCGCATTTTTATATGGCGTAGTGAATGTGGTGGGTTCTTCCATTGCAAGAGCAACCGACGCAGGTTCTTACATTCACGCAGGACCAGAAATCGGTGTTGCTTCTACCAAAGCCTTTACGGGACAATTGACGGTATTGACTTTGATGACACTTTACTTAGGCTACAAAAAAGGAACACTGAGCAAATCAGAATACCATCGCCTGATCGTAGAGTTTAGTAAAGTGCCCGAAAAAATAGAAAAAGTACTAGAATACGATTCCAAAATTCAATACATCGCCCAACAAATCAGAAATGCCAGCAATGCGCTTTATCTGGGACGTGGAATGAATTTCCCCGTGGCACTAGAAGGGGCATTGAAATTAAAAGAAATATCTTACATTCACGCAGAAGGTTATCCAGCTGCTGAAATGAAGCACGGACCAATTGCCTTGATAGATGCTTTGATGCCCGTCATCGTAATTGCGACGAATAAAAGTGCCTACGAGAAGATCGTAAGCAACATTCAAGAAGTAAAAGCCAGAAAAGGACTGGTGATTGCGATTGTGACGGAAGGCGACGAGCAAATCAGAAGAATGGCGGATTTTGTGATTGAAATTCCAGAAGTAGAGGAGATATTTGCGCCCCTGATTTCTTCGATTCCTTTGCAATTGCTGTCCTATCACGTCGCAAATATGCGTGGCTGCAATGTCGATCAACCGAGAAACTTAGCAAAATCAGTGACAGTGGAGTAGCCTCTATCATTACTTTAACGCCTGAAAATCAATACCTTGAATCATGAATACTTCGACATTTAGCGTTCAAGATTCGTTATTCGATATTCCTCCGACTATAAGTCCACTGCGACTTATCGTTGGCGAAGCCGTAGAAAAACACAAGAAGAAATTATGCCTGCAACTGCCATAGCACAAAAAGAAAACCATTTACACGAGACTGAAAGTCGCTGGTTTGCCATCTATACGCGCTATAAATGTGAAAAAGTAGTGCTACAAAACCTGAAAAATAAAGGAATTGAATGCTATGTACCTTTGCAAGAAGTTAAACGGCAATATACGCGCAAAGTCAAAACGCACTACATTCCATTGATTAGCTGCTATGCTTTCGTGAAGGTGAACCAAGCGGATTATGTTCGAGTATTGGAAACGGATTATGTGCTGGAATATGTAAAAATAGGGCGCAATTTGATTGCCATCCCAGAAAAAGAAATTGATTTGCTAAAAAGAATAGTAGGAGAGGGGCTAGTGACTTCCATTGAGCCGAGCAGTGTGAAAGTAGGCGATCAAGTAGAATTGATTGCGGGTCGCTTGACGGGACTGAAAGGGAAATTAATAGAAACCGATCACGGCAAACGCATGGTCGTGCAGTTGGAGACTTTGGGGCAGGATTTGATAATAGAGGTATCGCCCGACTTGTTGCGGCGGGTGATTTGATGTTGAACTACGCGTAATAAGTTATTGTTTTCCTTAGAAAAATTGATGAATATTTCACAGGAAAATATAGCACTTCTGGTCAAAAAATGCGGCTATTTATTTTGGTGGATGTCTGAAGAGGCAAAGGCTCGCCTATCACCTGATTCTTGGGTAGAAAGTATTCTCTCTTATGGAACAGAAGAGCAGATTACGCTCTTATTCGATGTAGTGGGACTGAAAAATACTGCCGAGATATTCAGGAGACAAACTGCACCTGATAAAATGCGCATTAATTACAAAGATCGTACTAAGTATTTTTTTAATCTATATTTTGATCGGCATGTTCCGAGAAATCCTCAATAAAAATCAGCAAGAACTTTTACCTCTGATTAAAGTTTTTTCAAAAAATCACTACCTCGTAGGTGGTACGGCGATTGCTCTTCAGATAGGTCATCGAGAATCAATTGATTTTGACCTTTTTACAGCTAATAAAAAAATCAAAAGAAGAAGAATTAGAAGAATAATATCAGAAAGCGGCTTTTCTTCTTACCCTGTCCTTTACGAAGATGATGACCAAATGCACATTGTTCTGAATGATGTGAAGTTAACCTTCTTCAACTATATGTATAGCATACCCGCAAAGGTGGATTTTGAAGGTGTAATCAAAATGCCTAGCTTGTTAGATTTGGCTGCTATGAAAGCTCTGGCATTAGGAGGACGTGCAAAATGGAAAGACTATACTGATCTTTATTTCCTATTCAAAAATCATGTGACTTTTAGACAAGTCGCAAACAGAGCCGCCGAACTTTTTGGAGGTGCATTTAATGCAAAGCTTTTTAGGGAACAATTGACCTATTACAAGGATGTAAATTATTCAGAAGAAGTTGTCTTTATGCCTGATAAAAACGTGGAAAAAGAAACCATAGAAGAACTACTCACCGACATTGCTACTAGACCAATCAATCTTGCTTAAGTGACTATTACTGACATACTGACAGACAACATCCAAATGGTAGAACTCTACCCCCAATACCTAAAGATAAAACCCGCCATAGACAAAGCCATAGAAAATGTATTGGCTTCTACTAGGTACATCGGTGGTGCAGAAGTATCAAAATTCAAAGAAGCTTTAGAGAATTATCTATCCGTAAAACACGTCATTCCCTGCGCCAATGGAACAGATGCCTTACAAATCGCACTAATGGCGTTGGACTTAAAACGAGGCGATGAAGTCATTGTTCCTGCTTTCACTTATGTCGCCACTGCCGAAGTGATTGGATTGCTTGGCTTGAAACCTATTATGGTAGATGTTGATGCTGATACCTTTAATGTGACCGCTGAAATTATCGAACAAGCCATAACGCCTGAGACAAAAGCCATTGTTCCCGTTCATTTGTTTGGGCAAAGCGCAGATATGGAGAATATCGCAGCAGTGGCTCAAAAACACAATATTCCAATAGTAGAAGACAACGCTCAAGCCACGGGAACGGACTACAAATATTCCAATGGACAAATCAAAAAGACAGGTACGATCGGCGACATCGGAACGACTTCTTTTTTCCCCTCAAAAAATCTAGGTTGCTTTGGTGACGGTGGCGCAATCTTCACGAGTCAGGACCATCTAGCAGAAAAAATGAAAATGATCGCCAATCATGGACAATCCAAACGCTATTACCACGACCGATTGGGCGTCAATTCTCGTTTGGATGCGATTCAAGCAGCCGTTCTAAATATTAAGTTGCAACATTTAGACCAATACAACGCAGCCCGTCAAGCAGTTGCAGCCAAATACGACGAGGCATTCAAAGATATAGCTGCCCTTCAAATACCAGCAAGACAATCCAATTCGACCCACATTTTTCATCAATACACCCTCAAAGTTAAAAACGGAAAACGCGACGAATTAAAAGATCATTTACAAGCACGAAACATCCCAAGTATGATTTATTACCCCGTTCCATTGCACCACCAAAAAGCCTATGCCCACTATTTCGATCAAAAAAAATCATTACCCGTCACCGAGCAAATTTGTCAAGAAGTGGTTTCCTTACCGATTCATACGGAAATGAAGGAGGAGGTGCAGACGTATATTATTGAGCATGTTACAAATTTCTTTAGCGAATGAAAGGTTCTTTTTTTTGCTAAAAATGTCATTTCAACGCAAAAATAGTTGTAGAAATTTCTTTCCGGTTCGATTGGCGAAATGCTTTTTGCTTAAGGAGGGTGCGTGTAAAATTTCCCCCAACCCCTAAAGGGGAGAAATACGTATCTTCCTAATAATAAACATGTTAAATACAAAAAAGAAACTTTTCCCCTTTAGGGGGAAAATAGCAACGAAATTTCCTAGTACAACAGCATTACCTTACAGAAAAAGAACAACGTATCTAATTGTCAACTGACGTTTTAGATACGGATATAAAATCAATCCACTAGGTAAAAGATTCACCAAAGCAATTTGAAAAGTAATAAATCAAAAATGCATCACGGCGCTAGTTTTGAAATTCTTCAAAATGCTAGGAAACTTCGTGAAAAAATGACAGAGGCAGAAAAATTGCTATGGGAAAAACTTCGGAATAGACAATTAAGCGGATTAAAATTTAGAAGACAGCATGCAGTAAGTAAATACATCCTTGATTTTTATTGTCACAAAGCGAAACTTGGTATAGAATTAGACGGAAAATATCACAATGAACCAGCTCAACAATTTTACGACGAAGACAGAACCAAAAATCTTCAAGAATTAGGCATCAAGATTATCCGTTTCAAAAACGAACGAGTAATCAATAACATATCATCCGTTCTCAAAGAAATAAAAAATAAAGCTCAAATCGAGATTTCACTTCGTTCAGAGCAAATAATAGAAACCACCCAAATAACAAATATCTCCCCTTCAGAGGCTGGGGGAAAAGAACACCCGAAGAACAAAACCTCTCCCCTTCAAGGGTCGGGGGAAAAGAACACGTCAACAACAAATATCTCCCCTCTAGAGGCTGGGGGAAAAGAACACCCAAAGAACAAAACCTCTCCCCTTCAGGGGTCGGGGGAAAAGAACACGCCAACAACAAATACCTCCCCTCCAGAGGCTGGGGGAAAAGAACACCCGAAGAACAAAACCTCTCCCCTTCAGGAGTCGGGGGAAAAGAACACGCTAACAACAAATATCTCCCCTTTAGAGGCTGAGGGAAAAAGCCACGCCAACAACGAAATGTCTCCCCTTCAGGAGCTGGGGGAAGAAACCACGCCATTCTACGCCCACTCCACTGCTGTCCTGGACGCTGGCTGCACCATAGGCAAAAACACCAAAATCTGGCACTTCTGTCACGTCATGCCCAAAGCAATCATCGGTAAAAATTGCAGTTTGGGACAAAACGTATTCGTAGCAAATGGGGTAGTACTAGGCGACAACGTAAAAGTGCAAAACAATGTCTCTATTTATGAAGGCGTAATTTGTCAAGATAATGTTTTTTTAGGACCTTCTATGGTTTTCACCAATGTCATCAATCCTAGAAGCGCGGTGAATAGAAAAAAAGAATACAAAACAACTTTGGTGAAAAAAGGGGCAAGCATCGGTGCGAATGCGACCATTGTTTGTGGTAATACCATTGGTGAATATGCCTTTGTAGGGGCAGGTGCAGTCGTCACTACATCTGTACCGAATTACGCACTGGTCGTCGGAAATCCGAGCCGACAAATCGGCTGGATAAGTGCTTATGGAGAACGCCTAGAGTTTAATGATGGCCTTGCTATCTGTACAGGTTCTGGAGTAAAATATAAACTTGAGAACAATCAAGTAACACACTCCTAGAAATCTGAGGATAAACCGCGAACTTGTCATTCAAACATTCAAACACTCACCCAGCAACTAATAACGAAAATGCTCCCCTTCAGGGGCTGGGGGAAAATAAAACTCCCAAAACCTTCGCCCTCATTGGAGCAGCAGGCTACATCGCACCGCGTCACTTAGCCGCCATAAAAGCCACTCAAAACAGATTAGTAGCTGCCCTCGACCCCTCAGATTCCGTAGGCATACTAGATCGCTATTTCCCAAATGCCAGTTTCTTCACCGAATTTGAACGCTTCGATCGCCATTTAGATAGATTGCAAAGACAAGGCACAAATATTGATTATCTAAGCATTTGTTCACCCAATTATTTGCATGATGCCCATATCCGCTTTGGCCTGCGTATCGGCGCAAACGTAATCTGCGAAAAACCACTAGTCATCAATCCCTGGAATGTAGTCGCATTGCAAGAAAAAGAACAAAGCAATGCACAAAAAATTTACACCATACTCCAATTACGCCACCACCCAACTATCAAAGCCCTAAAGCAAAAAGTAGCAAACGAAAAGCAGAAAATTTACGATGTAAACTTGACTTACATCACCGCAAGGGGCAATTGGTACTACGCGAGTTGGAAAGGCGATGAAACCAAATCGGGTGGCATCACCGCCAACATTGGTATTCATTTCTTTGATATGTTACTTTGGATATTTGGAGCAGTAAAAAGCAATGAAGTTCACGTGCGCAGCCACGATCGAGCAGCGGGCTACCTAGAACTAGAACGTGCAAAAGTAAAATGGTTTCTAAGCATCAATCGAGCGCATCTCCCCGATTCTTCTAAAAGCGTACACCGCTCAATTCACGTGGACGAAGAAGAACTAGAATTCACGGAAGGCTTCACCGACCTACACACCCAAAGCTACCAAGCCATCTTGGATGGAAAAGGCTTCAGAATACAAGAGAGCCAAGCTGCTATACAGCTAGTACATCAGATTAGAACAAAGGATTTGGTAGTTTCTACATCCAATCAGCATTCTTTGAGCCGATTGCCGCTACAGGTACATCCCTTTTCGGTTACTAATTAAAATGGGCGCTCAGATTCTTTCATTTTATAACCACAATATTAATTCTCCATTAAATCCTTTCACAAACATCTCGAAAATTTGAATATGTGACTGATTTAAGGTAGTTTTGGAGCAAAGCTAATTCCAGAATTGCTCCTTTCGAGTAATTGTTTTATTTTTTACATACCTTAAACTATTCATATTGCAAACTTTAAAATCTTATGACTAAACATTTATTATTTTTTACTTCTTTTCTGTGTCTAAGCCTTACAGCTTACTCACAAGCTAATCTCAGTGGCATTGTAATTAACGAAATTCTACCTGACCCTACTGGTACAACCAGCTTTGATACCAACTGTGACGGCAGTTTCGATGCAGACGATGACTTTGTTGAATTTTACAACGGTTCTGGCACTACTATTGACATCTCTGGCTGGCAAGTATATGAAGGAGCAGGACTTCAATTTACTTTTCCTGGTGCACCTGGCTCTATGACAACGGTGATCGCGGCAGGTGATCGAGTGGCGGTAGTAGATGATTTTACTTCCCCACCCGCTAATTACTTTGATGCCAATGGACTACCCATCAATAACAGTGGGGATCAAATTATTTTATTTAATCCAACAGCAGACGAGTACATTAGTGCTGTGTTCAATGGCTTCACACTAGATAATGCGGATGTACTAGCTACGAGTGCGACTGCAACCTCTGCGGGAGACGAAGATTGGGGCAATGATACAGATGGAGAATCTTTACAAAGGCAAACCGATGGGAGTACGACCATTGTCAGTGGAGTACCCACGCCGCCTGCAAAACCCACCAACACAAGTGTAGCGTTTGAAGACGGACAATACTCCCTAGATGAAAATGGTGGGACTGTGGATGCTTGTGTTGCTATCACCAATCCTGATGCTACAAACGCCACCAATGTCACGGTATCTATACTGGGTACAAGTACTGCTTCTGGTAGTGACTATAGCAATACCTCTTTGTTGCTGGTTTTTCCAGCAGGAAGTACTGCTAGTCAGTGTATTACTTTTACGGGTATAGATGATGGTATCACAGAAGGAGGAGAAAGTATAGAGCTACAAATCACTAGCGTAAGTGGTGGTAATGCAGCAGTCATTGGAGGACTTGATACTGCTACCGTTGTAATTATAGATGATGATGTGGATTTAGTGATCAACGAAATTCTTGCTGACCCAGCCGCCGATGATGCGATGACGACAGAAGTAGAAGGAGATGCAAATGGTGACGGCATTAGAGATGGCTCTGAGGATGAATTCGTCGAAATTATCAATACAGGAAGTACAGATATAGATATTTCTGACTATACTATTTCGGATGCAGTTGCAACCCGGCATACTTTTAAATCGGGAACAATCTTGTGTGCGGGAGGCTCTATCGTTGTTTTTGGAGGAGGTGACATCAGCACTTTCACAGGTCTCACAGGCTTGGTCGATACTGCTACTGTGGGTTTTCTAGGATTGAACAATGGCGGAGATGATGTCGTCTTGAGAGATGATATGGGTAATATCGTTACTTCTTTTACTTATGGTTCGGAAGGTGGTAATAATCAGTCTTTGGCACGCGATCCTGATGGAACTGGTAACTTTGTAGAGCACAGTACCATCCTTGGGAATGCCGTTGCTTTCTCTCCCACCAGTAGGAATACAGACGGAACAAATTTTGTAGTTTGTACTTCTACTTGTGCGGCCGACCTAGATGACACTGACCTCGGTGGCGGCGATCCAAGCAATATCCCAGCGGGCACTTATCAAGCTTCCAATAGCATAGAATCCACTGGAACAGTCGCCACGGGAACGACCGTTGTCTTCGATGCAGGAAATATTATTATTCTAACAGCGGGCTTTACCGCCGAAAATGGTTCGACTTTCACGGCTATGATTGGTGGTTGTGCGCCAGCAGCACCCGTTCAGAACATAGAAGATAGAAGTTTAGCAGTTGTGACGGAACAACAAGTAAAAATTTATCCAAATCCCATGCGCCGCAATGGAACAATTGCTTTGGAATTGAGTACAACACAACGCGTGTCCATCCAACTCTTTGATTTGTCAGGAAAACAAATACAAGTTCTTGTGAATGAACAAGAATTCTTAGAAGGCACACACAACATCCCTTTCCACATCCATCGCTTGACTACAGGCACTTATTTTGCTCGGGTGCAGATAGGGCAGGAAGTGCAGATGCAGAAAGTGATAGTGATGCAATAATCAAAGGCTGGATTGTGAAATTATTGAATTGTCAAACTGTTTGGGTGCGTTTAGAAATCAAAAATATTTGTTTTTGATTGAGGTGGATTAAAGTAAAAAAGCGAAGTTTTACACTTCAAAGCCTACCCAAACAATTCAGCAGTTGAACAATTCCACAATTCAACATTTGCATAGCTCCCAAATTCCACCTATATTTACCCCTGATATAATATCACTTCTTAAATATTTAATTACCTTAATTTTATTTTATTATGAAAAAATTATTTCTATCGTTTTTTGCGATGATTGCTTTCGTCGCCATGAGTTTTGCTCAGGATGTCATAGTGGATGATCCTGTGGATGGTGATCCATCAATTACTTTGTCAGCAGGTGAAAGCGGCGCAGGAGATGATTTGTTTGTTCAAGCCACAACAGGCAACCAGCGAACTCGTCTTTTGGTTATTCCTTCTGGTACTGATACGAGGGCTTTTATTCAAGTAGGTAATTCATCAAGTCAAACCGATCTTGGTTTTGCTAGATTAGGGGCTAGAAATGATTATGCAATTCTATCTACTGGGAATACTGGTTCACCAGCACAATCTCTAAATAAAGTGGGTATCGAATTAGACGGAGGTAATATTGATCCTTCGGATACAGAAGCTTTTGTCATTGCGAGAAATGGCTTCATATCTACAGGAGCTCCTGAAGTTCTTTTGAAAGTAGATGGGGCAGGAGTAGAAACTATTGAAGCAAAGGTTTTGGCGACAGTTGCTGCTCCAGATTATGTATTTGCAGATGATTATAATTTACGTTCCTTGGAAGAAGTAGAAGCTTACATCAATGAGAATAGCCACTTACCAGAAATTCCTTCCGCTGCTGAATTTGAAGCAGATGGTATTCAGTTGGGTAAAATGAGCTTTGATTTATTGAAAAAAGTAGAGGAATTAACATTGTACATGATTGATATGAAGAAAGAAAATGAGGCATTGAAAGCACGTGTGGCAGAATTAGAAAACAGATAGTCTTTCTTTTTTGATTAGAGTGAAGATTTCCGAAGTTTTCAAGACTTCGGAAATCTCACAACAGATTTATCTATATATACAAGATACTGTTTTTCTCATTCTAACGGGTTTTGTGGAAATAGTCTAAAAGTACTTGTTTTTCAGAGCAAATACTATTACTGAATACGTATTCATGCTTTGGTTTAACATAAATTTTGCTATGTACAAGTCACTCAATTTCAGTTTGCTATTACTTTAGGTATAGTTGTCTTGAATGCATACCTCATTAATGCCAATAAAAGCATTCTACAGAATCCGTTAGAATTAGCATTTTTACGCCTTCCTTTAGATTTTATTTTTCCTCCTCTCTTTTTCTTTTTGGTATTCAATAAACTTAGAGCTAGGTTTTTTTTGTCTAAAATTATCATAGAAGCTGGCAGTCTATCTGTTCGTCAACGCTTAAAGGAATTAGCAGAGTATAGAGAACTACTTTGGACTTTAGCTTACAGAGATGTACGGGTGCGCTATGCTCAAACAGCGGTAGGTTTTGCTTGGGCAATTATCAATCCTTTACTACAAATTTTGCTATTAAGCTTCGTTTTTGGCACGGTGGCTAAAACTGGAACAGGAGAAAGTAATGTACCTCATATTCTCTATACCACAGCAGGTATGTGTGGTTGGGTTTATTTTTCTAATGTACTTTCAGGTGCTAGTAATTCGATCATAGGAGCACAGTCTATGGTCAAAAAGATTTATTTCCCTAGATTGATTTTACCACTTTCCAAAGCGTTAACTGCTTTCATAGATTTGGCAGTTATGCTAGGCATTATACTGTTCTTAATGTTTATCTATGGCATAATGCCTACAACTAGCATTCTCTTTCTGCCATTTTTTTTATTCATTGCCGTAATTTCTGGATTAGCAGTAGGTATTTGGTTAAGTGCTTTGACTATCCGCTTTCGAGATTTTAAACAGATTACGCCCCTAATGTTACGTTTAGGTATGTATGCCACCCCTATCGCTTATCCAGCTTCTGCTGTACCAGAGCAATATCAATTGCTTTTTTTTCTGAACCCCATAGCAGGGGTAGTAGAGGGTGTCCGTTGGAGTTTAATAGGAGGAGAAGAGCCCAGTAACTATATTTTGTTATCCTTTGGGGTTGTTTTGATACTTTTTACTTGGGGCCTACTATATTTTCTAAAGATCGAACGAAGTATAGCAGACATAATATAGTGAGTAAGAAAGTTATAAGAGTAAATCATATTTCTAAAAGATATATCATTGGGCAAGGAAAAAATTCCTCCTTATACCATACGATTGGCAATCTGTTTAAAAAAGGAACACCTTCAAAAGAAGAGTTTTGGGCGTTAAATGATGTTTCTTTTGATGTGGAAGAAGGAGAAGTATTAGGAGTAATTGGAAAAAACGGAGCAGGGAAGAGTACGCTGCTTAAAATACTTTCTCGAATTACAGAACCTACTTATGGGAAAATACAAATTACCGGTAGAGTAGCATCATTACTAGAAGTAGGAACTGGCTTTCATCCTGAGTTGACGGGTAAAGAAAATATTTTTCTGAACGGCTCTATACTAGGAATGAAACGACAAGAAATCAACGCAAAATTTGATGAGATAGTAGACTTTTCTGGCATATCAAAATTTATTGATACGCCTGTCAAACATTACTCATCGGGTATGTATGTAAGATTGGCTTTCTCCGTAGCGGCTCATCTAGAACCAGAAATATTGATAATTGATGAAGTATTAGCAGTAGGAGATAAAGAATTTCAAGATAAGTGTCTTGGTAAAATGAATGATGTCAGTAAGCTTGGAAGAACTATTGTATTTGTTAGCCATAATATGAATTTGATTAGCCTTCTATGTAAACAATGTCTTTTATTGAAAGGTGGAAAAATCTTAACCCTTGGAAATACTCAGAAAGTAGTTGAAAGTTATCTATTCGATGAAAGTCACACCTACTTTGATAGAAAGAAAAGTCAAAATATTAGTAAGTGTAGCCTACTTAATTCAAGTAAAAGCGAAGTTACTAGTTTAAAATTTGGAGAGCCATTCTATTTTAGTGTGACGTTAAATAATGATTTTGATAGCCATAGAGTATATGTTTCCTTCTTGCTTAATAATGAAAATGGAATTAGGATACTTAGTTCTAGGAGCGTAGATGGAGATTATTACATATCCAAAGATGAAAAAGGTGTAGTAAAGAATTCTTTTACTGCATTCTATGAGAGATTGTTTTTAAGACCTAATGTAAAATATCTTTTATCTATTAGACTCTTAGAGCAAAAGGGACATGAAATAGAATACATCCATAATGTCCTAGAATTTCAAGTAGAAGATATTCCCCATAATCCCAATATAAGATTTTCAGGCGGATATGGTATTGTAGCAAATCAACCTATCTGGAATGTTGAGTGATTTTATCTCCTGAGTAAACTTTAAAGCTTTGATTAAGAATAAAATTTTTGGAATTGGGTTAAATAAGACTGGAACTACATCACTAGGCAAGGCCATTGCTAATTTAGGTTTTGACAAACATACTTCATGTAATATCAACCTCCTTAGGGACTATCAAAATGGTAACATATCCTCTATTCTCAAACTTGCAGAGGATTATAACAATTTTGAAGACTGGCCATGGCCTTTGATATACAAAGATTTATATTTTGAATTTCCTGATTCCAAGTTTATCCTTACTATTAGGGAGTCTCCAGAAGTCTGGTTTTCTAGCTTATGCAATCATGCGAAAAGAACTGGACCAACTGAACACAGGAAAATTGTCTATGGATATGAAATGCCTCAAAGTAAAAGAAGTGCTCATATTAGGTTTTACAATTTTCATAATCAATCAGTTACAGATTTTTTTAACAAACAAAGTCCAAATAACTTTTTGACTGTTTGTTGGGAAAAAGGAGATGGTTACGATAAGCTATGTAAGTTTTTAGATATAGATAATTGTCCCTCTGAAAGCTTTCCGCATTTAAATAAATCAATTAATCAAAACAATAATTTTTTAATGAGTACGCTAAGCAAAATTAAGAGATTCGTACAAAAATGAGGTATCTATTGAAAACTGAAAATTACTTATAAAAGTAGCCCTATTAATTTGTATTCTTTGTTAAAAGAAAAATATAAATTTCTGTTATATAGAAAGTGGCTTTCACTAAAAAAAGTGGTCTGTCGTCCAGTAGAGCCAAAGTATCTATTCATATTATCCCCTCCATATAGCGGATCGACTCTTCTACAACAAATCCTGTTCTCATCTAAGAATGTTAGTGCCAATAACCCAATAGGGAAACATAGAGAAGGACAAAAATTACCATATGTAAGAAAATTGATGTTTCCTTCTATTGACTATAGATGGGATTCAAGGCATAAAATGCCTTGGGAAGATATAAAAATTGAATGGCATAAATATTGGGATATTACAAAACCTATTTTACTTGAGAAAAGTCCTCCTAATACTGTAAGAGCGCTAGATATAGAAAATGTTTTCCAGCCTGTATATTTTATCTGTTTAATGAGAAATCCTTATGCTATCTGTGAGGGATGGCTTAGAAGGTTAACAAAAAATATAGATGATCCCATTCAAATTATTCAGAAGTGCTTATTCTACCAGAGAAAAAATTTAGATCAACTAGAAAATTCTATATACTTAAAGTATGAAGACTTAGTGGATAAGCCTAATTACTCAAAGAAGCAAATTATTTCATTTTTACCAGACTTAGTAGATTTGGATTTTGATAAAAAATTTACAGCGCATAATAGTCGGAACAAGAAACTATCTTTAATTAATCTGAATAGAGAAAAAATAGATCGCTTAAGCATAAAGGATATTAATAGAGCAACTTACTTGCTTAGGCCCTATGAAAGTTTGGTAAATTCATTTGGCTACGAACTTCTCTGATAAGCTTATTTTCAAATTCTTTAATGCTAATAACTAAGCATCTTGTGATGATTAACTTCCCTAAGACAGGGAGTTCTTTTGCGAGAGAAGTGTTGAAAAGGGCTTATAATAAGCGTTACTCAACTAATATTCTGTCATTTAACCTAAATTGGTATAAACCAAAAGAATTATACTTAAAGCCTCTGCATACAAAATTAGATATAATCTCGCAGCATGGAGCATACTGCCAGATTCCATATTCTGTTCAAGAAAGACCTGTATTCTCTATAGTTAGAAACCCATTTGAAAGATTATTGTCTTCTTATGAGTATAGATGGTGGGCAAAAAATCCTCCTGCGCCACTTGAAAAAATAAAAGAGGTCTATCCTAAATTTCCTAACATAAGTCTAGATGAATTTATCGAACTCTATCAAATCTTTGAAGATTTGACTAGAAATGATGAATATAGAATAAACCTATTGCAAAGTAATATTGGGTATCAAACTTTGAGATTTATTGATTTATTCGCTATTAACCCTGTTGCCTTCCTTTCTAAAATTCAAGTAGACAGAGACTATATTGATTCGACAGAGGCTTTGAATGAAATTGCACAGATTAATTTCCTAAAACAAGAAAATTTAAGGCAAGAATTGAAAAAGATGCTTCTAAATTTTGGATTTTCGGATAATCATTTAAATTTCATTTACTTTAAGCCTAGAGTAAATGTAACAAATAACTCAAAATCGTATAGAAAAAAGCTATGGACAACTAAATCAATTGCTCATGTAAGGAAAAAAGAAAGGTTCATTTTTAGAGTTCTTGCTCAAAGAGGAATATCTTACAATAATATTAATCCTTCAATTTGAAAATTTTAAAAAAGCATTTGATAAATCCTACTAAAATTAATTTTACCTTAGATCGTAAAAACATTTTTATCCACATACCCAAAAATGCAGGTTCTTCTATATCCAGTAATTTAGGTTTTAAAGAGTCTTCTCATGCAACATACAAACAAATTCAAAATCAAATAAACAAAAAGAAGCTTAAAAAGATTTTCATTTTTACTTTCGTTAGAAATCCTATAGATCGCTTCTTTTCACTATATAATTATGCTCGACTGAAAGAAAGTAAATATCACTCTTCTATTAATCCAAAAAAGGCTAAGTATGGAAAACATCTTGACTTTGATTTACTTAAAGACGCATCAATAGATGAATGCGCAAAATTTTTAATCGAAGGTAAGCTCAGACATGATACGTTTTGGAATCATTGGTGTCCTCAAACTGATTGGATATGTGATGAGTCTGGTAAAATAGCAGTAGATTATTTTGGCAGAGTAGAATATTTGGAGGCAGACTTTAAGTTCTTATGTTCGAAGTTAGATTTCAAGTACAGTAATCTTCCTACACTTAATGGTTCTAATTTGGATAAAATGAGTAAAGCAAAATCCTTTAGCTTAGAGACAAAACAGATTATTAAGCACTATTATAAAAAAGATTTTGACTTGCTAGGCTATAACTTATGATGGCATTATCTGTAATTATACGTACACAAAATAGTGCTGCAACTATTAAAAAATGCTTGGAAAGTATAAAAAGACAGAGTTTATTTCCTCAGCAAATTATTGTTGTTGATAATAATTCTTCAGACGATACCATAAAAATTGCGAAGAGTATTGTACCTAACATAACCATTATCTTATATCCATCTAATATAGTATTTAACTATTCTAAAGCTATTAATATCGGAATCGCCAAGTCAATGACCAAGTATTTGATGATATTAAGTAGCCATGTTGAATTAATTCATACGGAAACAATTTCTAATATGGCTAACATATTAGAACAAAGTCTAAAAGTGAAGGCCGTTTCTATGAATCGTTCAAGTAGTCGAGAAAATCTAGGAAACCAAAATTTCGTATTAGAACAAATTGATCATAGCAACTTTAAAGGTAGGGCAATGTATAATTATTGTTCAATGCTAAGAAAAGCAGATTGGCAAGAACGTTCTTTCAATGAAGATATACCTAGATGTGAAGATCAGGAATGGATATACTATTGGCTTGCCAAGGAAGATAATTTAGCTGTTTTTATATCAAAACCACATGTTTATTATAGTAATCCTTACTATAATGCTAAAAAAGATATTTGGGATTTTATTGTAATGGGAAGATTTGTATATCCTTATTACAAAAGTTTCTCATTTATAAGAGAAAATATCTCAATGATGAAGAAGTATTTTTTAGCACGTGATATTAAAAAGTTGACATTTTATACACGATTAACCTTTACTCTGTTGAGAGAAAAAGTTGTACCTGTAAATATGAGCAATTTGACATCAACATACAATAAGAAATTGAATAAATAATATGCTGTAGTCCATCAATAATAGCAAGCTTATATCACAACTCCTGTCAATCCAATAAAGTTACTTATATCAATATAGTAAAAAACCAATATCAAGCCATAAAAAGTATCCTATTCATATCAACACTAGAACATATACCATATGGGGGTAGTGAGCTACTATGGTTTGAAACAGTAAAAAGATTGATTGAACAATCAAATGCCAAAATAGGTGTCTATGTCAAAAAATGGAATCCTAAACCAAACCATATACTAAAACTTAGCAAGTTAGATATAGATATATTCGAATATGGTGGTAAGCAAAAATTAATTGCTAGAATTTGGAATAAACTGGCAGGCAAGAGCAATATAAATGTAGTTAGTAAATTCCAACCTGATTTAGCTATTATCAATGTAGTAAATAACTTAGATATCCCAGCATTGAGATATAGGAAGACACTTGAGTTAGAAAATATCCCTTATATTGTTGTTGTCCATCTAGCACATGAATTATTTTGGAAAAACGATGAACTGCTTAGTTCCTTTAGAGAATTTTATCAAAAAGCAATAAGAGTATTTTTTGTTTCTGAACATAATTGGATGCTTACTGAAAAACAGCTTGCTGTAAAATTAAACAATGCAAGCATTGTTAGAAATCCATACAATTGCTCTGGAAAATACGTTCTATACCCTAAAACTTCTGCTGATGAAGATAGCTACAAATTAGCAGTTGTAGCTAGATTATCATGTCTTCATAAGGGACATGATATTTTGTTCGAGGTGTTAAAGCAGACAAAATGGAAATTAAGAAATATAGAGATAACACTTTATGGTAAAGGAGAAAATGAACAGATGCTTCGTAAGCTAAAAGAGCTATATGGCTTGGTCAGTGTGATGTTCGGAAGCTATCATAACAATATAGACGAACTTTGGAAAAATCATCATGCACTTGTACTGCCATCTAGAATGGAAGGTCTACCGCTTGCAACTGTTGAAGCAATGTTATGTGGTAGGGTGGTTATATGTA
Organism: Bacteroidota bacterium; assembly: GCA_039201015.1. GTDB lineage: Bacteria > Bacteroidota > Bacteroidia > Chitinophagales > Saprospiraceae > JAAUTG01. Next base: position 3,109 of record JBCCRX010000009.1, on the reverse strand, counting down.
CAAATGTTGGGGGTGCAAAAGAAATAATAGAAGACAACAGAACTGGATTCTTAGCCGAAACACCAACAGTTTACCACTTAGATGAAGCTTTAGAAAGGGCATGGAATAAAAGGTCGGAATGGGAGAGAATAGGAATTGAAGCGAGAAATAGTATTCGGGCAATACTCCCTAAAATTCCTGCACAGAAATTTGCGGAGGAAATTATAAAACTCTCGTAATCTTGACGAAAGCGTCCATCATAATTCCATGCTATAATGATGGCATTTACATCATAGAGGCTTTGGAAAGTATTTTGAACTACAAAGGTAAGTACTCAATTGAAATAATTATTGTAAATGATGGTTCTACAGATAAGTATACAAAAGATTTACTCATCTCATTGAAAGAGAAAGGATACAATGTAATCAATAAGCCCAATGGAGGATTAGGTAGCGCTAGAAATGAAGGCATAAGAAAAGCCAATGGAGAATACGTTCTACCATTAGATGCTGATAATAAAATATGCCATGGTTACATAGACGAGGGAGTAAAAATATTAGATAATAATCCAGAAATAGATATAGTATATGCTGACGCTACTTTTTTTGGAGAAAAATCAGGGAAATGGACAGTTGGCCACTTTGAAGTAGAAAAGTTATTTAGAGCAAATTTCATTGATGCTTGTGCAATATACAGGAAAAAGGTTTGGCAGAATCTCAATGGATATGATGAGAATATGCCTGCTATGGGTTCTGAAGATTGGGATTTTTGGATGAGAGCATTTATAAATGGTTGGAACTTTTGTTACCTACCAAAAGTATTGTTTGAATACAGAGTCAGAAAAGACTCAATGCTGCACACTGAGACTTGGCCGAATGGTAAAAAAATTACAGAATACATATTTAATAAACCTGAGTATAGACTAGCTAAAAATTATCGCCACGCAATCTTAGAACTCAAGCGTTACGATAATGTAAAGTATCTTACAAAAGTACTTGGTCGCAAAATTTGGCAAGAAGTTAATCCGAAAATTAGAATAAATAGTTAAATATTTTTTGAAACCAATAAAATTAAGAGCTCTTGCTCACTACCTCCCCCAGTTCCACCCCATACCCGAAAACGACCAATGGTGGGGTAAAGGCTTCACGGAGTGGACAAATGTAACAAAATGTACACCGCGTTTTGCGGGACATTATCAGCCGCACTTACCGACGGACATGGGTTTTTATGATTTGCGTTTGGAAGCGACACGGGTGGCACAGGCAGAGTTGGCGAAGGCGTATGGGATTCATGGGTTTTGTTATTATCATTTTTGGTTCGATGGGAAAACTTTGTTGGAGCAACCAGCAGAAGATTTATTAGCGTCGGGTAAGCCTGATTTTCCATTCTGTTTTTGCTGGGCGAATGAAAATTGGACACGTCGTTGGGACGGTCAAGATCGGGAAGTTTTGATGCAGCAACGTTATAGCGAAACCGATGATGTACGACACATCGAATATTTGCTACCTTTTTTTCAAGACAAACGCTACATCAAAGTAGATGGTAAAGCCGTCTTTTTGGTCTATCGCACCGAAGAAATCCCTGAGATTGAGCAACGAGCTGCTACTTGGCGAAAAACGGCTCAGCAGTACGGTATGGAACTCTACCTCATCCGAGTAGAAAGTTTTCAAGCGGGCGTTCGCCCCGAATCTATTGGTTTCGATGCTGCCCTAGAATTTCAACCCAATTGGAAAAAACAACTTCCGATTATCCGTAAAAATATTTTAGTAAGAGCCTTGCACAAATTTGGGATTAAAGAGTCAGTTTATTCAAAAAATAAGATCATCGAATATGCCGATTTCGTAAGTTTGATGCTAGAAAAAGAAACCATAGATTACAAACGTTTTCCTTGTATCACGCCGATGTGGGATAATTCGGCTAGACGCGAAAAGGGTGCGTTAATCATTCGCAATAGCACACCTGAATTCTACCAAAAGTGGCTAGAAAAAATTATTGGCCGCTTCGAAGCTCCTAGTCCTGAGGAAAACTTCATCTTCATCAACGCTTGGAATGAGTGGGCAGAGGGCAATCATTTAGAGCCCTGCCGAAAGTACGGACGAGGTTATTTGGAGGCTACGAAAGCGGCGTTTTCTAAATAATGTTGAAGTGTCAGAAATATTGAATTGTGAAGAAGAGATTCCCTAAGCATACCTATTGCTCAATTATCTTGCATTGACTCAGGCTGTTTCCAAGCAAAATGTTATAAACAATGAGACTTCTTGAACTACTAATTTGGAATAGTCGCAAAGACCAAGTTTTACCAGACTTAAAACTTCAAAGGTCTTCACGTCCATCCAATTGAAATGCCAAAAGTCTCCATCATCGTCCCCAATTACAACCACGCTACTTTCTTAGAACAGCGTTTGGGTAGCATCTTCCAACAAAGTTTTCAAGATTTTGAAGTCGTTCTATTGGATGATGCCAGCACAGACCACAGCTTAGATATTCTGAAAAAATATGAACAGCATCCCAAAGTTAGCCATTTTGTTGTCAATGAGCAGAATAGTGGTAGTCCTTTTCGACAGTGGAAAAAAGGTTTATCGTTGGCACGAGGAAAATATGTTTGGATAGCAGAGAGTGATGACTGGGCAGAAAAAAGTTTTTTAGAGCAGTTGTTGAATGTACTGGAAGAAAACGAACAAATTGGTTTGGTGTATGCCCATTCTTTGGAAGTAGATGAGCACGGAAAGGAACTGGGAGAACGCTGGTATCTTAAAAATAAGAAGCAGGCAGAAGTTTGGGAAAACAGTTTCCAGATGAATGGTATTGCTTTTTTGAGGCAGTTTTTGATAGAAATTAATGTGATCCCGAACGCTAGTGCTGTCTTGTTTCGGAAAGATGCGTTGGATTTATTGGAAACAAGAGCTTTTGATAAACGAAAAACGGGTGATTGGTGGATTTGGAGTAGTATTGCGCTGAAAGCTGATGTGGCTTTTGTGGCCGAACCGCTCAATTACTTCCGATCACACGCAGCAAGTACGCGTGTCTACAAAAGCAGGCAAGAACGACAATTAAGAGTTTTGGAAGGTATTGAATTACTGAATTTCATCAAAGACCAAACAAATGTCCCTAAACAAAGACTCCAAGAAAT
>JBCCRX010000008.1:0-39498 GCA_039201015.1 Bacteroidota bacterium | reverse complement strand
TAAATAGAAGCAATGAAAAAAGCCGTGTCCACATAGGTTTCTTATTCGATGATTTCCTTAAGTAACGATCAAAGAATAATTTCTCGATTTGTGACGGCATCTTTTGCCCTGCTGCTGTGTTGAAAAGCCTCGACAGCCAAAAGGATTCCTATGTTTTTCGCCTTGCATCAGAACAAAATCTGCTCGGTCAAAATGCGGAACTTATTGTTTGTCCGTTACTAATTATCATCAAATATACAGAATCTATAAAAAACACTTTTGAATGTCCTACAACACGATCATTTTTTGGCTATCCACTAATTTTTCGTCAACGTATAGATTAATAAAATACAGCCCCGTATTCATTTCTTTTTGAAGGTCAGTGACATCATCTCCAAAATTACTCAAAATGATTCTTTTCAATCGTTGCGCGCGTAAATCAACGATCTCTATATAAGCACTTTGTGCATCCAATGGAATAAAATAAGGAATGCTTGTCTGCTCGCTAAATGGATTGGGATAGTTGGGGCGGAGTTGTGCTTTCTGAATCGATACCTTTTCAGAGGCACTGGAAGGTTCAAAGTAAGAAACATCAACGGCATTGCTAGGAGTAGGCGTGTAAGGATCGCAATCCAGTATGGAAGCCAAAAAACAAGCTCCATTCGCCACTTGAAATCCAGGCTTCAATACGATAACGTCTCCTGCTTTATAAGTGATTCTGGTATTTTGTGGCACAAATGCACTGGAACACAAAGTATCGAAGGCAGTGTAAGTGCTATCTTTGAAAGGCAGAGCGGTAATAGAAGCATTGGCATCCAATCCAAAGAGTGGGTGACACGGAATATCCGCATCCAAAATATTGGCAATGCAAGAATTCATTTCCAATAATAATTCGTCTTTGAGTGTAGGAGCATCAAAGTTCGTCATCTCTGTGGCTCGACTGGCAGCCACACCGCTAGCAATTGCCGCCGCGTGTGAAGTTCCGTTGGCGTAAATCCAATTGCCAAAGGAAGTATCCCTACACAATATTTTTACACCAGGTGCAAGTAAGTCAATCGGTTCGCCATAATTGCTAAAAGGCGCGTAACCCGCCGTACATTCCGATGCACCTATCGTCAGCATGCCGTCTAGTTCAAAAGCGGCTGGATAGTAAGGACTATTTTCGCCAATGTACTCGCTCAGATTACCCGCCGCTACAATCACTAAAATGTTTTCATCAATTGCTTTTTGAAGCACCTGTTTGAAAAACTGATCACACTTATCTTCTTTGATTGTTTTATATCCCAAGCTGATATTCAAGATGTTAAGCGTATCACAAATAGCAGATTCTACTGCTCTGACTACGTTCGCCAGAGAACCCGTACCATTTGCGCCCAATGCTTTCAGCGGCACAATCCTGACATTAGGGGCGGCTTGTTCTTCCAATATCCCTCCGATGATACTGGTCATTTGCGTACCATGACCATTCATATCGACGGGGAAGGTGGTATTGTTGACAAAATCAAATCCCAAAGAAGATACACCATAAGGTACATAGAAGGATTGAGGACTTCCCAAATCCGCGCCCGTATCAATAATACCTACTTTTACTAGATTGACATCCACACCGCAAGTCACCACATCATTGGCAGCGCAACAAGGGATAGGATTGTAAGGTGGTGGAATATTAGAATTGCAATTATCCAAATCATTTTCTGGGTATTGTGTAATGTAATCCAGACCAGAACCATTCACTTTTATTTTTCTAACCGTATGTCCTTGCACATCCAAAATATCATTCAAAATTGCACCGTCTCCCGTATTAATGGGAAAACCAGGAATACCCCAAATTTCTACATTCAGTTTGGGTAAAAAGTGAACCAAAGTCGCGTTGTAGTCGGCTCTTATTACATCTCTTTCCTGTTGGTTGGTATTGTCTGTAAATGCAACGATCAAGCGATTGGACGCGAAAATACCTTGCGGATCGTTGTTTTCTTCTTGTGCTAGAGCAGTGGATAGCACGAAAATAAACACCAATGATAGGAAGTATCTTATTGTCTGCATGTGGATAAGTATTTGTGCGATATGGACAATTGGCTGAATGTATTCCTATAAGGTCTAAAAACTCAAAGTGTGACTTTTCTTGCTACTTTCAAATATAGCAACAAAGGTTTTTTTAAGAAGCACTAAAACTTATATGCCCTTATATGTCCTTAAGTGTTTCAAAAAACAGCCAAAGAAGAAAATAAAATTTGCCCCCAAATGTCACATTACAAAAAATTAGTACTTATAAGAGGGAAAGCTGCCAGAGACCACTTACTTTTATAGCCTGATAAACTGAATTTGGGCTAATGGATAAGAATTTTGGACTGACGCAAGAGCGATTTGAAGAACTGTTGACTGCCTTGCAAGACGGAGATGAACAACTTTTTGAGCAAGTATTTTTATCGCATTTCAATAGCTGTATGCAATATCTAATGCGCAATTACAAAGCCTCCAAAGCAGATGCTTATGATGTGACCATGGATACTTTATTGGTCTTTCATAAAAGAATGAAGGCAGGAAAAATTACTTATGGGAACTTGAGGTTTTTATTTACACAAATGGCAGGGCAGCATTACAAAAGGTGGATAAAAAAAGAAGGCTTTACACACACAGCAGTAGAAATACTAGAACACGAATTGCCTGCTTTGCAAATAGATAAGACGGATGCTCAAATTTTTGATGATGCTTGGAAAAGACTGGGAAGTCATTGCAAAGAAATACTAAAAGCATTTTATTACGACAATGTCAGTCTGAATGACCTAGCGGTGCAAGCAGAAAAGAAGGCAGCCGCGATTCGTAAACAAAAGCAGCGCTGTCTTGAAAAATTGAGGGTATTGTTTCACGAAATCAACAATCGCTAGTTATGAAAAATTTAGATCAATACAAGAGTCAAGAAGCCATGTCGGAGCAAGAATTGGAAGCAAGCAGTCGCGTTTTCATTCAAGCGAAATTCGACGAAGCTAAAAAAGCAAGCTGGGCAGATCAACTCGAAAAAAAATATCAGACCGAGCGAACAACGACTGCCAAAATTCGAAGTATTCCTTTTCGTGCCATTGCCGTGGCGGCTAGTATTGTACTGTTGCTGGCATTGCTTCCAGTGTTGGGTTTGTTTCGCGACAGCACAGAAGATTTGCTAGCAGCCTATACCGTCGAAAATCCGTATCCCAATCAATTGATTCGCAAAAGTGCAGAAACGACCCTTGCTGAACTGCGCGTATCGGCAGCAGAAGCCTACAACCAGCAGCAATACGCGCTAGCCATTCAGGAGTACCAAAAACTACTGCAAGACAAGCAAGCCAATGTGGAAGATTTACTCTATTTAGGATTGAGCCAAATTTACGAAAAACAATCTGCTGATGCCGTTGCGACGCTAGAAAAAGCAGTCCTACAAAGTAAACAAGAACAACGCTTTGAACAAGAAATTGATTGGTTTTTGGCCTTGGCTTATTTGCAAAATGAAGAAGTAGGAAAAGCAAAAAGATTGCTGGAAAAAATCGTAGCAAACCAAGCTTGGCGCGCAGCCGATGCTGAAAAATTATTGAACTCCATGACCTAAGATTATATTTTTTAACAATACGTACACAGTTGGGGAGAGAATTGAGAGTTGGAGAGAATTTGAGAGAATTGAGAGAATTTGAGAATTTGAGAGAAGTGAGAACTTGAGAGCATGCGTTTCTCAAACTCTCACTTCTCTCAATCTCTCGTTTTTTCTCAAACTCTCATTTCTCTCAAACTCTCATTTTCTCTCGCCCCTCTCAAACTCTCTTTATTGTATTAGATCACTTCTATGTCACCTTGCATAGAACAGCCTTTTTCATGCCTTATTTTGAATAAAAAGCTGATTCCTGAAATAGGGTAAGGGTATTCACGGACGACTGAAATCAGAAGAACGCTCGTAGCTTCTGGACGAAAGTCTGTCCGTGATTCCAATGCCATGCCCTGCACAGAGATGAATCAGTGAAAAACAACAACTAAATTATGAAAAACATTAACACACTAAAATGGCGATGGCTACTCTTTCTGAGTGGTTTTTGTTGTTTCAGCCTTTCCTTCGCCCAAAGCACTTTTGTCACCACCATTGCTAGTCCAGATAGCTCGGAATACGGGCGAGCAGTGGTGTACGGCAATAATATTGGACACCAAATACTAGCAGAATCGAATACTGCACTTAGTGGCTTTGTGACGCCTGATATCCAGATCACCAGCTTGAATCCTGATGGATTGCTTACAGGTACAAATATTTTCAACAATCCAGTGCTGGATTTTGACAACCAAGAGCGTCCTCAAGATATGATTTACTCCAATTGCGGAACGCTAATTGATGTGGGAGATATGGGAATAGGTGGTACACAAAAATTATATATCAAATATCCTAGTACGACCTTCACTTATGGAGCATCCGATCATCAATTTAATGCTGATTTTATCAAAAAATCAACTTCCACGAATGGCTTTATCGTAGGAGGCAGACGCCTCAATGCCAATGGACAAACAGATTTAGTCCTTATCATTAATTCTGATTGTACGCCTGCTGCTAGTGTTGCCAATATATACAATTTTGGAGTGGATGTATTTCCTGAATCCGCTACGGAAGTTAACATCAATGCACCTGGCGTAGCTCCGTATTACGCTATTACAGGACGCACCAGAGGTGGGAATACTTTCTTGTTCATAGTGGATGCGACGGGTGCGCCTTTGCTAGGTGGCTTAACGGAATACGCCAGTGCTGCGGGCAATTCCATAGGCTACGATATTCTTCAAAATGCAAATGGGAATATTGTAATCATGGGCAATTTATTTCCTAATAATACACCTACTTCCACCATTTACATCATGGAACTGACAACTACTAGTAATTTCCCCTATCCTGTCTTGCAAGCTATAGAATACGATGTACAAAATAGCGATAGAGAATGTACACTTTCTATGCTAACAAACGGCAATGGCGATTATGTGCTGGCAGGTAGCGCATTAAAATCACCCGCAGGTGCACCGCTGCAAGGACGCGCCTTGCTAATGGAAATAGATCAAGTCAATCTCGGAACGAATTGGGCGCATCTATTTGAGGATAAAACGCGCTTTATAGACTTGACTGCTACCGCAGCTGTGGACGGCTATTTTGCAATTGGAGATAAATGGTACGAAAACGATCAGAAAAATAACATCTATGTCGTCAAAACAGATTTGGCAGGACAAGTAGCGTCATCGGATTGCTATGACAAACCAGATGTGAGCATTCAGCAAATTCCCTTTGAACCCATACAACAATACGATCCAACCACTAGCTTCAATCAGCCCCTCAACCCTGATTTGGTGAGTACCACTATTGATTTGATACAAATATTTTGTGAAGATGAACCCGATCCTTGTACGGATTTGCTTTCCATTTCTTGTATTTCTCCCATTGAAGTCAATTTAGACGCCAATTGCCAAGCACTAATTCCAACGATCAATCCAACAATTTTAAGCGGCTGTCCACCTTACACCATTACTCAATCGCCCACAGCGGGCACGGTGATTACTGCTAATACGGTCGTTACAATAACTGTCACGGACGATATTGGGCAAATGGTAACTTGCGATGTAACGGTCAATGTCGTGGACATCACACCACCGACCATTAGCTGTCCAGCCGATGTGAGTGTAACGACCCTGAGCATGACGGGAACAACGGTGACTTTTCCGCCACCCGTAGCCGACGATAATTGTAGTGTCAGCTTTAGTTGCGATTACAATAGTGGTGATTTTTTCCCTTGTGGCACAACAACGGTCACTTGCACCGCAACCGACGGCGCAGGCTTAATGGCTACTTGTACTTTTGACATCACCGTCACTTGTGACCCTGGCACTTCCGATCCTTGCCCCGCTCCGATCATTACGAATACCTTTTCGACTACCATTCAAAGCGATGCTTCTGAATATGGCAGAGCTGCCGTTTACGATGATGCTATTGGACTGAATTTATTGGCGGAGTCGAATGCAACTTTCCCATTTGCGATTCCCAATATCCAGATTTCTCAGTTGTTGCCGAATGGAACACTTGCGCCTGGCGGCACGGTCCTTTACAACAACACCAATCCAGCCAATGCCAAAAATCAAGAGCGTCCTGAAGATATGATCTATTCGGATTGTGGAGAACTGGTCTCTATTGGACATTTTGGAATAGGTAGTTTTCAAGAACTCTACATAGAGAATGGCACTAACATAGTAGAGTATAATTTGGGTGATCAAATGGAAGCAGATTTCATCAAAAAATCAAGCTCTACTTCTGGTTTCATTGTTGGTGGCAGACGTTTGCAAAGTGGCGTTTCTGAAATGGTTCTTATTATACATCCAGATTGTGCAAGTTTGGGTGCGCCCGCTACTATTTACAATTTTGGATTTGATGTCTTTCCTGAATCGGCTACGGAACTCGAGCTAGACCCAACTTTTCCAGGAATTAGTGGCAATGCGCCCTATTATGCAGTCACAGGACGCACAGGAAATAACGACGTATTTATTTTTGTAGTGGATGTGAATGGCGTCGTACAATTCAATGGATTGGTACCTTACACAGTAGCAGGCGGTAATACGATGGGTCTTGACATTATGCAAATTTCCAATGGTAATTTGATGATACTAGCGCAACGAAAACCCACGCCAAGCACTAGCAATGTCTTCTTGATGGAATTAATGACCAATATCCCTAGCTCCACGCCTTATTTCCCGATCATGCAAATTAGAGAATACTACATCCCGAATAGCGATGCAGAAACGGGCTATGCTTTCATCAGAAATACGGATGAAGATTATGTGATTGCGGGAACAATTCACGAGCTTTCGGCTAGCATAGGAAAGCAAGCCTTCTTGATGGAAATAGATCATAACAGCTTGAACGTCAATTGGACACACCTCTACGAGACCTACTCTAGCTTTACAGATATTACGAATGCAGAGAATAATCAAGCTTACTTTGCCGTAGGGGAAAAGTGGTTTGAAGGTGCTGGTGGAATGCAGAATATCTATGCCGTCAAGACCGATGTGAATGGTGCTGTGGAAGGCATAGATTGCTGTACGCCCGTTGATGTGCCAGATACGCAATTAGGCTTTTCTTATCAGACAGCAATTGATGCCTTACCAGTGGGTGTGCCAGCAGAAACTATTGCTTATGAATCGGAGGAATTTATGCCCGAACAAAGGTTCTGCCAAGAGCCTGATCCTTGCGACGATCCATTAGATATTTCTTGTGTATCACCCATTACACTTGATCTAGATCAAAACTGTGAGGCGATTGTTCCGACTATTAATCCAACGATTTTAAGTGGTTGTCCACCTTACACGATCACTCAATCGCCCGTGGCAGGAACAATCATTAGTACGACCACCAGCGTTACCGTAACGGTCACGGATGCCAATGCTCAGGTTGCTACTTGCAATGTGACAATCAATGTCATAGACAATATTCCACCGACTATTGTCTGTCCCAGCGATGTCATCGTAAATACGACCAATGCGACTGGCACGACGGTCACTTTCCCGCCGCCAGTAGCAAACGATAATTGTAGTGTCAGTTTTACGTGCGACTATAACAGCGGCGACTTTTTCCCTTGTGGCACAACGACGGTCACTTGCACCGCAACCGACGGCGCAGGTCTAATGGCTACTTGTACTTTTGATATTACGGTCAACTGTGAGGACGATGATTGTTTAGAGGTCATAGAACCTTCTATCGAATGCGATCCCAACAATCCCAATCATTACATCTACTGTTTCCGAATCGTCAACAATTCAGGTTTGACGGCGCAGTATGCCATTTTGACGAATCCGCCACCAGGCTTCCAGTTTGGCATCAATGTGCCTTCTCCTACACCCACTAGCTCTTTGCTGATTACCCTCGACCCTGCACCTTTACCCGACGGCGCAACTTCCAATAAGATGTTTGTGAAAATTTTGCCGACTTCTTCCATTACTACCCCAACTCCTATCTGCTTCAATATTGGTTTGCAGGATGTCAATTTCCAAGACTGCTGCAACGATCCTGAGCAAGTCTGCACCACACTAGAACCTTGCTGCGATCCTTGTGACAACAGTGACATTTTCGTAGAAAGTTTAGTCGTCAATGATGAAGAGTGCTGCAAAAAAATTGATGTTATCAATGAATGCAATGAAGACATCTTTACAAAAATTGAAACGGCGGTCATCACACCTGGTGTTCAGTTCGGTTTCCACGCGCTTGGTGGCCTGGATGCGGCTGATTGGTCGGTGCCGACCACTACTTCGACCAGTATCACTTGGGCGCACAACTCTGGTTTCATTCCCGTCGGAACGGCAGATGACATTATTCAATATTGTTTAGACGACATCAATGATCCTTCCGAAATACCACAAGAAGTGGTGCTGCGCTGGTATGGATTGGATGCGGCTGGTAATGATGTAGTGCTTTGTACAGATACGATAGTAACTTATTGTGAAATTGATTACAATTGCCTGGAAATCAGTGAGCAAGAAATCAAATGTGACAATGACAACGAGAAATATACCTACTGTTTCAAGGTGACGAATCAGTCGGATATTCCATTCAATGCTACGGATTTAATCATCGGTATTGATTCGCCTACAGGTTTGATTTTTAGTTCCAATCTTGCTACGGCGGAGATCATCAATCTCAGTACGCCATTGGGTCAAGGCGATATGACGACCCTCACGACTTGTTTTGAAAGTCCTAGCGGCTTCCCGAGCAGCGCAACGGAAGTAGTCTTCAAATATCGTTTGGCTTACTTCAATGGCAGCAGTGCCGATACTTGCTGTTTCGAGAATATTTTAGATACCATTCCGATGCCTGACTGCTGCCCACAGGACACCATGATCGTTCACAATGATACCGATGTCATCGGAACGGGCGTCTATCACACTAGCCAAATGATCGTTTCCAGTGCTGATATTACGCCACAAGTAGCTGTGATTTATAAAGGGGGTAGCATCAAACTGAAACCAGGTTTCCATGCGCAAGCAGGTACTAATTTCACAGCTTTGATCGATACTTCTAATCCTTGTGATACTTGTTGCGTAGATGATCCATTGCTAGAATTGGATTGGTTACAAGTCTATGTGGGCGCAGATGTTCAAATAGATGAATGCAAACTGGACGGCGATTGTGTTTACATCATTGAAGATTGCGCGAGTGCAGATGTACAGCGTAGATTGTTCGATTGTCATGGTAATTTGTTGTGCTACGAAGGTGGCATCACGGGAGCAAATTGTGATTTATTCAGTCAATTGACGGATTGTGTGACTTTGCAAGCTTGCCCAACTAATAATAATGCCATAGAGACTAGAACAAGCAGCTTGCTGGAGCGGGTTCAATTGCAGAATCAGCCGAATCCATTTACGCAGACGACAACGATTCAATTCTATTTGCCACAATCTACCTCCGCCACTTTGCGAGTGCTGGATAGAAATGGTAAGATGATATTCTTGCAAAGTGCTTTTTACCAAGCGGGTTGGAATACAGTAGAATTAGAAGATACTGGAAACTGGTCTAGCGGTATTTATTTCTATCGCATAGAAACTGCCGAACAAGTTGTGACGAAATCTATGATGCTGTTGCGTGAGTAATTATGATCTTAGGGGACTTTTGGGGCTTGTTTAAAAAGTCTAGGAAGAGCAACAATTTGCTAAATTTTTAATGTTTAGTAAATTTAGAATCAACTAAATATAGATTTACAAAATTCTTAAAATTCTGCAAATCTCGACTTTCTACGCAATCCCCAAAAAGATTTTAAAAAAAAACAGAGTGAGAAACGGAGTTTTTCACTCTGTTTCTAAAAAAGTGAAGAACTGATAGCAAGTACACATTTGCTATGCAGATTTACTAAATCTCAAAGATTTAGTAAATCTAACTTAACTTACCACAACTACAACACATCCAGCAATTCATACAATTCTTCCCGCTCCAACATCTTCACTTCCCCTACTTTCATATTTCCCAATGCCACTTTCCCAATTGACCAGCGCAGCAACCGAAGTACTGGAAAACCCACTTTGGCGCACATGCGCCGCACTTGTCTATTTTTGCCTTCCGTGAGGCTTAGACAAAGCCATGTAGTTGGAATATTGGCACGAAAGCGAATTGGTGGCTGACGTTCAGGTACTTGGGGTGGCGTTTCAAATACTTGCACTTGGGCGGGGCGTGTTCGATAGGTCTTTTTTTTGATGCGAATGTCAACGCCTAAGCGAAGCTGTTCCAAAGCTGCTTCACTCGGAACGCCTTCTACTTGCACGTAGTAGGTACGTGGATGCCTAAATTTGGGATTCAATAGACGCTCTGTTAGTTTTTTATCATCGGTGAGCAGCAGCAGCCCTTCGCTGTCACGGTCAAGCCTCCCGACGGGATAGACCGCTTTCGGAAAAGCGTACAAATCGCCTAGTGTTCGGTGTTCGGGCATTTCTTTGGTGAATTGGCTGAGGTAGCCGTAAGGTTTATAAAGCAGAAAATATTGGTGCTTCATTGTATGGTCAATTTTATTTGTAAAACGTCATTTTCCAATAAAGTAAACATCATTTCGAAGCTATTAGGATTGACTAAGGTATAGATCATTTCACTAGTTCCAACTTGCTTTTGGGCTTGCACTTTCACATCTATGCTAGCTGATGTTGCTTGAGTTGCAATTGCTCAGTACTATTTTCCAATCGAAGCAGTAAATCGCCTGCTGTACGCGATGATCTTCCTCCAAATAAAGTGCTCCTACTTTTGTGGTACAGCCAAGAAATTAGAGCTACAATGGATAAAAATTAACGTTGCATTTATATTGTTACAACACCACAAAATGGAATCTTTCCTCTTTTAGTATTAGTATCATCAGAATGGTACACAAATACACTGCAAACGGAATGAATCTGTGCAAATGAATATACTTATTTATCGCGCCTCAGGTGGATACGTCTGCGAAGGAAATAATTGCAACTCTATCAGCCTGGGGCGCATACGGTCGAGATAAACGAGTAATTATTTTTAAAGCCTCAAGTCCGTAAAATATTGATTTACAGTAATATAGTACTCCAAAAATGCTCTAAATACCAACTGTTAACGCTCCATCACTTCGTACTCCACAAAAAACCAGCCTGTTCCCTCTAGACTATTTACCCAAGTCCCTACTTCTGCGGTACTGCTACCCGTCGGAAAAGAAATTGTTGGAAAGTTTTGGGTTTCTAGTAATTTCCCATTTTGATTTTTCACTCGAATGGTGACGCTTAAGCGAGTAGCGCGGCCTGTATAATTCAAGAAAACTGGAATTTCTTCGCCCACAGCATAAGCCAAGTCAGTAGTTTTGCTACCAGCAAGAGCGGATTGGAATGCCATCGAGCTGGTGTAAAAAGCCAATTTTGCGTGTCCTTTTGCATCCAATAGGGTAGTCGGGTCGCTACCATTCCAAAGCTTAGCTGCTAGTATGCCATCAAAGCCTAACCACCGTTTTTTGCGTAGGCTTTCGTAATGGGCAAAGGCTTGCCAAGTTTGGCTTCTCTGCCATTCTTCAAATGCAATAGAATCTCCAATAGCGGCAAAGGTGTAGGGTGATTCGTAACTCTCTGAGTAGCGATAAGGAATGCCCCTGACCGCAAGTGGATTGTCTTGTCCTGCCAAGCTTTCACCCCCCACATCCAAATAGGCATGGCGCGAACTGTTTAGATAATTTTGACGAAGCGTATCCATACTGTAATCTATTGGAAAGTCTTGTAAATCATCCCAATTTTTTCCAAAACTGAGCGCGTAAGCAGCACCAGAACGAACGACAAGAGAATCTATCCAAATCGAAGAATCATTCAGCAAGCGATAGCGACGCAAACCACTTTCGTACAGTCGATTACCAGCATCGTTCGGGATCACTGAGCCCCCCAATCTTGTTTTTGCTCCCGTTGGAGCAATCAAAGCGTCCGCATCATAGGCTTGAATACTGTTGTAAAAATCTGCCATCCAAGGTACGGCATCCTTTAAATAGTCGGTGAACTGAATCTCGTCGGGTGCTTGCCAAATAATAAGGCTTGGATGATGATGAAAACGCGCTAATCTTTTCTTTAGATTTAACCAGTCAAATGCCCAAGGTTCTTTGTTTGGAACAGCATCGCTCTCGTAAATAAGCAATAAGCCCATCTGGTCGCAAATTTCTAGTAAACGCACTAGGTCTAATTGCGCTAAGTTGCTGATACGAACGACATTCCCGTTCATCGCTTTGATGGAAGCCACTGCCTTGACCAACCAAGCATCCATGTCCAAGCTTGGGATGGTGTAAGTCTCAATATCAAAAGGCAAATAATCGGTCAAGTTCGCACCAAATAAGGCGATTGGGCGGTCATTGAGGTGAAAAATACCGTCTTTTTGATCTATCTTTCTAAAACCCGTTGTCAATACGTACTCATCGACGAATTGTCCTTTACTATCCAGTAGAGATAAGGATATTTTATAAAGATTAGGCTGTTCGGGCGACCATTTTTTGATACCCGCGAGTGAGATACTTTCGTAGAAGCTATCTCCCTTGTAAGCGCGCAGACTTACTGGAAAGGTGGTATTGACGACGGGATTACTGCTTTCTTTCGGCAACCAAGGCGTAATTTTTACATTCATTCGTCCTTGCCAATTTCCATTAATTGTACCAGAAAGCTGATTGGCTTGTAAGATCGTTCTTAAGTTTAAATTTAAGTCCCCTTCCTCTTCTTCTACTGCAACGAAAGCCTGTTTGATGCGCGTTGGGCTCATTAAATCTACATATACCTTCTGCAATTGCCAGCCATCTTCGCCTCTCATTCGCAGCATCAATTTATTGGGCTGATTCGGTAATAAATCATTTGTTATATCTAGGTCTAAATAGTCGCCTAAACGGTGAATATGAATGATGTTATTATTAAGCCATACTTCTGTGTTGGGTGAAATTTGTTCGCAATGCAGCTTGGCTTCTTCAAAGTTCCCGATCAGCAATGGCTTTCTTAAAATCAGGTCAGTATTTCGATAGCGGTCTCCACTTTGAATAGGGAGTTGAAGCTGTTGCCAGTCCTCGTCTCGAAACGTACTCAAAGTCAGATCGCCCAATTCTTCTGAAAGTTCAAAATCCTCATCCATAAATATCCGTCCTTTGGCAACAGGAAAATTGTCTTCAAAAGGATTGATATTTGGACGTTCATAGCTGATGCCATAGATATTATCCAGGCTTGCGCCTACGGGTATTTTAACAAAGAATTTATGAATGTTGCGATCACTCAAAGTGCGGACAAAATCTGCCTTTATTTCATCATTGATAAATAGACTGAAACGATTTGCTTCCACATCTACGAGCAGCTTAAAATTTAAGACCGTATCTATTTCGTAATTGGCAATACCAATGGGTAAGCCTAAGCGAGACTTGTAAAAACAATTGCCTTCCGCAGTGATACCTAACAAAATGACAGGATTACTCTCTTTATCCAGTAGCAAAAAGGCAGAACGCTCTGTGGTTTGTGGAATTTTAGTCTCCCACTGCAAGACAAAGCGCCAATCTTGCGCTTCTTCTAAATCTTTAGAATAACTGAAATCACCTACTGCTTGCAAAGCGTTATCTACAATCTCTACATTCGGATTTTGTGTCCATTTCTGTAGCTCTTTTTCTTCCTTCTTTCGCTCTTCGTTTTCATAGGTCTTCCAACGCCAATCTTTGAGAACCAGCCGTTGTCGGTTGCTCGGCTTTGGTGCATCTTTTAGTTGATCCATCAAGCGTATCACTTCTTTCGATTCTACAGCTTCTTTATCCAAATCTTTATCTTGAAAAAAAACCTTCGCATATTCCGCGTATTGATCAAGATAAGCTAGGCGTTCTTCGGGTGTAAAAATAGTAGCATCTCCATTAAAACCAATTGTTCCTTCAGCTAAGGTGGAATCTATGAAGTAGCGCAGTTCAAAAGAGCGTGAAACGACTTGCGCCACACTTTTCTGATAAAGAAAGAACATGCCTAACAGAATACTTAGAATAATTTTTGTTTGGTGTAGCTTCATTTTTTTTATTTAATCTCATCAGTGGTTGGCCAAGAATTAAAAGAGCCAACAAATCGTACGATGATTTTTTTGCTCTTTCTTAACGAAATAAATAGAAAATATTGGTGGTTGTTTACGAAAAAAAATTCATTTGCTCGAAAATATTGAAAAGCATACGCTCTACTTATGAGTATCTAAATTCTTGATGCTTGCACAAAACGGACAAGACATTTCACTGGTGTCATCACTTTGAGAGAGAAAGTAAGATGATGAGAGAACTATAAGGAACGACGCACAAATAACCTCAGATTCTTGACTTCATCTTTACGCCTTAGGCGAACAGGTTTTGCGCTACTTTTCGTTAGAAAAAGTCTTATGTCCGCCTAAGGTGGATTGCGATTTTTCTGCCTCCATTAGCACAAAAATATCTTGTCAGGAACCTCAGTTTATTCATCCCTCGTTCCTAAAGAACGGGAACGAAAACAAAAAAGCCTATCCATATTTGGTGAAACAAAAATACAGATAGGCTTTAAGTATTTGCGGAAGAGGAGGGATTCGAACCCCCGGTAGCCTTTCGACTACGCCGGTTTTCAAGACCGGTGCATTAAACCAGCTCTGCCACTCTTCCTCAGCCTACATTTGCTTGGGCAAAGATGCTTTCTATAAAAGAGAAGCAAAGATACATTTAGTCTTTGAAAAAGTAAATAGTAGGTTTCAAAAAAAAATAAAATGCTCGTTTAGGACACAAACTTGTCAAAATTAATGTAAGATAGGCATTTCTTCCTATTACCTTTGCGTTTTAAGTGTCGTTAGAACTTAACTAGTGGATACTTTAAAACTGAAGGAGGAAAGATGTCATTTTTGCATTCAAAATCTAAAGGTATATTTGATATTTAAGCAAAAAAATGACACTCCTATACTTTAGTGAGAATTGCTGGATAAAGAGAATTGACGTGATTTGGCCTCTGATCTTCCGTCAATTAAGCATAGAAATAAACAATAATTTCCCTTTTTAGAGGCGAAGGGTTATAGAAAACATAAGAAGAAGAGATGAATAGACTTATTTTAATATTTGTGAGCTTGGCGATGCTGAGTAGTTGTCTAAAAGAGGATGATAGACTAAGTTTAGAAGAACAATTTGAAAAAGATACGCAACTAATAGAAGAATATTTGGCTGCCAATAATCTAGAGGCGGAAAATACAGAATCGGGTTTGCATTACATCATAGAAAGAGAAGGCACAGGCGCAGTTCCAGAGCCTAATCAGACGGTGCGCATCAGCTTTCAGGAAACGTTATTGGATGGTACTGTGATCGCAGAAACAGAAGCAGATTCTTCTATCTCTTTCAACATTTCTACTGCCATACCTGGTTTACAAGAAAGCCTTGTCATCTTGAAGGAAGGTGGAAAAGGAACGTTTATTTTGCCTTCGTACTTGGCATTTGGTACTGCGAGTTCAGATGTATTGCCTGCCAATTCCGTGATTATTTTTGAGATTGAATTTCACGAAATATTGACATCAGAGCGCCAGCTAGCCATAGATGTGGGAGAGATAGAAGACTATTTAGAAAGCAACAATATAGCAGCAGATTCGACGGCAAGTGGTATTTATTATTTCTTCGAAGAAGAAGGCGAAGGGGAAAATCCAACTGCTAATTCGACAGTGACGGTGCGGTACAAAGGTTATTTTCTGGACGGCACGGTCTTTGATCAAACAGAAGGCGACGCAACGGCTACTTTTGCGCTGAATGCGGTGATTCGAGGCTGGACAGAAGGCATACAATTATTCAAAAAGGGAGGAAAAGGTACTTTAATTATTCCTTCTGCACTGGCTTATGGCCCAAACGGTAGAGGAGAAATTCCACCGAATACAGTCTTAGCTTTTGATATAGAAT
Organism: Bacteroidota bacterium; assembly: GCA_039201015.1. GTDB lineage: Bacteria > Bacteroidota > Bacteroidia > Chitinophagales > Saprospiraceae > JAAUTG01. Next base: position 23,626 of record JBCCRX010000008.1, on the reverse strand, counting down.
TGGTTAATTTCTGAAGTACTTATACTACAAACGGGATAAATTCATTCAGGCGCGATCAACAGCTAACGAATGCACTTTTTTATCCCAAATAGAGTATATTTGAATTGTTCTAAAGATAGAAAGTAACTGCCCTTGCTGTATGCAAGGATACAATGATCGTTCGAAGCACCGCTACATTGTGAGCAGTAGAAGGCTTTCTTGCAAGATTAGATTTTTTCTGCGAGAAAATCCAATCTCCCTTGTGCAGGGAAAGAAAAGACAAGAAAATTTATAATTTCCTTGCTTTTCTCTACCTACAAAAGAATTTTCTGTCAAAAATTTTAGGTAACCGAATCTTAATACCGTGTAAACTAAGTTTCTTTGTATTTTGTACAGGGGAGTTTGAGGGAGAAAAAAGGGTTTTAGAAAAACCCTTTTTTCTCCCTCACCCTTTTTTCGCCGCCGTCTTCGACGGCGGCAGATGTGTTTTTTGAAGCTCGAAATTCTGAGGAATTTCTCGCTTCTCAAAATTAAAACAAACTTAGTTTACAGTGTACTTAATATATTGTAAACTAAGTTTCTTTGTATTTTAGATAGGGGTGTTTGAGGGAGCAAAAAGGGTTTTAGAAAAACCTTTTTTTCTCCCTCACCCTTCTTTGCCGCCGTCTTCGACGGCGGCAGATGGGTTTTTTAAAGCTCGAAATTCTAAGGAATTTCTCGCTTCTCAAAATTAACAAAAACTTAGTTTACACGGTATTAACGCAGCGTAACGGAAAAAGTGTCCGTTATAATAAAGTGTCGAATATTAAGTAGTATTACCAATGCCAAATATAAGTAACTGGTTCTGTTTTAGCCGATTCGTAAGCTGTTTGACTTATGATCGTTCAAGTGTCCTGAAATGTAAGGATAAAAAGCAAAATCTCCTATGAAAAATATCACATCAACATTTCTTCCTTTCCTTTTTGCTTTGCTCCCTCTTTTTTCCATTCAAGGCTGCAGCGAATCGGATTTAGCATCTCCCGCCACCGGCGATAGCAGCACGGGCGTGGGTGGCTCTTATGCGCGCTTCATCGTGATTGGGGACTTCATGTACATTGTGGATGAAACCGATCTGATGACTTTTGATGTCAAGCAAGCGGATGAACCCGTTTTGATTGACCAACAAAGTGTAGGAGAGCAAATTGAGTCCATTTTCAATTTCAAAGACAAGCTATTCATTGGCTCGGGAGAAGGGCTTTTCATTTATGCCATTACGGACAGTGGTTTGCCAAAGAGATTATCGGCTACTTCTTATTTTGAGTTTGAAATTTTTCCTTGTGATCCAGTCGTTGCCAATGATAGTATTGCTTACGTCACGCTGAACGCCTTGCGACGCGTTAATTCTGCTTGCGGCGGAGCATTTGAGGTCAATGTTAATCTACTGAAAATCTTCGACATCACAGATGTTGAAAACCCAAGTTTAATCGTAGAACATCCTTTTTTCGCACCAAAAGGCTTGGGCCTCGACGGTTCTATTCTATTCATCTGCGACCATACCGAAGGACTGAAAATCTTCGATGTCAGCGATCCTTATGCCGATACACTCGACCAAATTGCGCATATTAATAACATAACTGCCTTTGATGTCATTCCTTTGGACGGCTTGCTTTTGGTCGTCGGTCCAGATAATGTTTACGAATATGATTATACGGATTTAGATAACATCAAGCTGATTTCTTCTTTTGCGTATGGAAATTGATTTTCATTTCAAGTACAATATGCGCAGACACTTTGATAAAGTAAGCATACTGGCTTTCTTGTTGCTTTCTATTAACACACCTAGCTTTGCACAAAATGAATCCGTAGCGGACGCCTCGCTTTATCGTCCAAAACTGGCGTTGAAATACAATCCTTTCGCCCTCTTCGCCTACACACCTGGATTTGAAATAGGCGCAGAACATGCCTTGAGCAAACACAGTAGTATTAATTACGCAGCCAACATCGTCAATGACTTTGGATTTAGGCAAAACCAAGATTTTCGTGGCTACAAATTCTTGGCCGAATATCGCCACTATAATATCCTCAATCCTTCTCAGCCGAACAATTGGTACTCGGGTATTCAAATCAGCTATAAAAGCATAACAACAGAAGGTCGCGACTACCTTGATCGGGCTGGTGGTAATTATCAGCAACTCTTTGATATAAAAGCCCAAACCACATCCCTTGATTTTTTGCTAACACATGGACTTTCTGAGATGTTGAGTAATTGGTGTTTCGTTGAAGTTGCACTGACTTATGGTGGAAAACGCTTGGATTTAGCCTATACTAATCTTCCAGCCGATGCTGTTTATGAGCCTATTGATGAAGGCTTTTTGGATTTTCAATGGCGGGAAGAAGGTGCAAGGTGGTTCCCTGTACTTCGCTTACATGTGAAGTTTAATTTTATCCTCAAAAAGTGAGGAAGAAGGTATAAAAGGTTTTCTTGTAAAAGCAAGTAAAACTTAAAAAGCAATAGACATAAGTACGATGTCGGATTTACGATGTCGGATTTCGGATAGCAATTCACTCAAATTCAATTTTTTGGCTCTTTGACAATTTTTGCAATTTCTCAAATTCCCTAGTTAAGACTTTTGAAGTTTTAGAACCCAAAGTATTGAAAATAGGACTTTCTGGCTTAAACTTCAAAAGTCTAATGTTCACATTTTGCAAAAATTGTCAAAGACCCAATTTTTTTTAACAAAAAAAATTGGGCGGAGTACTTAAACCGTTTTTTGCAAAAAAAACTAAGTCTTAAGTGTTCTTGAGTGTCCTTAAGTGTTTCAGAAAACATCCTACTTTGTAATTTAGCAGCTACAAAATAGCGCATTGGATTTTATAAGAAAACCCTAATAAGGTAGATTTGAAAAGCAAAAACGCACTTGCAATGCTCGCAAATCGACATTTCTCTCTTTTTTCTCGACCCAATGAAACTATCTTCTCCTTATACAGTTTTTTCTACTAGAAATAAGGCTTTTGAGTAAAAAATGCTCAATCCTGTACACTTTTTTGGAAATTTTTACTGCATAAAAATTTCTAAAAATGGCCTTTCTGACAGAAGTAAAATTTTAAAAATTGATAATTTTTAAAATTTTATTTCTGTCCAAAGTACTTCTTGAATTTTTTTGCAGAAAAAATTCTCTTCTTATGCACATAAATTAAAAATGTGCATAAAAGTAAATAAGAATTGTAGCATTTTTGACCAAATGCTCCCAATAATTCTCCTTACTCTTCCTTCGTGCCTTAGTGGTTCATACAAGGCGAGGGTAACTACATAATTTGAATCAAACAACACTCGAACTAATCGCTTACGCATTGAGCAATTGGTGGTGAATACAAATACAGAACACATGAAATTTGCAACAAAAGTAATCCATGCAGGTATCGAACCTGATCCTTCCACTGGTGCAATTATGACGCCTATTTTTCAGACCTCTACCTACGTACAATCCGCGCCAGGTGAGCATCAAGGATACGAATACGCTCGTACGCAAAACCCAACTCGAGAAGTACTGGAAAACAATCTAGCCGCACTGGAAAATGGCTCCGACGGTGTCTGTTTTTCAAGTGGTTTAGCGGCTATGGATGCCGTTCTGAAGCTATTGAAACCAGGTGACGAAATCATTTCTAGTAATGATCTATACGGTGGTTCTTATCGACTGATCCGTCGAGTTTTTGAAAAGTATGGCATCAAAGCGCACTTTGTGGATATGCAAGAAACCCAAAATATTGCCGCTAAACTCAATACTAATACGCGCCTGATATGGGTGGAAACGCCAACGAATCCCATGTTGAATGTTGTAGATATACAAGCGGTACATGAGTTGCGCGAAGGCACAGATACTATACTTTGTGTGGACAATACCTTTGCGTCGCCCTACCTACAAAACCCATTGGATTTGGGAGCAGATTTGGTCTTGCATTCTGCAACTAAATACATCGGCGGTCACTCTGACTTGGTATTAGGTGCTGTAATTACAAAACAAGCAAGCCTGGCTAATGAACTAAGATTTCTTCAGAATGCAGTGGGAGCAGTTCCTGGTCCGCAGGATTGTTTTTTGGCTTTGCGCGGCATCAAGACTTTGCATTTGCGTGTACAAAGATCCTGCGAAAATGCAAAGAAAGTAGCTGATTTTTTATCCAATAATCATTTAGTGGATAAAGTATATTATCCTGGTTTTGAGCATCATAAAGGACACGAAATCGCCAAAAAGCAGATGCGTGATTTTGGTGCGATGGTCTCTTTCAATCTAGTGGATGATCGCTTTGAAGCCGCTAAAGAAATACTCAGCAATACCAGTGTTTTCTCTTTAGCAGAATCATTGGGTGGCGTGGAATCGCTAATTGGTCATCCTGCCTCCATGACCCACGCCTCTATTCCGAGAGCAGAACGCTTAAAAGTAGGTTTAACCGATTCTTTAATTCGCCTTAGCGTAGGTGTGGAAGATGCGGATGATTTGGTGCAAGATTTGGACAAGGCTTTTACCAAAAGCAATGTAAGAAGTATGGAGGCGGTGGCTTAGGTTATATTGTTACATGGCTTCATTGTTGCATGGCTTTATTGTTGTATGGCTTCATTGTTACATTGTAGAACAATGGTACAATCACACAATGCCACAATCACACAAAGATTAAACCCAAATTTGGATGATTCGATACAAAAAAGATACCGATAATATTGCCACTTTGGTGCTGGATATGGGCAAGGAGTCAAAGAATCTGATCACGCACGAAATGGTAGATGCTTTTGCTCCCGTTATATCGCATTTGAAGAAAGAGAAAAATCGTGCTGCACTTAGAGGTATTATTATCACTTCTGCCAAACGCAATTTTTTGGAAGGTGGCAATCTTGATTATTTGTACGAAGCTCAAGATGCAGCAGAAGTTTTTCGACTGACCAATCGCTTCAAGCAATTGTTCAGAGATATAGAACATCCAGGTGTTCCTGTCGTGGCTGCGATCAATGGAAATGCACTCGGAGGAGGTTTTGAAATGGCACTGGCTAGTCATCACCGCATCGTATTGAATCATCCAAAAATCAGAATTGGCCTGCCTGAAGTCAATTTGGGATTGATGCCAGGTGGCGGCAGTGTGATTCGTTTGCTGTGGCTGCTAGGCCTGGAACGTGCCTACGAAATTTTGGCAGAAGGACGGCGGTATCATCCAGAAGAGGCATTGCGAGAAGGTATTATTGATGATCTGGCGGAAGATGAACTAGAACTGATTGAAAGAGCCAAAAATTGGTTGCTACAAAGGGCAGAAGGACGACGAATCTGGGATCAAAAGGACGGTAAAATCCCCCTCGGCACAGCAGCAGACATCCACCTTACGCGCAAGATTCGACAAATGAATATTCGCTTGGTCAAAGAAAATCAATTGCACTATCCCGCAAAGCATAGTATCTTAAATGTATTGACAGAAAGCTCCAAGTTGGATTTCGATACCGCACTGGAAGTTGATAGCCGCTATTTCACCGAATTGGTGTGCAGCAAAACGGCTAAAAATAAGATCAAGGCTTTTTATTTCGACTACAATACTATTTTGAGTGGGGAAAGTCGTCCGAAAGGCTTTGGTAAATTTCGTCCCAAAAAAGTAGGCATTATTGGTGCGGGTTTAATGGGTTCTGGTATTGCGACGAGTTGTGCAGTAGAAGGCATGGAAGTGGTGCTGAAAGATGTTTCTAAAGTGATTGCCGAAACAGGTAAAAAACACATCGAACACAATTTGGAGGAGATGCTACAACGCAATGAAATCAGCGCAGATGAAAGCAAACAAGTGTTAAACAGAGTAGAAACTACTGAAAAATCTAAGCCGTTTGAGCATTGCGATTTAGTCATCGAAGCCGTGTTTGAAAACGCCAATTTGAAACAAAAAGTAACCCAAGAAGCAGAAGCCTTTATGGACGAGTACAGCTTTATCGGCAGCAATACCTTGTCTATTCCTATTTCTGAATTGGCAAAGGCTTCGCAGCAACCCGAAAACTACGTTGGTTTGCACTTTTTTGCACCTGCACATCGCGTTCCACTAGTAGAAATAGTGCGAGGGAAAAAAACCTCTAAGGAAACCATTGCGCGCGCCTTCGATTTCGTGAAAGCCATTCATAAAATTCCGATTGTGGTGGCAGATGATTGGGGATTTTATGCTGCTCGGGTACAAAATACTTTTGTACTGGAAAGCATCACTTTACTTTTAGAAGGCTACTCCCCTGCCCTAGTCGAAAATTTAGGTTTGCAGGCGGGTCTGCCAAAAGGTGGACTATCGTTGGCGGATGATCTAGGTCTGCCCATTGTATTGCGCTACGAAGAACAAGCAGATACGCATTATGGTACGAAATACATTCAGCATCCAGCCGTAGAAGTTTTGGTGAAAATGATACAAGAACTGGAACGAAGAGGGCGAAATGTGGGTAAAGGTTTCTATGAATACGACGAATCTGGTCAACGTCATTTATGGGAAGATTTGAAAGTACATTTCCCAAACACTCGAAAAGCATACGATAAACAAGAAATTATCGAACGATTGCTGTTTGCACAAGTCATGGAAGCTGCTTGGTGTTTGCAAGAAGAAGTCATTAAAACCACCGCAGCAGCGAATCTAGGAAGCATTCACGGTTGGGGATTTCCTGCGACCAAAGGAGGTGTCATTCAGTATGTTTTTGACTACGGAAAGGCAGATTTTATGGCAAGGAGCAAAGATTTTCAAAAGCGGTTTGGGCAACGCTTTAAAGTGCCTAAGTTTTTGAGGGATTTGGAGTAGGCGGGCTGAAATGCAGCTTTAAAATTGTTGATTTGTTGAGCTGTCGATTTATTTATTTAACTGACTGTCAGTAATTTATATATTTAATAGTCGAGTTGAGTCCAATAGTCTATGCTAACATAAAACAAACCAACAAAACGCTTAAGAAAGTAATCTAACGCGACCAAATATTGGCCATTTACCTTTGTGGTTAAATGTCTGCTAATAAGCGAGCTGAAAATTTTCAGCACGTGAACAAAAAATGGCTATCATAGATTTATTTCTTAATCGTTATACTACAACCTCACTAAAAAGGTACACCTTAAAATATCGTATCTTAGATTTACTAAATTCTAAAAATTTAGCAAATCACCTCCCTTGATTGCTACATCCCAAAAATTTAGCAAATCTTCGCGCTAGACATAGCTTACCAAAAATGAAATTTAGCATTTAATGAAGTTACTACACTACAATGATTTAGACACCAAAGGACTGAAACAAAAGGTGAAAAAAGTGGAGCAGATGCTCTTGAAAGATGACTTCAAATCTGCGGAGGTCAAAAAAATGCAGCAATCCGATTTTTATCGCGCAAAACTAGATCGAGAAAATCGCTTGTTGTTTCAGTTTGCCAAATACCAAGGAGAGACCTATATTTTACTCCTCGAAGTCATTGCCAATCACGCTTACGAAAAATCTAAATTTTTAAGAGGAGCGGAAGTTAAAGAGAACCACTTCACGCCTTTTCTTCATCCTCAAAAAGTAGCAGAAGACGAACTTTCCACGCTGCGCTACGTCAATCCAAAGACGACAAGTTTTCACATCCTAGACAAAATTATTTCTCTGGACGACGACCAGCAAGAGATTTATAATTTACCAGCACCTCTGATTATCATTGGTTCGGCGGGCAGTGGAAAAACGGCATTGACGCTGGAAAAAATGAAAACCTACCATGGCAATGTCGGCTACGTCTCTTTATCTTCTTATCTCGTAGAAAATTCACAACAAATTTACTACGCCAATGGCTACGAAAACGACAAGCAAGAGATCGATTTCCTTTCTTTTCAAGACTACGTAGAAAGCATAAAAATTCCAAAAGGACGCCCTTTGGACTATCGCACTTTCGAGCGTTGGTACGAGCGAAGATTCAAACAGCGATTCAAATTCAAAGACCCCTACAAAATCTTTGAAGAGTTCAAAGGCGTTCTGACAGGTTCAGTAACGGATGCGGCTTATTTGACCAGAGAACGCTACTTGAAATTGGGTGTTAAGCAATCTATTTTTCTCGCCAACGAGCGAGAGAAGGTCTATGATTTGTTTGAAAAATATTTAGAGTGGTTGGACGAAGGAAAATTTTACGACCCCAATATGCTCGCTTATCAATACTTGGAGCAAGTAGAGCCGATTTATGATTTTCTCGTCGTGGATGAAGTGCAGGATATCACCAATATACAACTGCTTCTAATTTTGAAATCGCTAAAAACGCCCACCAATTTCATTCTTAGCGGTGACTCGAATCAGATCGTACATCCTAATTTTTTCTCTTGGTCGAAAATAAAAAGCCTATTTTTCAATCAAGATTTGCAAGGCAGTGCTTTGCGGATTTTGAAAACCAATTACCGCAATTCCCAAAGCGTCACGCAACTCTCCAACGACCTACTCAAAATCAAAAATGCGCGCTTTGGTTCGATAGATAAAGAAAGTACTTACCTTATCAATACGGTCGCAGAAGAAAAAGGGGAAATCGACTTTTTTGAGGACAGCAGTAAGATCAAAAAGGAGTTCAACAAACGCACCGAAAATTCGACCAAATTTGCGGTCTTGGTTATGGACAAATCCCAAAAACACCAAGTCAATCAATACTTTAAAACACCGCTTATTTTCACAATTCAAGAAGCCAAAGGACTGGAATACGAAAACATCATACTGGTTAATTTCATTAGTGATTACGATAAAGAATTTCGGGAAATCAGTGCAGGTGTGAGTAGCGAAGACCTATTGGACGAAAATATGCGCTTCTCTCGCGCCAAGGACAAAGCCAATAAAGAACAGGAAGCCTATAAATTTTACATCAATTCTCTTTACGTTGCTTTCACGAGAGCCGTCAAGAATCTTTACATCATCGAATCTACGAAGAAACACGATATTTTAAATCTGCTGGGTATCGTGGAGACGAAGACCAAAATCAATATTGAGCAACAAGTCAGCGATGAAAAAGAGTGGGAAGAAGAGGCCAGACGACTAGAGCTGCAAGGAAAAGTAGAGCAAGCGGCTGCCATTCGAGCGCGTCTGAAAGGGATTGAATTTATCAGTACGGAGGAAGCAGAATTATTGATCGAAAAAGTCTTTGCGGAAGAAGGCAATTACACGTCCAAAGACATTCAAAAACTATTCAATTTTGCTCGCTCCCGCTATCGCACGGATTTGATGATGCGTTTGCGAGACGAGGCAAAATACGGCCCTGCAAAGCAATATTTAGGAGAATACAGCAAGGCGCAAAAGCAATACCTAAAGCAAGTGAGTAATGGCAACACCAAAAGTGTTCAGCGAATTATTGATAAATTTGGAGCGGAAATTCGAGAAGACAAGGAAGGCATGACGGGACTGATGATTGCTTGTCTGTATGGGAAAGAGAGTATGATGCAATTTTTTCTAGAAAAAGGAAGCAATCTAGGCACACAAGACTTGCTCAACCGAACGGCTTTGCAGCATTTGATCTTGGGCTATGACCGAAGAAATATAAGAATGGACTTTCTAAAAAAATGGTACGCCAAACTCGCGCCTTCTTCTGGTCAGTGTCGCTACGACGGCAAGCTCTATTTCATCAATCGAAAAAGCATGGAGTTCTTTTTAGTCAATCTTCTGAATGCCATTAGATTGGACGTTTTTCCGCACGATGAAGTGCTTGCGAAGAGAGGCTTATTTATGGATGACTTCATGGAATTTATCAAAGAAATGCCTGAAAGTATATTGCCAGAATATCGCAGAAAACGGCAATACGTCAATAGCATTCTCTCCAAAAATGAAGTAGCGCGCGAGGATAGATACAACCGAAAATTGTTCATCCGTCGTTCGAGAGGTTGCTACGATATACTGCCCAAAGCGGATATTAGTTGGGGCGGAAAGGAGTAAGCAGAGAGGAAAGACGACAGAGGTCAGATCGAAAAATGAATTTTTCTGTCAGAAGTCAGACGTAAAGCGTTTGTAATTAAAATTCTCTATTATCCAGTAACTTCCCGTTGCTGGATAATTTTCCACGAAATTTGAGCCAAATTTAAAAATTTAGCAAATCGCCTCTTTTGATTTGCTGAATCTCAAAGATTTAGTAAATCTGCACTCCAAGACCCTTAACTAGCACATTAAAAAAACTAATCATCAAATTCAGACAAAGCAGTATGAAACAATTTTTCTTTCTAGGAATCATCTTTTTGACTTTACTCCAAGCCTGCGTGGTCATTGATAATCAATACACAGCGGTGCCGCCAGGTATTTGGCGAGCTACTTTGAAGCTAGACGGTGGTCTCAATCCAATTAAAGAAGAGGTCATTGCGGATGTGCGATACGAAGACATCAATCAAGGTGAATTGCCTTTTAATTTTGAAGTAATTTATGAAGATGAAAGCAATTTCTATATTGAATTTATCAATGGCGAAGAGCGCATCAAAGCGGAAGACATTACCTACGGTCGCAATCGAGCCACGGGCAGAGATAGCATTGTGATTAACTTTCCCGTTTTTGATTCTTACATTACTGCTTTCTACGAAGAAGATGTCATAGAGGGAAAATGGGTGGTCAACAACAAAGAAAATTACAGCATTCCTTTCGTTGCTTTTCACGGCAAAGACTATCGTTTCACGGAGCTGAAAAAAGAACCCGCTGCGGATATTTCAGGCAATTGGAAAGTATCATTTGGAATAGAAACTGAAGCAACCTATCCAGCGATAGGCGAATTTAAGCAAGAAGGAAACTACCTAAGCGGAACTTTCCGTACCGAGACGGGCGACTACCGTTTCCTAGAAGGCACTGTGCAAGATAATAAAGTCTATTTATCTTGCTTTGACGGAGCGCATGCTTTCTTGTTTGAGGCAAAGATACTAGAAGACAGCACAATGATCGGTGCATTTCGATCTGGTACGCATTACAAAACGCTGTGGGAAGCCGAGCGAGACGCGGATTTTAAATTGAGTGATGCAGATAGTTTGACTTATCTCAAAGAAGGCTACGATGATTTTGATTTTACGTTTGAGAACACAGCAGGGGAAAGCGTCAGTTTAGCGGATTATGGCGACAAAGTCAAGCTGATACAAATATTCGGCACTTGGTGCCCAAATTGCCGAGATGAAACCAATTTTCTGGTAGATTATTTAGACAAAAATCCGAATGAAAATTTGGCAGTCATTGGTTTGGCCTTTGAGAAGCATCGAGATCGAGAAAAAGCAGTGGCTGCCATTCAGCGATTTAAAGAACAGTTGAATGTAGATTACGATTTATTACTAGCAGGCTATTCCAATAAAAGTGAAGCCTCCGCAGCACTCCCCATGCTTAACAAAGTGATCTCCTATCCGACGATGATTTTTATCGACCAAAACAATCAAGTACGGCGCATCCATACTGGTTTTGCTGGTCCAGCGACTAGCAAATACAAAGATTTTGTAGCAGATTTTGATGCTTTTGTACAGCAGTTGTTGAAGGAGCAGACATGACCGATTTTGCTCACGAGAAATGATTATCTTTAGTTTTTCGCTTCTGCATAATTGTTTGTTTAGTATCAATTAAAAAATAAAATCGACATACATAGAGTCGCAACCAAAAAATCTTTTAAGGTGGATTTTTTGGTTGCTCTAAGGGGTTCTTAAGGGTGAAAAGCATCAAAAATTAGAGATTTTTGATGCTTTTCACCCTTAAAATCCCTTAAGCAGAAAGTTTTTCTCATCAGAAAAAAAACTTTCTGCGAATTTTGGAAACGGAATCCATACTCAAATGTCGATCTAATTTTTTGAACGTTACCAAGAGTATGAATACATACACCAATTATTTTTTCTGCTGGATACTGCTCCATGTATCTTTTTGCTCAACTGGACAAAAGCTAGAATTTTCATCCGTACAGTTAGAAGTATCGCGTTTGCAAAAAGTGGGACAAACAGAAGAAGCCGTTCAGCATCTCCTGACCTACCTTGAAACGGCTCAGCTGCCATCTGAAAAGGCTTGGAGTTTCTATAAATTGGGGAATCTATCTCTTGTATCGGATGACTTGGAAGTGTCCGATAAGTATTTTGAATCTGCTTATCAAATTGCTAAACGCAATCAATTGAATAACTTAAAAGTGCAAATTCAACAGCGTAACACACAGTTGCTTTATTTGAGTATTGCTTTACTATTAAAACTATTGATCGGGGTGCTATTTTATAAGAACTACAGAAGAAAAAAACTAATGGATCAACAAAAGATGATTGTACTCAGAAAAGAAAAAGAAACGCAAGTGCTTCGAGCAATAATTGAGGGAGAGGAAAAGGAACGGAAACGGATTGCAAGGGATTTGCATGATGAATTAGGAGCCCTATTGGCAGCTACAAAGTTTAGAATTGATGCGATTCAAAAAGACATACCGAACGCGCTTTCATTGGAGAGCTATTCAAAGGCAGAAGAATTAATAGATGTCGCCTGCACAACACTTCGAGAGATTTCTCACAATACGATGCCTAGTATATTAGAAGATGAAAGTCTAGAACAAGTGATGGAAGAAAGTTGCCTTGGCTTTGTCCGATCTACTGGACTTCAAATTGAGTTTATATCCCATATTTCCGTAGCAGTAATCGCTCCAAAAATTAAGCTCAATGTCTATCGAATTTTCTTAGAATTACTTAGAAATGCGATTCAACATGCACAAGCCAATTTGATTCTAGTACAACTAACGGCTGAACCTAAATGGCTCAACTTAGTTGTAGAAGATGATGGGATAGGATTCCAAGAAGAACATCAAAAAAACGGCATAGGGCTGAAAAATATCCGATCCAGAGTAGAATATTTGAATGGAAAAATATCCCTCCAGTCTAAATCACAAGAAGGAAGCAGTTATTCAGTTGATATTCCGCTGGACTAAATATCAGCTTCGCAAGCCACAAACGGACGTTTAGTTTTGCCTAGTAACAACATCTATCGCACTAATTTTTTACGATTGCCCAGCTTATTTCCGCTATGTAATCAAAAGTGATCCTCTCGTATCGAAAAGCGAATGATCTAAAATGCCCTCAAAACACGTATCTATCTTGCACGAGTGATGACTGCGCAAATGTATCCCTTTTGAAAATAAAGCGAGATGAAAAAAATAGTATTAGTAGATGATCATCAGATAGTGTTGGACGGACTGAGGTGCTTGCTCAAGGATGAAAAAGACATCGAAATAACGAGAGAAGTATTGCGAGGCAAAGCAGCCATTGAAGCCGTAAAGCAAGAAGCAGTTGATATTGTATTATTGGACATCAACCTGCCAGATCAAAACGGCTTTGAAGTTTGTAAGCACATCAAGGCGTATGACAATAGCATTAAAGTATTAGCACTGACCATGTACAGTGAGACAGGCTATATCTCGAAGATGATTAAATACGGTGTTGATGGCTATATATTGAAAAACACCGACCGTCGAGAAATTCTCACTGCGATCAATTGCTTACTGCTGGGGGAAAACTACTTTAGCCCAGAAGTTTCCAATAGGATATTATTGCGAAAAAACAAAACGAAAAGTACTCGAAACAAAGGATTTATTCAACCAGTGACGCGACGAGAAAAAGAAGTACTCCAATTGATTGTGGATGAATACACAACGGATGAAATAGCGACAAAACTTTTTATCAGTCCGACAACGGTTGTTACACATCGAAAAAGTTTACTCAGAAAATTGGATGCCAAAAATACAGCTGGACTGGTAAAAACAGCTTACGAGTTTAACCTACTCGATCTTATTAGGAACGAGGGATGAATAAACAGAGGTTCTTGACAAGATATTTTTGTGCTAATTGAGGCAGAAAAATCGCGTATAGCCCCCGCTACATAAGACTTTTTCTAACGAAGAGTAGCGCAAAAAGATGAAGTCAAGAATCTGAGGCTATTTGTGCGTCGTTCCTTAACCATCAGAAGGGGTAAAATATCCTATAAAATGAGGAGGTTTAGCAAATGCTAGTCTTGTACCTTTGCTCACAAATAATCTTTCTGCAGAAGCTCCACGCATAGAACTATTCCACAAATAAATAACAATTAAGAAAATTGCTTTGGCTATTGCTCTCTTTGTCAAAGCCCTTATTACTTATGTTCATTTCTTAAACCTTAATCATTTCATATGTACCTTTATCAACATTTGACAGGCGTTCCCACTTTGTGGAATGCCTTTTTTATTTCATTGCTTTTTTGTTTTACATCGCATCTCGTAAACGCACAAGTTAGTGCTGGTCAAATAGACGACTTTAATGACGGTACTTTCCAAAGTTGGGCACAAGGAGCTGGTTCTCAAGGATTAGCCAATGTAGCCAATCAACTAGAGATTACAGCAGACGGTGCTGGGCAAAATGGGAGAATAGTCGCCTTCAATTCTAATCAGTGGTCGGGCGATTACCTTACTGCTGGCGTAGAAAGAATAAGCATAAAATTAAACAATACCTCTGCTAGTACTACACTGAATGTAAGATTGTCTTTTGGAAGCCAGCAAAGTGCAAATAATGGAACTTGGTTCACGACTACGGATGTAGCTACTATTGCTGCTGGTTCAGGTCAACAAGAAGCGACATTTTCGCTCGCTGCTGCTGATATGACATTTGTGAGAGGCACCAACGATTACAACGCTCTTTTTTCAAACGTGGCTTTCGTAAGAATCATCAATAGTTCAGCTGCTAATAGCAATCAAGGAGACTTTGTGGTAGCTACTTTGCTGGTAGATGATATTACTGCTCTGACCAATAATACTTCTGCTCCTTATGACGAAACAACCGATGGCGATATTTCCGATGACCGCTTTGCTCCGACAGCAATTTCAGTAGCAGAGGGCTCAAATACTATAAGTGGCTGCGTACAAGGCAATAGTCAGCCTGGTGGTAGAGACATAGACTATTTCACATTTGAAGTGCCTGCTGGCAGTGAATTGACTGCTATTAATTTAGATAATTACGACGCAGACCCTGGTAATCTAGCATTCATTGGCATACAAGCAGGTACGACTTTTACAGAGCCACCTAGCGGAACGAACGTGGCTAACCTTTTGGGAGGATTGACCTATGGTGAGAGTGACGAAAGCACCGATATTTTACCTGCTATGGGTAATTTAAGCGGAGCGATGGGCTTTACACCGCCATTACCTGCTGGCAATTACACCATTTGGATGAACCAAACAGGACCACCTTCCTGCTATACCCTTGATCTTGTCATAGCAAATACTTCTTCTACCGCTTATGATGAAGCAACCGACGGCGACATTTCCAATGACCGCCTTACCCCGACAGTAATTTCAGTAGCAGATGGCTCAAATACTGTAAGTGGCTGCGTACAAGGCAATAGTCAGCCTGGCGGTAGAGACATAGATTATTTCACATTTGAAGTACTTGCTGGCAGTGAATTGATTGCTATCAATCTGGATGATTACGATGCAGATCCTGGTAATCTGGCATTCATTGGCATACAAGCAGGTACGACTTTCACGGAGCCACCTAGCGGAACAAATGTAGCTAACCTTTTGGGAGGATTGACCTATGGCGAAAACAATGAAGGTACTGATATTTTGCCTGCTATGGGTAATTTAGGAGGCGCAATCGGCTTTATACCGCCATTGCCTGCTGGCAGCTATACCATTTGGATGAACCAGACAGGACCATCCTCTTGCTATACGCTTGATCTCGTAATTTCACCTATTGATGATAATTGTTTTAATACAAGAACATTCACCAATACGCTTTATCCAACGATTGGCAGTGGAACGTACAGCGCTGCAAATACGATCACAACAGCAGGAATAGTTGCCATTGCTGCCAACGCAAATGTGGTTTTTGAAGCTGGACAATCCATTACACTGACAGAAGGCTTCACGGCGAGCAGTGCAAATGGCTCAACTTTCACGGCTAGGATTGCGGCATGTACCGTGTCTGCCAATAAGCCTGTGATAGAAGACAGAACCGTTGAAGTGAAAACAAAGATGCCAAGTATGACCGTCTATCCGAACCCAACACAATCGCAGACTGTAATCAGCTACGAACTTCCTGCACAGCAAACTGTAAACATCAATGTATTCAGTTTTGATGGCATGAAAGTAAAAACACTCGCACAAGGACTGTTACAGGATAGTGGAATACATAATATTTCATTGATGCTTGATAATTGGAGTACAGGAATGTATTTTGTCGTGCTACAAACCGAGCAACAGCAATTGGTGCAGCGGCTTTCGGTCGTAAAATAGTGCTTTGACTTTGTATGTATAAAGCTCGTAATTGGAAATAGGCAGAGAACATTTGTCTATTTCCAATCTCTCTACAGCAGTCGCCTCGAAAGCTAATTTTAGACAAGCTCTAATGTATTTTGTATCTTTGCGCCTTAAATCAAAAATAGATGCAAAACATTAGTGTATTTGACCATTTTCGGCGGCAAAGTGGACAGATAAAGAGCAAATTGCAGCGAGTGGAGGAGGTGTATTTCCAGATGCTGTTCGACGAGTTTGGTGCGTATTTGCTGATAGTGGATGAAAAGGGAAAGGAGGTAGAAGTGAGCTACTTGAATTATGGTGGAGCAGAGCGTCAAGTACTACGATTGTTGGAGCAAATACAAGAGCGCAATAGTTTTTTGATTGATTGGGAGCGACCCGCGGAACACGTTTATCTGGCAGAAAATGACTTTTTGCTGGAAGCTCTAAAATCCTGCGACAATGTCATAGATGAGAACAAACAACTACTAAAATTTGAGCGAGAAGTTGCTAATATCAAGCTGGTTTTAAAAACGGAGCAAAGCGATGGTAATAAGCCAACTTTCATCAAAAGCAATATCCTTGTAGAATTAGTAGATCAGCAAATTGAAGATTTTCAAATCATCAATGAAAGCTATCTGCTGGCAGGCAACAAAGTCATTGAAGTTGAATCACTAGGTGGTAATTTTGCTAGTCTCTCCTATTTCAATACAACACTCACCGAGGAAGAATTACCAATTTTTCTTTCCCTCTTTTTTTCCAATATTGAGCAAATTGATAAGCTGGTTTACGAAGATTATAAGCTGGCGTTTTCAGAAGAAGCAATCAAAGCTTCTCCTTGCCTGATCTTTGAGAAAATAGATACTGACGAGGCGCTTTTGATGCGTGTAGGACAAGTCTTGCCAGATGTGAGTGTTGAATTATTGGATCAATTTGAATTGTATCGTTTTGCAGAAATCAATGATCTAGAACGCATCATCACCATCAAGGTCATTGAGCGCGAACCCGTGGAATTGCATGTGCAGGAGATAGAAAAATTACTCAAAAAACAAACGCCGCGCAAAAAAGCGAAGAAAGAAAAACTGGAAGTGCTCAAAGAGGAAGATTTATTTGTTATTCCAAAAGAAGTAGCGGCTAATTTCATTTACAACGAACTGCCCGAACTGATCTTACGCTACCAACTTTTCGGTGCAGAAAAACTAAAATCCTACAAAATATCGACGGTTTCGCCTGGCATTTCTTTGAAGCTAGAACACGGCATAGATTTCTTTGAAGGCGACGTCCAATTGGACTTCGGCGGAGAAACGATGAATTTGTTCGATGTACTGAATCAGTTCAACAAAAACCGATATGTACAGTTGAGCGATGGTACACACGCCATTGTCAATGAAAAATATATTCGCCGCTTAGAGCGCATTTTCAACAAAAAAGATCGAAGTAAAACCGCCCAGATTTCTTTCTTTGACATGCCTTTGGTGGAAGAACTGATTGATGAGAAGGTGAAGGGCGATGTCTTTAAAAAGCCACGCCAATTTTATAGCGGACTCAACGGAATATCGGAGCAAAAAGCGAAGTTGCCCGAAGTAAATGCCACTTTGCGCCCTTACCAGAAAGAAGGCTATAAATGGCTGAATTATCTACACGAGTTTCAATTGGGTGGCTGTCTTGCGGATGATATGGGTTTGGGGAAAACTTTGCAAACCATTGCTCTGCTCGCCAACACCTACGAAGCGGGAGAAACGAAGCCTTCGCTCGTCATCATGCCGCGCAGTTTGCTCTACAATTGGGAGCGAGAAGTCGAGAAATTCGCCCCACAATTGAGTACTTACATTTTTCATGGCAACGAGCGCGATTTTGAAAAAGCCATGGGCGTCAATTTGATTTTGACCACCTACGCTATTGCTAGAAATGAAGTGGAACGCCTGAAAGAAGAAGCATTTCTCTACATTATCTTAGATGAATCGCAGAACATCAAAAATGTAAATGCGCTGACGACCAAAGCGATTATGCTTTTGAAATCGGACTATCGCTTGGCATTGAGTGGAACACCTGTGGAGAATAACTTAGGCGAATTATATTCACTCTTTCGCTTCTTGAATCCGACCATGTTCGGCACGCTCAGCAATTTCGGAAAAAACTACCTCACACCCATCCAGAAATACGGCGACAAAGCTGCGATGCAGCACCTCCGCAAAAAAATCTATCCTTTTGTATTGCGGCGTCTGAAAAAGGATGTACTCAAAGATTTACCCGATAAAATTGAGCAGACTTTATATGTCGAAATGTCCGATCAACAGAAAAAACTCTACGAACAACGCCGACAATTTTATCAAGTAGCGATCAATTCACAGATTGCGGAAAAAGGCGTAAACGGCGCGCAGTTCTTTATTTTTCAAGCCCTCAACGAATTGCGGCAGATTGCTTCTATACCCGAAAATCTATCGGATGGAAAAATTTTATCGCCTAAACGCGAACTACTCGAAGAACAATTGCTAGATACAGTCGCCAATGGACACAAAGCCCTTGTTTTTGCCAATTATTTGTCTGCTGTAGAATTAATAAGTGAAGCGGTAGAAGCTGCGGGCATCGGTTATGTGAGCATGACGGGCGCGACTAGAAATCGGCAAGTGCTAGTAGATCGCTTCCAAAATGATCCAGAATGTCGGGTATTCATCATGACTTTGAAAACGGGTGGTACGGGGCTGAATCTGACGGCAGCGGATACCATTTTCATTTTCGATCCTTGGTGGAATGTAGCTGCTGAAAATCAGGCCATTGATCGCGCACATCGCATTGGGCAGCAAAATAAAGTCTTGGCGTATAAATTGATTACGCAAGGCACGATAGAGGAAAAAATTTTGAAACTGCAAGAAGTGAAAAAGGAACTTTTTGACAGTATTATCACGACGGATGGCGCGGCGGCCAAGTCCTTGACGGAAGAAGATATTAATTTCATTCTAGGGGCAGAATAGAACAAAGCATGAATCTAACCACAGTAGCGAGAATACTGAACCAATCCTACAATAAAGTACAGCTAGAAACGAGCTTCAAGACTTTGGCGCGCATCTTTATCAATACCAATTACGATTTTTTGGTGGAGCAGAAGATCTCTAAGCTGGAACTCAATTTGAGTAAGCAAAAATCTTTTCGCAAGGATAGTCTAGCGACGCTTTGTGCTATTCCCTTTGCTAATAAAGTGATCTTTCATAAGTTTAGAGACGCCTTACTCGATGATACGCGCATGCTTTTTGACGAATTGATTTGGGTGGAAGAATTGCACCAAGACGATATAGAGCGACGATTTAATTTGCGCGTCTATACAGTGACAACAAAGAAGCTCTGGAACAATTATACGCGCTCCGAAGTGACGATCAAAGAGCAATTTAAAATGTTTCGGGCAGTCAATGCTGCTGGTTGGTATGCGCAGCGACCCGAATTTACGCTTTCGCTACCTCCTGCTTTCCGCAGAGTATTGTCGCAATATTACGAGCGACCCAAAGAAGCTAGTTTGACGCCGCTAGAAGCAATCGAAAAAACGACTTTCCTTTACCAATCGGGTCAATTAGACATCCATAGAGAATTGCCTTTATTGATGGCTTACTCTAGTCAAGGCAATATCAAAGTGACGGGAAAAGGACGTCCCGCAGCGACTACCATTGGGAAATTGCAGCGCAAACTGAACCTTGTCGAATTTTTCCCCAATTCAAAAGAAAAAGTCCTCAAAACCTTGCGTTCTTATCTTTTGGCGGGCATGGCGGTGACCCTCAGTCAACGACAAATGCAAGGCGAAACGCCAGAACTGCTACGCGATACGATATTCAAGAACAATTATATTCATCGTTTTGAAAGTACGCCGATTGTTTTGTCCCATTTGAAGGGTATGGGTTATGTGGATTACAATGAGCTGAATAGCGTGGAATCAGAGATGTTCCAGATTCTACGCAAAATGCCCGTCGATCAATGGATCAGCTACGAGAACATTGATAGTTATATGCGCTACAACATCCTCGAAGTGAAACCCGTCAGTGAATACACCGCTTCCAATAAACTCTACTACCAATACAAAGACTCCACTGCTTCTTACTACACCGACAAGCATTACATTAGAAGTGGGCAGTATCGCCGATCTATTATTGAGCCTTTTGTCAAAGGGACTTTTTTCTTTTTTGCGAGTTTCGGTCTAGTGGACATTGCCTACAATGAACCCAATGTAGAGACACTTGGAAAAACGTCCTTTTCGCCTTACGATGAACTCAAATACGTTCGACTGACGTCTTTAGGCTTTTATGTGACGGGTATTACCAACACCTATGTTCCGCCGAAAGGGGCAGCGGGTTTGGAAATTTTGCTCTCCAAAGATTCCTTGACAATCATTGTAGATGAAGCTGATGAAGTTGCCGATACGATGCTTGAACCTTATGCCACGCGCGTTAGTCCGACCCGTTTTCAAACCGATTATCGGATATTTTTGAGAGAATGTCGTTCTAAAAAAGAGCTAGAAGGGAAAATCAAACTGTTTCAGCAATTCATCAGCGACGATTTACCCAAAAATTGGGAAGACTTCTTCAATGAATTACGACAAAAAATAGATCCCTTAAAGGAGATCAAAAATCTGCGTATTTTCAAAATTCCAACGGACAATGATAAACTTATTAAACTCATTGCTCGCGACGCCAAACTCAAAAAACTGGTCATCAAAGCGGAAGGCTATCATCTGCTGATCGAAAAAGGCAATATGTCTGCTTTTAAAAAGCGATTACAAGAGTTTGGGTACTTTTTGACGGTGTAAACTGAGAAGCATTTGCTTAACAATAGTCCGTGTAATTTTTGAAGGACAAAGAGTACACAAAGAGTTGATATTCAAATAGTTGCGCTTTTACTATTTAATCTTATAATCTTTTGATTATCAATTGCTTATTAGGGCTATAAGAAGTCTTGCTACACTACTGGACATTTTCAAATTTAGGTGTAAACGACCTCATTTCTTTTAGTGGAAAAAGTGCTGAAAAGACGTTAAGAACAAAATACTGTATGAGCCAAAACAGGTTCAAATAGAAGTTTAAAATAGGCGCACTCGTAAATTAAAGTACTGAAAATCAATCGTTAGGGCGAGTTTATTTTGTTTAGTCTTTTCAGCACTTTTGGAACGTTAAGAAAGAAATTAAGTCTTGATTTTTTTGTTTCTTTTTGTACCAAGACAAAAAGAAAAGGCTGATTTTATCAAAATGTCCAGTAGTCTAAAGTCTTGCAGTAATTTCTCATGTGGAGGATTTTACCAATCGGGGAGCAAGAAATGTCATTTTTGAACCCTAATTTGGGAATTATTCTTACCGTTTAGAGCAGATAATGAAATTTAATATTGCAACTCCCAAATCCATTTCCCTTCCGCATCCACGTAACCGATGCGCTCGCCCTGTTCCACGCGATAAATGCCACCCGAAACGAGCAAAACGTAATCGAAAATGGGCTCTAGAATGTTTTCTCCATCGTGATTCACGATCCCAAAAGCAGGCGGGTGTACCAGCACAAAACCATCGCCTAGACGATCTACTGCCAGATACTTCGGACGCAAAGTCATCATGCCTCTTTTGTCAATAATCGCTTTGCGACGATGCTGCTGCACCATGGCGTAGTTGCCGATAAAGGGATTGATTTCCTGAAAATGTTGATCGAAAAGATTATTGCCTTTGGCATCGCCATAGTAATAATGATGTCCATAGAAAGGGGCTCTTTCGCTATACATTCCGAAGATACCATCTTGACTAAAAGTAGCTCGAATAGGAAGTAGTTTTCCAGTAGTTGTAATCACTTTTTTGCTGCTTATATCGCCTTCTACCAACTGCACCGAAGCGTAGCCATTTTCAAAAGAAGTCGCTATTGGAAAGCTACGTCTAAATACATTTTCGCCTTCGGTATTAATGTATTCCCACTTGCTATATGTCCCTTTTTTTACTAAGGCAAAACCATTTGAAAAGGGTAGTGCTGTGTAATATTGCATGGGCGTAATCATCTCGCCCGAAAAGTGCAAAAATCCATACTTTTTCCCATCACTGACCACCGCGATTTCCTCTTGAAAGTCTTCTATGTTCGTGAACTGAAAAGGAGCAAGCACTTCGCCTTTCCGATTGATTAATCCTTTTTTACCCGAAGCATAAGTTTGCATCGCCTCCGCCACGCCGTATTCATTGAATTTTCGGATGATTTGAAAATCTTTGGGTGCTAATTGAATGCTATCTTTTGCATCAATCAAACCCATGCGTCCATTTTGAGCGATGCGCGCAAAGCCTTCGTTAAAATCAAAGGTTCGGGTGTAAGTTGGTGCAATGACGACTTTTCCTTTTTTGTCCAAAAACCCATATTTGCCGTTGCGTTTTATCCAAGCTTTTCCCTCTTTAAAATCGCCTACTTTTTCTCCTGCCGCCAATTCAAAAACGACACTGCCCGTACTATCAATAAATGCCCAATGTGTTTCTTTTTTCACTGCCGCCAAACCTTCTGAAAAATCCCTTGCTGCTTGGTATTGACAAGCGACGATTTCTTTCCCTTGATCGTTCATAAAGCCCCATTTCCCTTCCTTTTGCACCCGACAAAAACCCTCTTGAAAAGGCAGAATCTCTTCATAGCAATAGCTGCACAATTCCCAGCCTTTTCGATTGAAAAGAATGATGCCTTGATTGCGTTTGTTGGTCTTCCAAGCACCGTAGTAGTTGGAAATATGTCCGTATTCAAAAGGAATAATGACTTCGTTTTCTTGATTGATGACACCCCAATCTCGCCCTTTCACCGCTTCCATTTGTCCTTCAAAAACATCGCGCACATAGTCGTAAATTGTATCAATCACTAAATTACCTAGCGTATCTACAAAGCCCCATTTGGCAGGTATTTCAGCTTCAGGATTCACCCAAATCATTTCGGATTTCACGCTGATGCCCTCCTCTGCTTCTGCTCGATTAGCGGGTATTGCATCAAAGTAAAATTTCTTCCAAAAAGCAGCAAGGTCTTCCACTTTGAATTTGTCTTTGAAAGGATCGTTGAGTTTTTCTACAATACCACCGATACAGACGCGCGCCAAACCTCCTTTGAACTCTCCGATGTACGTGAACTCTTGTGCATTTAGTAATTTTCCTTTTCGATCAATGATCACCATTTTGCCGTTCTCCTTCACCGCCGCTGCACAGGGTAATCGACGTTCAAAATCGTGCCTACGAATGCCCGCAAAGCGATACTCGGACAGCGACTCAGCGGTCATTAAATCATACAATCCCATTTGCCGATATTGTCGCCTTGGCAGCACCTTAAAAACGCCTGATCTACTTTGAAAAGTTGGTGTTTTGAAGGAAATAAAGCCCGTATTGATCGGTTTGTTGGTCACCAAAATTCGACTGGCTTGCTCCGCCAATTGACAAGTGCTGGGATCGTTGATATTGGAATAGAAAAAGAGCTGGCGTTGATAGTCCTCATTGGTTT
>JBCCRX010000007.1:0-40231 GCA_039201015.1 Bacteroidota bacterium | reverse complement strand
TTACCAATTGAGGCAGCAAAAACGGAGTTTAGCCATAGCTAAAACTTGTCTGCCTCTGGCTGATGAGTATTTTGCTAACGATAAGTGGTGAAAAAAGGGGCATAACAAAATCGAAGTATTAAATTCAAACAGCTTCTAAGTGATGTGATAGGTCAACAAGCCAATAACAATCATCATGTTTTTAGTGTACAATTTGAATAAGAGATCGAAGCTAATAAAGTCATTGGGAAAAGACATGATTTGAAGCATGAAAACACAAAGTAGGAGAAGATAACTAGTGTGACTAGTCCGAATTACTTTTCTATACTTTCCATGCTGAAACTATTGTCATTACTGCCATCTAAATAGGTAGTTGTTTAACGCTTGTACCACCAGGGATAAAGTAGCAATAATTTTGAAAAAGTAACTTTCTATCGGAATCTGTAATAAGTACTGATTCACAGGCTGACTACCCTAGCGTTGACAAGCATTCCCCTATTTTTAGGAAAGGTCAACCTTTGAATTACACAAGTATTGAGTAAGTACTCGCTTTGCTTCTGAAGACCAAGGATTCAGCACATCACCAATCCAAATCCTCCACTTTTTCCTTCAATACACTAGCCCGAATCAACAAATTAGCTACCCAAGTACCCAGCAATGTCCAACCTATAATGGCAGGATAAAAAACCATGCGCATCGTATTGTCTAAGTCTTCGCCGCCGAAGGCAGGATTACCACCATTACCAGGATGCAAGCTGCTATCAGACATCCTCGGAATGACGTAGATCAATAGAATCATAGCAACGAATGCGAAGATACTATACACACCAGCAATCCTCGCCTTTTGTGCTTGATCGTCGAAAGAATTGCGGAGAATAAAATAGGCGAAGTAGATCAAAAGGGCAATAGCGGTCATGTTTTGTTTTACATCCCAACTCCAGAATGCGCCCCAAGTATATTTTGCCCAAACTGCTCCCGTGCTGAGCCCTAGTACGCCAAACAACAAACCGATTTGCGTAAAACTGACTGCTTTGTTATCTCGTAGTGTCTCTTTTCGGTTAAGGTAGAAAACAGAATGCCAAACGGCTGCGCCAAACATGAAAATCATAGCAAACCAAAGCGATACATGAAAATAAGTATTCCGAATACTTTCCTCCAAAATATTGCGAAAAGGAAAACTCATGTAAGTGCGTTCATGGAGATTGCTAATGCGTGCATTAGTCCAAACTTTTTCTCCCATTACCGCTTCTACTGAATCCTGCGTAATGAACACCGCACTCGGATAGACAGAAGCACCGTCTATTCGATTGTCGATGACCAAATCCATATCTTTTACCTTATCTGTGGTCGGTAAATGCGAAGGAATATCAAAACGAAGGCGTAATTTATTATCACTTATTACCTCAATATCTTTGGCGGCCAAAGCTTTTTCGTCGCTAAGCTTCAGCCAAGCGCGCAAACCCTCTACCGATTTTTCATAATTGCTATTATAGCCAACTACTTCGATTACTGCTTCGGAATCCGTTTTCAGACTGCTTGGCATCACATTAGATATGCCTGGCGAAAGCGGCACAATCATACCCGCAACAAAACTGTAAATCAGAATTAGGACACCAATAATTTTATAGCTGTGCTTCATACTACAAATTTAAGCAATAGCGTGATTGAAAACAGTCCTTTCCGCAGAAATTGATAAAATATGACTTGATAAACCTCACTTACCCAAAGCCATTAGCAGCTATTTCGTACAATTTCAAAAAAATTAGTCATACATTTTAAAAGCTGGATAGCTACTTATTCAAATAACTTGAAAAATGGATCGACTTGAACTTCTATTAATTTCCGAAGTGTAAAAAAATAAGTACAGTGTAAACTAAGTTTATTTGTATTTTAAATAGCGGAGTTTGAGGGAGAAAAAAGGGTTTTTGAAAACCCTTTTTTCTCCCTCACCCCTTGTTCGCCGCCGTCGAAGATGGCGGCAGATAGATTTTTTGAAGCTCGAAATTCTAAGAAACTTCTCGCTTCTCAAAATTAAAACAAACTTAGTTTAGTAACGGTTAAAAAATGACCTTCCGATTTTGACTTGCTCTTTTGCTGTCTAGCTGCGTTACTCATCAGTCTTATCCGCCTATCCTTCTTCGCGCCTTGCTAGTCAACAAAATAACGTCATCCTGTATCGAAACCTTATTATTTGCCTGTTACTTAAGTACTTCTACCTATTTGTTTAAGCTGTTTATCGCGCCTAAGGCGGACACGTGTGTTTAAATTGTTTATAATGAACACTTTATACAAGTTTATTGCCTAAATAATTAGGTAAACCTACTTACAATGTAACAAGTAAATTAAATCGAAAATAATTTATCTATATTTGCAACATAGTTGCAATTAAAGCTATAGAATACTTCACTCCACCACACTTTTTTTAGCAATTTTTTGCAAAAAAATGCCAAAAAGAATCTCTCGTACAGAAAAAATAACCTCATTTAGTTTTCAAAGAAGCAATTATAGCACATAGCTTAAAATATGCCTATTTATGAAACAAACTCTCACTAGTCTAATGATCAGCCTCTTTGTGAGTCCCTGCCTAGCACAAATCACCTTTGAACCGCCAGCCAAGCTCACGAAAATCCAAGCGGTTAAGGCTTCTCAACCCATTAATGTTGATGGTAAGCTAGATGAAGCTAGCTGGCTGACTGCTTCGCCGATTACTGCTTTCATACAAAAAGATCCAACCCAAGGAGATACTACAAGCATGCCCACAGAAGCCAAAATCTTATTTGACAAGGAATATTTGTACGTAAGTGCCGTTTGCAAAACGACCAATGGAAAAGCAGACATCAGAACCCAAAATATGCAGCGGGACTTTAATTATTTCCAGAATGACCTGTTCGGAATAGCGATAGATGGATTTCTCGATAAGCGCAATGCGATGTCATTTCAAACTAATCCGCATGGTACACAACGAGAAATTCTGGTGATGGATGATAATATTTTTAACCGAGAATGGTCAGGTCTTTGGAAAGTTCGAACCCAAATTTTGGATTCTGCCTGGGTTGCTGAAATGGCGATTCCTTGGAAGACGCTTCGGTATCCGCCTGGCTGTGATAAAATGGGCATCATTTTAACGAGGAACATCCGGAGCAACAACGAATATACTTCTTTTCCCGCCGTACCTCGTGCATTTAATGTTTATCGGATGCCGTACGAGGCAATTCTCACAGGCATTGAACCACCACCGCCTTCTGTAAATGTGCAGGTCACCCCATACGCACTTGTAGATAATAATAGAAGCTCCGTGGATGGTGATGTGATAGAAGAAAGCACCAATTTTAAAGCAGGTGGTGAAGTCAAATGGGTGACTGGTCCGAGTTCCGTGCTGGACTTCACCTTCAATACTGATTTTGCACAAGCCGATGTGGATCGACAAGTGGTGAACTTGTCCCGCTTTTCTGTTCTATTCCCAGAAAGAAGGCAGTTCTTTTTGGAAGGAAATGAAATTTATACGATGGCCGCCTGGGACCCATTACAACCTTTCTTCAGCCGTAGGATTGGACTAGATGACAACGGGAATCCTATTCCAATTGATGCGGGGATTCGATTTACGAACCGAAGTGATAAACAAAACATTGGGCTGCTGGCAATCCGACAGCGGGCAAATGGAGAAACGCCCGCTTCCAATTTCGCTGTCGCCCGCTATTCCGCCAATCTTTCTTCCCAAGGTCGTGTTGGCGGTATGGCGACCTTTCGACACGATGAAGCAGATGCTTCGGGTCAGTCCACCACCAATACCACAGCTACGGTCGATGGTTTTTTCCGCCCCACGCAGCAAATTAATTCTTTCTGGATGGTGTCGGGTTCAAAAACGACTGGCGCGATGGAAGACCAAGGACTTTCAGGAGCCACCTGGACTTATTACGACAACAACTGGATTTATCTAGGGCACGTGCAAGCCTTCATTACGGAAAACTACAATCCAAGGGTAGGTTTTGTAGATGCCACTAATTATTTATTGACTAGCCCAGCAGTTATATTTAGGCTGCGCCCTAAATGGCTGCCCCAATTCATTCGGCAATATACGCCAGTCATCACTACTTATGCTTATAACTATTTGGATGACCTTTCTTTTAGAGAAGGGTCTGTCAGGGTCACTCCATTTGCCCTCGACCTACAAGATGGTAGCGAATTTTCCTATCAGATCAGGTTTGACTGGCAGTCCCTACGCAACACCTTTTCGCCCGTTGGGATTGATATTCTTTCAGGCGATTATCGCTTCACTAGTCATCGCTTTAGTTACACTGGTGACTTTTCTAAAAAGTTTGCGCTTAGTGCTGCTTATCGCTTTGGTGGTTATTTTGATGGCAAACTGAATACCATTTCTTCTTCCTTACGGTTTGCCCCCATGCCGCACATCCAATTGACAGCTGACTATGAATACAATCGACTGGTAGATTTGGGTGTAGCGAGTAAAACCATGGAAACGCATCTGGTCGGAACGGAATTACGGCTAGCACTCAATCCAAGGATTCAGTTGATCTCTTTTTTGCAATACAACACTGCCACGGACAGAACGACCCTTAACAGTCGGTTCGTTTGGGAATACCAACCGCTTTCTTACATCTATCTGGTGTATAATGATAATCGACAGGAACTATTTAATGAAGAAACTAGGCTGACCACTAGATTGCAAGATCAGCAGGGCATATTTAAGGTCACTTACCTTAGACAGTTTTAGATAGGTTTTGCACTCCTTTTGCTAGTGCGACTAGCCCGAATTGATGAACCGTTTTAAACTACTTTAAACTCAATATTGGCAAGGGTTTTGGCTGTCAGTTGATTATGCTTTAAACCACTAGTGGTTCTTTTCATTAAAAAACCATTACAGTAAATGATCGTCAGCTAGAAAAGCGGTGACATCCCATTTGAAAGTATGGCTTTTAAGGTCATACCATCAATTTCATAACACATTTCAATCTGATTATTTAAAGAAGCACAAATCTGCCGTAAATAGGTTATTGTTTCCAGTTTCCTTAGCTTTGTGCCATGCTGAGTAAGGGATCGGGAAAATGATAACCAGCCTAAGGCGTAGTTCGATAACGAAGTCAGCCTCCTGCCTGAGATTGGTTCGATTACTTCGTATTCCCAACTAAGTAAGGGAGTAGGTAAAATATAACCGGTTCTTTGAAAATTTTTGTGATTTAGCTGTACGATTTCAGGAAATAACTTGTTCTTTTTGTCTTAGCACAAAAAGAACCAAAAAAGCCAAGACTGAATTTCTTTCTTAACGTTACAAAAGCACCAAAAAGGCTAAACAAAATAAACTCGCCCTGATGATTGTTTTTCAAGCTTTTATTCACAGCTTACGCCAACTTTCAGCTCTGATTAGCACCTTGTTTTGGCTCATACAGTATTTTGTTTTTAACGCCTTTTTGGCACTTTTTTCACTAAAAGAAATTAGGTCGATTTTGATAATTCCTCAAAAAAATTCAGAGAACCATATAACCTACCCTAAATTTACGACCTTCTTTTACACAAATTCCTAAAATTCTGTACCTATGTCCGATTTTTTGTTTGCTATTTTGGAAATTATTAAAATTACCATTCCTGCGCTACTTGTTTTTTATACGGTGCACACTTTAATGAAGCAGTATCTAGAAAAGCAATACCAGCTTCGTCAATTGGAATATCAGCAAGGCCGAAAATCAGAAAGCCTACCTATTCGGCTGCAAGCCTACGAGCGGCTTTCGGTGCTGTGCGAAAGAATCTCCATTCCAAACCTAATGCTTCGACTTCGAACGAGTGAGATGACGAGTTCAGACTTGAAGGCAGCAATGCTAATTGCCATTCAGCAGGAATTTGAACACAATACTTCCCAGCAAATTTATGTGTCAGAACAACTTTGGGATTTGCTGCAATTTGCTAGAACAGATACCGTAGATATGTTGATAACACTTGGGGAAAGTGTACCAAAAGATAGCAATGCAAAAGAATTTTCTGAAAAATTGTTTAAATATCTTGATGACAAAGAAGTAAATGTGCTCTCCAAAGTCCAATCTGCCATTAAAAAAGAGACGCAACTCCTGTTTTAGGTATAAAACACCTAAATATCTTATAATTAGCGAGTTATAATTTTGTATATTTTGTAATGTATAATAGCTTGTGATGAATGTTCACATCTATTTAATCTTCACCTCACCTTTCTTTAATATCTAAGAATCTACTAACAAGCAGTGTGAGTTTCGTGTTACTTTATCCATTTTCCACTAGAATAACTACTAGTATATTTGCTTATAAATCAGCATAGTAAAACGTACACGCGTTCGTTGTGGAAATGTGGAAAACCATTAAGTTTTCCACATTGAGCTATCACGCTATCAAAGGGTGAATTGCCATTTATACCTCAAATTAGCCATCAAAAAAGAGGCTAGCAAATAATATTTGGCAGGCTCCCAAAAATGCCTTTCTAGGATTGATTCAGATTTAATGCAAGAACAATTTCAAAAGGACAGAATAGATATAATTAATTGAAAATCAAATGATTAAAAATAGAAGATATTCATTTAATTCATAGAATTTAAACAAAGTGGTGATATATTTTGGTACTTCTGGAGTAGATAATTTTTCTTCAAAAAGATATTTTGAAATCAAAAAAAAAATTGCAACTTTGTAGCCCGATTCTGATAAAAGTAGAGGAAAAATTAACACATTGGATTTATTCACAATTTAATCTTTGAGCTAGGAAAATTCATTTTTTGATTATCCAGCAGCATGGTAAGCGTTACAGTGTGAACAAGCACAATTAATTTTTCCCTCCTCATATTACTTTTTGCAGACAGCCATTGTTTAGATGCAATCTTATCGTCCAAATCTAGCTGAATCAGGTCAGAATACAGAAAGAAGTTGGAACAAAACGAATTAATCATCAACTTGAAGCACTTTCACTAGAACTTATTCGTGTAATATTTTCAAGGAATAGAAAGTACATTTTTAGCCCTTTCGAGCCATTTGAAAATTCTTGTGAATCATCACTACTGGTATCTGTAGTCAGCTAAGCAGAAAAACTATTTTTTAATGTCATCATAGACTTTAGCAACTCCTGAGGAATGTTAGAAAATTATCATCAGGTATGGGACAACTGTCTCCAAACCATACGTCGAAATGTGCCGCTACATAGCTATAAAACTTGGTTTGAACCCATTCGTCCTGTGCGATTGGAAGAAAATGCACTTACAATTCAAGTACCCAATAGGTTCTTCTATGAATGGTTAGAAGAACACTATGTAGATGTTCTGAAAATGACGGTTTGCAAAGAATTGGGTGCTGATGCTAGGCTAGAATATCAAATATTGATGCATAAGCCTGGACCAAAAAAAGGTCAAAGGTTCTTGAATACGAATGGAAAGGGAAAAAAAGCATTCAAGAATGGCTTCGCGCCAGGAAGTGTGGATACCGATGTAATTAAGAATCCTTTTGTCATTCCTGGTATCAAAAAGATAAAAGTCGATCCTCAACTGAATAGTGATTATCTTTTTGAGCAATTCGTGGAGGGAGATTGCAATCGTTTGGCTAGAAATGCGGGCATTGCTATTGCCAAAAAACCAGGCGGCACGGCTTTCAATCCTTTGGTTATTTTTGGAGATGTCGGTTTAGGGAAAACGCACTTGGCGCATGCAATTGGGAATCGGGTTCTGGAAGTATTCAAAGACAAATCTGTGCTCTACGTTTCCTGTGCGGAGTTCGGAAATCAAATCATTCATTCCATTAAAAATAATGCGGTTAACGACTTTGTGAATTTCTATCAGCAGATAGATGTTTTGATCGTAGATGACATCCAATTCCTAGAAAACAAACACAAAACGCAAGAAATATTCTTTAATATCTTCAATAGACTACACCAAAATGGTAAACAGATTGTACTAACTTCCGATCGCGCACCAAAAGACATGCAAGGCATCGAAGATCGCCTAATTTCCAGATTCAAATGGGGACTTTCTGCGGATTTACAAGCTCCTGACTTGGAGACGCGTATCGCCATTTTGGAAAACAAAATGGAAAAGGAAGGCGTAGAACTGCCCAAAGATGTAACGGAGTTTATTTGCTTCAATATCAAAAACAATATCCGCGAACTAGAAGGCGTATTGATTTCCTTGATTGCTCAATCTTCTTTGAACCAGCGTCAAATTAATATTGATTTGGCAAAAGAAGTGGTGAAAAGTTTTGTCAAGCAAATCAGTAAGGAAATTACGGTAGAATTTATTCAAGAATTAGTAGCGAATCATTTTGATGTATCGGTAGATCGCTTAGCTGGAAAAACCAGAAAACGACAAGTCGTCATCGCACGCCAACTTTCTATGTATCTGGCTAAAAAAATGACAGATAAATCCCTGAAAAATATTGGGGAAAACTTTGGTGGACGCGATCATAGCACAGTCATCTATTCTTGCCGAACGGTGCAAGACTTGATGGAAACCGATACACTCTACAAAGATACGGTTGCGGAATTGGAGAAGAAAGTGAAGTTGAGCCTGAATGAGAAATAAAGATAAAATCAGTATCTGACCTCTGTTTTCTCAAATCTGACCACTCCTCAAATAGGCTTTTTCGCAAATAAAATACGAATTTACTTGACTATTCCATCAAGCTTGAATACTTTTGCATTCTGCTGAAAAGCAACTGATTTACAGTCCATTTGGTGACGTGGGTGAGTGGCTGAAACCACCAGTTTGCTAAACTGGCGTACGGGAAACTGTACCGCGGGTTCGAATCCCGCCGTCACCGCAGAAGGCGAGAAGAACATTTCTTCTCGCTTTTTTATTGCTTTCAATATACCTACGATTTAGGACTTAAAATCTGCAATTTCGCAAATTTCAGCATGATGCGTTTCTCTGGCGCATCCAAATGTGGAAATAAAATCGTTGCCACGCGCTTCGGTCCATTGCCGTCAATTTTTTGAACTTTCCCTTTCCCAAATTTGAGGTGTAATATTTCTTGTCCAGCTTCTATTTCATTAGGTAAGTTAGGCTGAAAAGTACTCGGATCGACTACGGGTGGCTGCTCACGGCGAGTGCGTTTTTTGAAATTACCTTGGACCCCCGAACGTGCATTTCCATTACTGCTCTTGCTCCCAAAACTGGCGCGAGCGCGAGCAGGTACATCCGCATCCAAATGACTGGTATCAATTTCTTCTAAAAATTGGCTGACATCGTTGTAGCGAGTCTTGCCGTGATGATAGCGACTGGCAGCATAAGTCAGTGTCAAAAAAGATTCGGCTCTTGTGATAGCTACATAAAACAAACGCCGCTCTTCGTCGATGCCTTCTCGTGAATTTTTGCTCATGAAAGAAGGAAAGAGATCTTCTTCCAAACCAACGACAAAAACAGAAGGAAATTCTAGTCCTTTAGCCGCATGCACCGACATTAAAGTGACGTGATTGTTATCGTTGCTTTCGCTGTCCGCATCCGTGAGCAAAGCAATATTTTGAATATAACTGGCTAAGGATTTGTCTTCTACGGTTACGTCTTCTTCTAAATCTGCTTCCACAAATTCTTTTATTCCGTCCATCAAAGAGTTGAGGTTTTCCAAGCGATTCATACCTTCTATGGTCGTATCTGCCTTTAAACTATCGTGCAAACCCGACTTTGACAATACAAAACGAGCGCTTTCGTAAGCATTGGTTTCAGCGGCTTTCTTTTGAAAAGATTTGATCATTTGGGCAAAATTAGTGATTGCGTTTTTAGCTCTTGCACTCAAGGGCGCATCGCCCAAAACTTCCCACATGGTTTGTTCTCGCTCACCTGCCAATCGACTTACTTTATCAATTGAACTCGCGCCGATGCCTCTCCTTGGATAATTAATAACTCGACGAAGAGCTTCTTCATCTTTTGGATTGACGGCGAGCCGCAAGTAAGCAATCAAATCTTTGACTTCTTTTCTCTGGTAAAACGACAAACCACCGAATACGCGATAGGGAATGTTGTAGCGGCGCAGATACTCCTCAAAGACTCTGGATTGGGCATTGGTGCGATACAGAATCGCTATGTCTTTATTGCTGAGGTGATGTCGATTTTTTTGTTCCGTTATCGCGTCTGCTACTCTTTTGCCTTCTTCGGTATCGGTGAGCGCTTTGATAACTTTAATGCGTTGTCCTACGCCTTTGTGCGACCAAATCGTTTTCGGAATCTGATTGCGATTGTGCGTAATCAGTTCATTGGCAGCTTGCACAATGTGGCTCGTAGAGCGGTAGTTTTGTTCTAATTTGAATACCTGAATGCCAAAAGGCGCGAAGTCTTTTTCAAAATCTAGGATATTTTGGATGGTCGCACCCCGAAAGGCGTAAATACTTTGTGCATCATCGCCGACCACACAAATATTGTGCGAGCTATTTGGATAATGCACTAATTTCTGTACAATGCGATATTGCAAATGGTTGGTGTCCTGAAACTCATCAACCATGATGTATTTGAATCGTTCGCGGTATTTATCTAAAACGCCATCTGTATTCTTTTGCAGTAATTCAAAAAAGCGATACAATAGATCATCAAAATCCATAGCCCCTGCTCGTTTGCATCTGGCAGTATATCGCTTATAAATTTCGTGTACGTGCGGTCGTTTTGCCATTCGATCTTGTAAGCGCAATTCTTCGTTTTGCTCGTATAATTTGGGGGTCAAGAGATTGGTTTTGGCGGAAGAAATGCGCGACAAAACGGCATTGACATTATAGACTTTGGTATCCAAATTGAGTTCTTTCAAAATGGCTTTTATGACGCTTTTACTATCATCAGTATCGTAGATTGTAAAATTAGAAGGATAGCCAATTTTGCTGGCCTCTATTCTTAAAATGCGAGCAAAAATAGAGTGAAAAGTACCCGCCCAAATCCGATTTGCGCCCTTGCCTGCCACTTGCTCTATCCGCTCTTTCATTTCTTTGGCGGCTTTGTTCGTAAAAGTCAGCATCAAAATTTCCCAGGGTTTGGCTTTGTTTTCCATCAAATAGGCTACACGATAAGTCAGTACCCGCGTTTTTCCAGAACCTGGTCCAGCCACTACTAGAACGGGACCTTCCGTTGTTTGCACTGCTTGTGCTTGCACCTTATTTAATTCCTTTAAATAATCTATGGAAGTCGTCATAATCGGATTGTGTTTTGAAATGGAAGACGAAGATAAGGAATGAGATTTCAGCCATTAATAAAAATGAAAAAGATTTATCAAGAAAAAGCTATTAGCTAGGATGTTCGCAGTAGCCTCTCGGTCGTTGGCAGTTAAATTTTCTCCATCAAGCTGAAAACCTCTATTTTTGCTGTATGACAAAAACAAAATTCATTTCTTTGAAAGAGTTAAGCTTCCAAGTCATCTTGCATTTGGTGGTGATGTTCTTTTTTATTTACGATAGGCAAGAAGAAGGTATCGAGGCTTATCGGATCGTTTATTTTCTTACTTATATAGTAGCTGGCGTATTAGTGAGTTATGTTTTATTACCACGCTTTTTTTACACCAAACGATACGTATTGTTCTTCTTCTATTTTGCACTGATCATTGCTGCCAATATTTTGGTAGAAGAATTGGTGCTGGAGCAGATTTATTTCCCTGATACGCGTGGAACACGATTTCCAGGAGTGATCTTTAGCTTGATGGGCGTATTGCCAATCATTACAATTTTGTCAGGTTTCAAATTTGCTTGGGATGCCTTGACCAAACAGCGGGAAGTAGAAGAATTGAGAGCGACGGTGCGAGAAAGTGAACTGGAATTTTTGAAATCGCAAATCAATCCACATTTTCTCTTCAACAACTTGAACAATTTATATGCCTACGCCATAGAAAATTCTCCGAAAACACCGACGATTATTTTAGAATTGAGTGGTGTACTGCGTTATATGCTCTACGAATGCAAAGCACAATTTGTGCCTTTGAAAAAAGAAGTAGAACAACTGAAAAATTTTACACAACTCAGTGAACTCCAGATCGAAGATCGAGGTTACGTACAATTTGAAACCAAAAATATACAACCCAATTATCAAATTGCCCCTTTGATTATGGTTGTTTTCATTGAAAATGCCTTTAAGCACAGCCAAGCGAGCCAAGCAGACGATATTTTTATTGAAATCCAACTGGAGCTTTCTAGAAATGGGCAACTGCATTTTGTGTGCAGAAACAATTATCAAGCGGTTACCAATACACAAAACTTAGCCCACGGCATAGGTTTAGAAAACGTAAAAAAACGCCTGGATTTACTCTATCCAGATACCCATACTTTGAAAATCAAGCAGACTGGTTCTGTTTATGAAGTAAATCTGAAAATACAACTACACGCAAGAGCGGAGGCTTTTTCGGTCGATCAGTCTGCTGACTTAGCTGCACTTTCCGTTTGAGAAGTGTTTCAGTTCATCAGTCTTTTAGTTTGCTAATTGGCAGTAGGCGACACACCAGAAATTTAGCCAACTGCCTAATGGAAGAGCTGCTGACTGTCTAACTACTAACTAAAAAACTGCCAACGAAGCATGACTTGCATCATCATAGAAGATCAGCCGCCAGCGCAAAGAATTTTAAAAAAGTATATCACAGACATTGGTTCACTACAATTAGCAGCGACCTTTTCCGATGCACTCAAAGCGGTAGCATTTCTAAAAAAAGAAGCTGTAGATTTGGTTTTCTTGGATATTCACTTACCCAAAATTTCGGGCATTGATTTCCTAGAAACGCTACCCAATCCACCGCATATTATTCTCACTACTGCTTTTTCAGATTATGCCTTGCAGAGTTATGAATTTAGTGTGGTTGATTACTTACTAAAGCCTTTTTCTTTTCAGCGATTTATGAAAGCTGTGAATAAAGTGCCCATTACTGCTTCAAATAACGATCCATCAAATTCCACTTTTATATTTATTAAATCGGGCTACGAATACATTAGAGTAGAGATTGCAGAAATACTCTACATTCAATCAGATGCCGACTATACAGAAATCTACCTGCCCAATAAAAAATATCTGTCCTCCGAACCACTCCGACACTGGCTAGAAACGCTCCCTCAAGAGTTGTTTGTGCGGGTACATAAATCATTTATCATTAATAGCGCACAAATCGAAAAAATCGCCAGTAGTCGAGTACACCTTTTTCACCATAAGGTAATTCCTATTGGTAGAGCATACAAAGAAGACTTCTTAGCACAGTTTTTAAAGTAAAATAAAAGTCATTTTTACCCATCCTTTCTATCTTCCAAATATTGCAAAGCCAAGCTATTAATGCCTGTAGTCGTTGATTCTTCGCAAGAAAATCAATAGATCGCACCCAACTATTTCGCTGACAAATGTGGATAAATACAGAATAAAATTGTAGATTTGCGCCGCTATTTAGAATTGTTCTAATTAACTTAAGCTTTAGCACTCTTATCCGTTTACAATTTGTATTATTCAGGTTTCTTTTCACAACATATTTCGAGCAGTTCAAGGATGAAAATCTATGTAGATCATTCTACTGTCATGACCTTTTAATCGTTTCCTGAATCCACTGTAGAAAACGAATTATTGAGTTCCCAACATTTTTGAAAAATATCTTAAGCACTCAACAGAAAGGCTTGTTCTACACACTCTATCAATTACTACCATTCTAGTAACAAAGCTTTGAAATGGAAATTAGGAGCACGTCTTGTAAAGACTATCTAAAAACTTTTACTTTTTTTTCAAATACAAATAACGACAGATTATTATGAAGAATGTAAGAATGTTGAACCTGGCACTATGGATGCCTATCCTCATATTGTTCGTATTCACAAGTTGTGATGACGACGACGATCCAGAGCCAGATAACTCAAAAGCGGGTTTTCTAGCGAGTAATATTGATGAATTGGATGACATTGATTTAGGAGGTTTTGCAATACCTGATTCTTATGACATCAGTGGCGTTTTCGCACCAGGTGCTTACAATGGTCAGACCAGAAGAATTGCACAGTTGAAAGAAATTGTAGATTCTTCCAGAAACGAACCTATTTTTTGGGACATTGCCAATGCAATGGAAGTGGGCGGATTACCTGAGATATTCAAAAGCCCTGCTGCTCAAAACACAGCTACTAGCAAGTCCGATATCAGATCAAAAATTGATGAATTGAATTTTGATAATGGCAATACTGCTGTGGCAGATGCTTTCGCTGATCTAGCAGATAGATTGGTACAATCTAGCCAAGCTAACTTTACCGTAACTGCTAGTAATGGTACGGCGGGTATGATTACGACGGGCGACAAGAAAAGACACGTCAGCGAAAATGGACTAGAATATGCACAAATACTTGAAAAAGGTTTGTACGGTCCATTGTGCTACGATCAAATGGTAGATGATTACTTAAGACCTTCCCAAGCGGGTCCTGAGAACGCAAGCGGTAATAACGAGTCCGCAGTTAATAATTACGCTAGCGTTGGCACGGATCGTCAACACCGCTGGGATGAAGCTTTTGGATGGTTCGGAGCAGACCCAAATACTTATCCAAACCCTGCCAATAGTTCAACTGGTGATGGCATATTTATGGCTAACTACACCTTTGATTTCTCTGACGAAACAGAGGAAGCTTATGGTATCAATATAGCACAAAGAGCGATGGATGCTTTCATCCTAGGTAGAGCAGTATTGAAAGCAGGAGAAGGTTTCGGACCAGAACAAGAATCTACTAATGAAACCGTACTAGAAGCAGCTAGACAAGATGCTAAATTGTACGTGGAAGCAGGGTTGGCGGCTGCGGCATTTCATTATTTAAACGATGCAATTGCTGATATTACGGATGATGATAAATTGCATCACCTTTCAGAAGCATTGGGTTTCATTTATGCTTTGTCTTTCAATTCTGAAGGAAGAATTTCTCAGCAACAAGCTTTTGCAGTACTTCAGGAACTAGGTTGGTCAAAAGCGGACCTAAGCGGTATCTACGATGTCAATCTTTGGGAAGTAACGGATGCACAAATGGAAGCAGCTCGTGACTTACTGGACCAATCTTTCCCTGGATTCAAAGATGTGCCATTCTAGTTTTGTCTATAGAGATTCAAACTTGTTTGGCTTGAAGCAGTTGAGCGAGTAGATGGACTTCATCTTGCACAATTAGCCATTTGAGGAATAAAATGACCTCAAATGGCTAACCCACTCAAATGCTGCACATTTATTTTCAAATTATAGAAAATGGGAAATAGTTGATCTTATTGTTTATTTCTTAGAGCTTGTTTTGATTTTGATCTTTTTGTTGAAAACGAGCTATTTTTTCGTTAATCAAGGCAAAAATGGGAGCTTATCAGCCTTAGGCGGACACGGTTAGGCGTGAGGCTCATGACCACTTTTTTAACGCTGAGTAACAGAAAAAGAGCCGTTTGCAGACCGATTATTAATTTCCAAACAAGCTCTTAGAGGGAATAATATCTAACTATTGAACGCGGACTAATACAAAAGAAAGAGATATGAAAAAATGGTATTCCATTTATTTATTTGTTGTAGTGGCTGCTCTGTCTGTGGCTTTAATTGGCTGCGAGGAAGAAGAAGAACCTAATAAAGAAGAACCCGATGAACCTATGGAGATGGACTTTACGGCACATCTCACCAACCAGATCAACAATATTATTCTACCTACGATGGAAGAATATCAAAGTGAAATGGATGACTTTGTGGCGGCAGTGAATGGTATTTCTGCTAGTGCAGACGCAGTCAATTTAGCGGCACTGCGCACGGCATATCAAAATGCTTATCTGGCCTATCAAGCAGTGGCAGTACACAATTATTATGCAACCGCCAATTTAAACTTGATTAATACCACCAATCTGTATCCAGTGGACGTAGATTTACTAGAAAACCTAATTGAGACAGCATCTTATAATTTTAGTACCACTGCACAAGAGCGCGCCAATGGGTATCCCGCTATTGACTATATGCTTTATGGTCCAGAAGATGTTTTGGCTTACTTCAACGATA
Source organism: Bacteroidota bacterium (assembly GCA_039201015.1). Classification (GTDB taxonomy): domain Bacteria; phylum Bacteroidota; class Bacteroidia; order Chitinophagales; family Saprospiraceae; genus JAAUTG01. Next base: position 24,322 of record JBCCRX010000007.1, on the reverse strand, counting down.
ATCCACGACGTTTCGACTTCTTGAAAGCACTCGTAGAAGATATGAAGTCCAAATCAGATGCTCTGGTAGATAGGTGGAGTGGTAGTTTGAAAACGAATTTTGTAGAAAATGGTGGCACTCAATTGGGCAGTTCTGTTAGCGTTCAGTTGAATGAAAGTATGGTTTATTATGAAGACCATATTCGTGAAAATAAAGTGGGTATTCCCATTGGTCTGCTAGGTCCAAACGATTCGCCCATTCCGCCCGATGCTACAAAAATTGAGGCTTATTATCAGTCACTAGCTGAAGGCAATGAGAACTTTACCTTTGCATTGCTCAGGGCTGCTGTGGAAGAAATGGAGGATATGTACTTAGGAGAAACGGCAGACCAAACCGATGGTATAGGCTACGATGATTTACTATTGGCTATCGAGCAATCTGCCATTGATAATGACATTAAATCGCAATACCAGACCATTTACAACTTGATCGAAAGCCGTACTTCTATTGCTGGCGATGCTACGCTCTATGAAAACATTCAAAACATCGTGACGCTGTACAAATCTGATCTCTTTCCAGTTTTGAATGTACAAGATGCGGATGGTGCGAATGATGGAGACTAGTGCGACTAGACCGAATTAATTGACACTTTTAAATCGCCTCAAATGTAATGATGGCAAGGTTTCTAATTGTCAGTTACTTATGATTTGAACCACTAGGCTGTGCTTGTATTTTGGACAACAATGAAGTTATTTTTGTCTGCAAAACTACCAAAAGGAGCATTTTTACGCAGCAAACGTTTTCCTTTCGGGATCATCAATAGAAGGAGGACTTAGCGTCTAAGAAACGCGAAATAATCAAATCAGACTAATTGCTGTCCGCTCACTCCTTTTTCTAGTCAGATCAATCTTTTAGGAACGACGCACAAATAACCTCAGTTTATTCATCCCTCGTTCCTTAGTTTTGAATTGTTCAAAAAATTAGCTATATTGTATTATAAAGCCTTGCTACTCTACCCCACTAAAATTTAAGTCTTCTCAGTTTCCGCCGCTTCGCGGCGGAAACAAGGGAGATATTGGGGAGAAACACCATATTGAGCTAAAATCCCAATATGGTGTTTCTCCCCCAAACCCCTATCGCGAGCCGCCGCAGGCGGCGAGCCTATTAGTATTTCAAAAAACGTAGGTAGAGTAAAGCCTTGCTATTGGACACTCCGAAATTGGAGGATAAGAAATATCATTTTCACATTCAAAATCTAAAGATAAATCCAATATTTAGACAGAAAAAATGACATTTCTAAGCTGTAGGTATTCAGGTTTCTACAGTGAACTGCTGAGCCTTTATTCTCCATTACTAAATTGATAATGAAGCTGCTGCATCTACTTTATGGCTTCTCAAATCTGTTCTCTTATTCATGTATTTAGCACCACTCAATTACGATCGCTTTTTCAAGAAAATCTTTTCTGATGAAAGAATTGCCAAGCAGTTCTTAGAGGATTTCTTTGGATTTGAGATAGAAGAAATTGAGTTGCAACCCCTTGAACACAAATTGACCAATGAGGCGAGCTTGGTCAGTTTTGATTACCGCTGCAAAATCAATGGAAAATTCATCATCATTGATATGCAGCAATGGTATAAGCACGATGTGGTGAAGCGATTCTATATGTATCATACTGCCAATACCGTCATACAGTTAGAGAATTTACCTTTGAAGGCAGCGGGCAAAGAGCGAAAAACAAAAGATTATGGGGAGTTGCTGCCAGTGATTACTTTGATCTGGATGGTAGATGACGGCTTGAAATTCGAGAGAGATTATACTGCTTTTACCATGCTGCCACTAGAGTTATTGAACTTTGTGCAAGACAAACCTTTATGGGAAAATAAGGACTGCGACCCAATCCTAGAAAAGCGTGCAGCGATATTAGAAGTTATCAACAACGACACCAAAAACTTGTCCTTTCTGCGGGAGAATCAACTGATTTTCGCCTTCCAAAGCTATATTACCAAGAATGCGGAGAATAAAGATAAACGCTACGTGCGTTGGTTTGAATTTGCAGAAAAGACCAGAGACAGCGAAAATAAAAAAGAGGATTTCGCTGAATTTGAAGCCGATCCTGTATTTGCAGAATTGATTCGACGGCTGAATCACAAAAGCTTGAATCAGTCGGATCGCGATTATATGTACTACTACGACGAACTTCTTGGGGTCATGGAAGCCAAAGCGAGAGACTCAAGAGAAGCAGGAAAGGCGGAGGGTAGAGAAGAAGGTAGGGCAGAGGGCAGAAAAGAAGGTAGGGCAGAGGGCAGAAAAGAAGGTAGGGCAGAGGGTAAAATTGAAGGAAAAGAAGAAGGAGAACAAATTGGAATCGTAAAAAGCAATATAGAAACGATTGCTAGTATTTTGAAAGACTTTCCTAATTTCAGTAATGAACAAATGGGCAAAATCGTGCAACTTGAACTCAATCTAATTGAAGAAATACGCTCTGTTTTTCAGCAAGACCAGTTGGAAGAAGTGAAGTTATTGATTCCAAAATTATTTGAAAATATAGCAGGATTGGATGAAAAAAGTTTAGACAGCTTGGAAGAATGGATGATTGATCGCTGGAAGTCCTTTCACAATGAATAAATTACTGTCTGTGCACACTTCAAATGCAAAAATTGCTAAACAAACTCAATCATTTTCTTTTTGAAGAAGTTTCCATTGCGCCGCTAATTGTCCTACGAATTGTTTTTGGAAGCCTACTCTTGTACAGTACCACAAGAACTTGGCAAAAAGGCTGGATTTCAGAACTTTACATCGAACCCACTTATCATTTTGGCTTCTTCACCTGGCTGCAACCTTTAGCAGGAAATGGTATGTATATCGTTTTTTTTCTGCTTTGTTGGAGTGCTTTTTGCATTATAATTGGATTATTTTACCGCATCCACACGCTGCTTTTTTTCTGCCTTTTTCTCTACGTCGAACTGCTTGATAAAACCTATTATCTCAATCACTACTACCTAGTCACTTTACTTTCTTTTTGGCTCGTCCTAGTGCCCGCCAATCGCTGGTACTCGCTTGATGTCCTGCTTTTTCCCAAGATAAAATCGCCTACTTGCGCCAATTGGCACATTCTTATTTTCAAAGTCCAACTGTCCATCGTTTATTTCTTTGCTGGACTCGCGAAGGTCAACCCAGATTGGCTGCTTCGCGCACAACCCATGGCAACTTGGCTGCCTGGAAGATATCAATTACCACTATTGGGTACTTGGCTACACTATAAAGAAATCGCCTTTCTTTTTAGTTGGGCAGGTTGTCTGTACGATCTCAGTATATGGCTGTTTTTATGGATAAAAAAAACACGCGGACTTGCCTACTCTGCTGTCCTAGTATTTCATGCACTCACTGCTATTCTTTTCCCTAGAATTGGGATGTTTCCTTACATCATGATTACTTCCACGATCATTTTCTTCTCTCCTGCATGGCACGAAAGAGTGCTGTCCTATTTACCCTTTTCCACTCATATGAAGAAAGAAAACAAGCACTATTCTACTCCCCAATGGCGCAGCTTAGTCTCCATTTCTTTATTGGCTTATTTACTGCTTCAACTCTATTTGCCTTTGCGTTATCTCCAGCATCAAGGCAATTTATTTTGGCATGAAAAAGGCTATCGTTTTAGTTGGCGCGTGATGCTAATGGAAAAGAATGGCTATACCTCCGTCATATTGAGAGATCCTGTAAAAAACATCCAAAAAGAAGTAGATCAAGACCTGTATCTGACTGCTTTTCAGCAGCAGCAGATGCGCTCTCAACCTGATATGCTATTTCAATTTGCGCAATACGTGGGGGATGAGTTTATGAAGGAAAACGGCTATGCGCCAGAAGTCTATGTGAAAAGTAGGCTTTCTTTGAATGCCAGACGAAGTCAAGTATTTACAGATGATAAAATGAACATTTACGCTATCAAAAATCCGATGGAAAAGAATTGGATTTTACCACTTCAAGAAAAATGATGAAAGGATACTTATTGCTTTTTTGCAGCTTATTTTTTTTACAAGCACTTGCAGCACAGCAGCTTGTCAATTTAAGTGGAACAGTTACTAATACAGAAAACGAGCCATTGGAAGATATTTTTATCTACCTCAAAGAAAGCGATCAATTTGCCGTAACCGACGCAAAAGGTTTCTTTTCCTTCGAACTGACCAGCGGAAAAAACTATTTGCTTCTGATAGAAAGCATCAATATCGAATCTATACAAAAAGACATATTTTTAGCAAGCGACACCAGCCTACAAATCAAAGTAAAAGAAATTACCCAAGAGCTTTCGGGCGTGACCGTAGAGGCAGAATCGGATGCCTTTGGTATTAGGAGGCTTCGATCTATAGAAGAAGGTGGCTTATACGAAGGGAAAAAAACAGAAGTCATCAATATCGATAAACTGGTGGGCAACAAAGCCGCGAATAATGCAAGACAGGCCTTCAGCAAAATACCCAGTCTCAATATTTGGGAAAGCGACAATGCTGGTCTGCAACTCGATATCGGTGGTCGAGGATTGAGCCCGAAACGCACCTCCAATTTTAATACTCGACAAAACGGCTACGACATCAGTGCAGATGCCTTGGGTTATCCCGAAAGCTACTACACACCGCCATTGCAAGCCGTGCAGCAAATAGAAATTGTACGCGGCGCAGGTGCTTTGCAATATGGCAGTCAATTTGGTGGTTTGGTCAATTTTAAAATGCGAAAAGGAGCGACGGATAAGCCCTTCCGACTAGAATCTCAAAATACTTACGGCGCATTCAATTTCTTCAATACGTTCAATAGTTTTCATGGTCAAGTCGGCAAACTCAATTATTACACCTATGCGCAATACAAACGTGGCGACGGCTGGCGTCCCAACTCTGACTTCGAGCAATACGGCGCATTTGCGAGCCTGAATTATGCCGCTTCGGATCGCTTAAAAATTGGCTTTGATTTCACTTATATGTACTATTTGAGTCAGCAAGCAGGCGGTCTAACCGACGAAGCCTTCGAAGCCGATCCTCGCATTTCTAACCGAGCTAGAAATTGGTTTCGCGTCAACTGGAATTTAGCCAATCTTTCTTTAGAATACGAGCTTTCAAAAAACATCAAAATCTACAATCGCACTTTTGGACTTTTGGCTCGACGCACTTCGCTCGGATTACTGGAAACACCCGATGTGGAAGACCCACTATCCAATCGGGATTTGATAGACGGAACATTTAGAAATGTGGGCAATGAAACACGATTTGTTCTATCCTATCCAAGTGTCGCGGATTTAAAGAATACTTTATTGATCGGGACGCGGCTGTATCGCGGTTTCACCAATTTTAGTCAAAGCTTCGGAACGGACGGTAGCGACGCAGATTTCACAAAAGTAGATACCGCTTTTTTGGAAAGAAGGAAATCTGATTTTGAATTTCCCAATTTCAATGCCGCCATTTTTGCAGAAAAGATCATCCGACTCAGCCCTACTTTCAGCCTGATTCCTGGCATTCGATACGAGTATATTGACACGGAATCAGAAGGCTTCTTCACCACCAATTTGCGGCTCAACAGCTTCGGTGATTTTATCGAAGAAACGCGACGGGATACTTCCAAAAACAAAAGAAACGTCTTCTTATACGGCTTGGGAATTTCCAAAAAACTCAATTCCAATTATGAATTATACGCCAATGCAACCGCAAATTATCGCGCCATTAATTTCACAGATGTACAGATACAAACCAATATTCAAGTGGTGGATAGTTTAATCAAAGATGAAAGTGGATATAGCTTTGATATTGGTATTCGGCGCAGAAATTTTTCGCCTTTTTTCTTAGAAGCTAGCCTTTTTTACATTCTGTACGACGACCGAATCGGCGAGGTAATTGACGATGGACTTCGCGTGCGTACCAATATCGGTGCTGCTCGTATTTTTGGAGTAGAATTATTCTTGGAAGTAGATATTTTAGCTGCTCTAAAAAGAGGTAACGACCAACACAAACTCAGTGCTTTTGTCAATGGTGCAGTCAATAGAGGTGTTTACACACAAATCAATGACCGTGCCTTGGTGGGCGTTCGGTCGGGCAATAAATTAGAAGACTTACCAGATTATAACATCAAAGCGGGGATTTCTTACGGCTACCGAAAATGGGTCAGTGCCTTGCAATCTACTTTCGTCGGTGCACAATTTTCGGATGCCGCCAATACCACGCGAGCATTCAAAGGCGTATTTGGTGTCATTCCAGCTTATAACGTCTTGGATTTTTCTACCCAATATCAATTCTCGGAGCGTTTCCTCTTGTCCAGTAGCGTCAATAATTTATTAGATAACTATTATTTTACCCGTCGCGCGCCTGCCTATCCTGGACCTGGCATTATTCCCGCGCTGGGACGGACTTGGAATATGACTTTGGAGGTGCGCCTTTGAACCGAAACAACTTTGAAGATGAATAATTACGAAAAATACTTTGAAGATATACAAAATAGAGCCATTCAGATAAGTGAGTTGATAAAGCAGATTATGCAGTTGGAAGACCTAATTGCATTACACCAAAAATATGATTCTAAAGGTTTAGTAACAGATCAGTACATGGAGAGAGAATTCAGCCAAAGCTTGAATGCATTTTTGATGCCTTATAACTTGTGTATCAAGAAGTGACTTGAAGATATGATTGATGATTGGTTTTAAGGTGTCCGACCAATGTATATTACATCAAATTCTCCTAACTGATTTTCCTTGAGCTGGAGATGTATCCATTCTCCTAAGTAGAATCGAAGCACTTTCTTTATAGCATCTACGGAAACGCTAATGTAGCGCAGGTGTTCCTGACCTTGTTCTTTTAAAGCTATCTTTTGTTCTTGCACATCCACCATCGTAAGCGTCCCTGAAAGGGATATGATATCTTCGTTTTTCAATTGTTGGTCTTTCGACTTTGCAATATTTTCTTCTATTTTTTCAAGTAATAATTCCATCTCGTGCCGATGAATATCTGAAGGTTTTCCTTTCAAGCCAAGTTGCAAAATTTTTTGAGCTTCTTCGTACTGTCCAATGTTGTAGCCCAATTGACCTGCACTATTTACAATGACGTATTTAAATGTAAAATCATCAGGTTCCGCTAGTACTTGTAAAGCAGCTTCTCTCTCCAATAGCCAAGCCCGTTCTTGATAATCTTTTAAGAAACTCGTCTGTCCTTTTGCTTTGTAGATACCTGCTAGATCATAAAACTCCATAGCTGTTCGATGCAATAAAGTAAATGCGTTCATAAGCTGATTATTTTAGCTTGTGGTTTTGAGAACTCTACTACCGCTATCAGAACGTTTTCGTTTTTTATTGGTTTGTTCTTCAATTGTTTTCTTTTCTGTTTAATTCTGATATTGATTGTATTTCCCGCAGTTTTTTTAAAAATACCAGAAATTTCTAGAAACGCTTCATCTTTGCTACTTGTATTTTCTAAAGCTGCACTTTTAAGATAAAAATCTCCAAGTGCAAATTGAGGAGAGCGCTCTGCAAATTCATAGTCTCCAAAATGTAGAACTATCAACAAAGCAATGGCAGTTGCTCCATATTCAGTCGCTTCTTTTTCATCCTTCCAACTCAATAGTTTTTCTTTATCCAATTCCTTGCTCCATTCTAAAACAATATTTCTCTCATATAGCCCCTCTACGTGAATTTCCACGCCAGATGTATGCCCATTAAGCTCAAGACAAACTTGTGCTGCTTCTGCGAAAAAGTTCCCTACTATTTCTGTAATGCCACTAACCTGATTTGCTAGTTCATACAACTTGATTCGCTCCATTTACTATTCGTTTGCATGTACAAATATAAGAACTCAAACGCTTTGAAGATTAAAATTTAATCTCTCAATTAATTGATTATACCAATAAACAAGAGCATCTTTGACCGATAATCAACACCGCAAAGATGAACTATTTTTTGTCCTTCTTTTCCCTCGTTTTCTATTGCTTTCCATTGATTGCTCAGCAAACTTCAAAAGTAGAGGAAGCCAATAGCAGTAAAAAGGAAATCCGCCAGCAAAAAAAACAAGAACGCCTTGCGGAAACGACTCGCTATTTTGTACTAGAACTCATGGGTACACAGCGCAGCGTACAAGACCAAGCAACTTCCAATCAGATTTACGATGGTTTTGGTGGAGGTATTGGTTTTGGAGGTGTACAAAGTCGTCAAGACATTCGGCAAGCGTTTCGTGCTTTGGGTGGCTACAATGGCTTAACTTCTTTCGCAGGCGTCACTTCGCATGACTTTTGGGGCAACTTTAGCTATGCCGTGCTTCGACAATTGAATAAAACGAACAATTATAAGTTCTATCTTGGTGGACAAGCGGACATTTTATCGCAAGTGCGCTACACGCCTGCCTTGGGAAACAGTGGATTGCATTGGGAACTGGTGGGTTCTTTGGGTCTGGCAACTCGTTACGAGCAAAAGCTAAAAATTCCGTGGATCAATAAAAGTGTACAAGTCTTCGGACAAGCCCATCTACCGCTTCTTGCCTATGTCAGTCGTCCTATTTATGGCATTACTATTGACGGTATGATGCAGCATTTTATCCGTCCGATTGGTCGTATTCAACGATTTGATGCCGAATTGGGCATGCAATTTCCGATACGAAAAAATAACCTCAATCAATTTAGAATTTCTTACCAATGGGACATTTTGCGCTGGCGTGATAATGAAGTACAACGGGTCCTGACGGGGCAACATCATTTGAATTTTGCTTTGCTGGTTAAAATGATTTGAACAGCGTTTATAAAATTTTGATTTTTGCGATATTTTTATCTTTGTGCCTCATCAAAAGCGATCAAATTAAAATACCAAGCAAATGTCAGACAACAGCACTGCCTTCAAAGAACTCGTCAATGAAAAATACCAATTCAAAGGAGCAAGCATCATTTTAGGTGGTGCGATGCTGGACAAAGCAGCAATCACAGATGCTTTTGTAAAAGTGCCGCTCAAAACCCTCAATCGGCATGGATTGATTGCAGGCGCGACGGGTACAGGAAAAACCAAAACCCTTCAAGTCATTGCGGAGCAGCTTTCTTCACAAGGCATTCCTTCTCTCCTGATGGACATCAAAGGTGATTTGAGTGGTATTGCGATGCCGAGCGAAGGACATCCAAAAATTGATGAGCGACACGAAAAGATCGGATTTGCCTTCGAGGCGGGCAAAAGTCCAGTAGAATTTTTGTCGCTTTCTGGCGATAAAGGGCTGCGATTGCGCGCAACGGTCACTGAATTTGGGGCAACTCTCTTTTCTAAAATCCTCAACCTCAATGATACCCAAAGTGGCATCGTAGCGGTCGTCTTCAAATATTGCGATGATAATAAATTACCGCTTTTGGACTTAGAAGATTTCAAAAAAACTTTGCAGTACATCACCAATGAAGGCAAAGAAGCAGTGCAAAAGGAATACGGACGCATTTCATCGGCTTCGGTGGGTGCGATCACTAGAAAATTACTAGAATTGGAGCAGCAAGGTGCGGATTTATTTTTCGGTGAACCTTCTTTCGATGTCAACGATTTGGTGCGCACCGAAGACGGCAAAGGCATGGTTTCCATTTTGCGCTTGACGGATATCCAAGATCGCCCAAAATTGTTTTCCACTTTTATGCTGCAATTGCTAGCCGAAGTGTATGCTACTTTTCCAGAGGCGGGTGACTTGGACAAACCAAAATTGGTGTTGTTTATAGATGAAGCGCATTTGGTTTTTGAAGAAGCATCTGGTGTGCTGCTCGATCAGATTGAAGCGATCATTAAATTGATTCGTTCTAAGGGCGTAGGCATCTTTTTCATCACACAAAATCCCGCGGATATTCCGAATGATGTGCTAGGGCAACTAGGTATGAAAGTGCAGCACGCGCTCCGAGCTTTTACTGCCAAAGATCGAAAAGCGATTCGGCTAGCTGCCCAGAACTTTCCTGAATCGGAGCATTATGAAGTGGATGAGATTTTGACGCAGATGGGAATCGGAGAGGCACTCGTTACGGTATTGAACGAAAAAGGGATTCCAACGCCTTTGGTGCATACTTTACTGCGCGCTCCACAATCCCGAATGGATGTACTGACGGAGGGCGAAATCAAGGACATCATCAAAGTTTCTGACCTTTACGAAAAATACAGCAAAGCCGTAGATCGAGAAAGCGCGCACGAAATTTTGAGTAAGAAAATAGAAGCGGCTTCGGAAGAAGAGCATCAGGAAGAACTGAAAAAACAAAAGCAAAAAGCCCGCAAAACGAGCAGTCGTTCACGTAAAGAAAAAAGTACGTTTGAGGAAATATTGGATAGCCGTGCCAGTCGGGAAATTGGACGGACGATTTCTAGGGAATTGACACGTGGTTTGCTGGGTGCTTTGGGCATCAAGACCACTCGGAGACGGAGCAAAAGTAGTTGGTTTTGAGTGAATAAGTCTGAGTTCAATAATAAATTTACATCTTTGGGTGTTCGGCTTTAATTAAAAACGGATACTATGTAGGCTGTATCTGCTTTTAATTAAAAACGAACAATGTAAACCTGTCCGCTCTCAGGCTGATTTAATTATTTCACATTCCCAATAGGATAAACTTGGTGAGTCAGAAGTTAAGTATTAAGTACTTGATGACAGGCAACTACAAGCCCCGCCTGATGGCATCTTCAAAAAAGTAATCACAGTCAAGTAGCTTGTCTTCCATATTTTATGCGAACTTACCGAAGCTCAGAATAAGCGAAATCTTGAGTCGCTTGCTTTTCTGACCTCTCGCTTCTGACATCTGACTTCTCGTTTATTAAGCCAACTCTACCAACTCCATCCATTCCATTTCTTTTTCCTCTAACGTTGCATTGATTTCGCCCAATTCGATGGAGAGTTTTTCGATTTGTTCAGGCGTCAGATCAGTACTGTTGAATTGATTAGAGATTGCTGCTTTTTGCGTCTCCAATTGCTCTATTTTTTTCTCTAATTTCTTCAATTCCTTACGTTGTTCGTAGGTCAGATTATCACGGTCATCTTTTGATTTTGGCTTTTTGACTTTCTCTACTTTTTTACCTTCTACTCGCTTGGCTTCTAAGGTTTCTTGTTTTTGATGAATGCGATATTCGGTATAGTTTCCATTAAAGTCGCGAATCTTTCCATTCCCTTCGAAGACAAAAAGATGATCCACTAATTTGTCCATAAAATAGCGATCATGCGAAACAATGACCACCACGCCTGGAAAAGACAGAAGGAAATCTTCCAGCACATTGAGGGTCATAATGTCAAGGTCATTGGTAGGTTCGTCCAATATCAAAAAGTTCGGATTTTCCATCAAAACTGTCAGCAAATATAGTCGACGTTTTTCACCTCCACTTAGCTGAGAGACATAGACTTGTTGCTGTTTTCTGCTGAACAAAAAACGCTCCAATAAAGCGGCAGCAGTCATTTTTTGTCCTTTCTCTAATGGAATGTATTCCGCAATATCCGTGATCACATCAATGACTCGTTTGTCTTGCTCCAACTGAATGCCCGACTGCGTGTAATAGCCAAATTGAACTGTGCCGCCAATAACGACTTTACCGCTATCAGGACGTATTTGTTTTGTGATGAGGTGCAGAAAAGTGGACTTCCCTACCCCATTCGGACCAACGATGCCCACGCGTTCATTTTTGTTGAATTTATAGGTAAATCCTTCTATCAATTTCAGGTCATCGTAGGCTTTGCTGATGTCATTCAGTTCTACAATTTTACTGCCCAAGCGCGCGCCTTTGATGTCAATTTTAATCTCCTGATCGTCCAGTTTATGATCTGCTTTTTCCTTGATTTCAAAGAATTTATCTACCCGTGCCTTGGCTTTCGTGCCGCGTGCTTTCGGCATTCTTCGCACCCATTCTAGCTCGCGCCGCATCAGTTTTTTGGTTCGATCTAAAGTAACGGCTTCGTTCTCTAAACGCGCATCTCGTTTTATCAAAAAATCGGAATAGCTACCAGCGTATTTGTACAAATTGCCTCGATCTAGTTCTAAAATCGTATCACAAATGACCTCCAAAAAATAGCGGTCATGCGTCACCATGAAAAGCGTCAAATGATTTTGTTGCAAATACTCCTCTAGCCACTCGATCATATCCAAATCCAAATGGTTGGTCGGTTCATCTAAGATCAAAAATTCGGGTTCTTCGATCATTAGTTTCGCCAGTGCCAATCGCTTTTTTTGTCCACCCGAAAGTTCCTGCACAGCTTGTTGCAGGTTTTTAATGTTGAGCTTGAATAAAATCTCTTTGATGCGCGCTTCAAAATCCCATGCCTTGAGGTCGTCTATTTTCTGAACGGCTTTTTGAATGGCTTCAGGACGATTGAGTACCAGTGCCGCTTCGTAGGATTTAATGGCTTGTATTTTGGGATTATCAGACTCAAAAACGGCATCCATTACATTGTGGGACATCCCAAATTGCGGATCTTGTGGCAACCAACCAATTCTTGCTCCCCGCTTAATCAGGATGCGATTATTGACACCTTCCGAAGGTTCTTCTCCCGCAATCACGCGCAACAAACTCGTTTTTCCAGAACCATTTTTGGCCACCAAAGCCACTTTCTGTCCTTCATTGATTTGCAGATTAATGTCTTTGAACAAGACCTTCTCGCCGTAGCTTTTGCTGATGTTTTCTAATGTGAGAAAATTCATGTACGCCAGTTGATTAATTAGCATTTAGCTATTTGACAAGTGTACAAAATACAAGGATACACTTGAAAAAATAGAAATGGTTTCAGACACAATTTGCTATCATGCACCTTTATTAAAATCCGATCAAAGACTTTTGAAGTTTGATTTCAAGCTAAAGAATATCGCTCAAAACAGTCCGATTCTTTCTGTAAGACTCAACTTCAAAAGTCTAAAATTCCGTTTTCAAAAAAGTGTACGATATAATGAAAGACACAAAAAAGCGACTATCCTAAACCAAAGATAGTCGCTCGAATTAAAGACAAATTTTTTCGACATTAGCGTGGTACAACAGTTATCGAAATTGTATTCATCTAAAGTCTCTTAACAAGCATAAGCCCGTATAAGTTTGGCAAATATAGTGAGCTTTTTGATTATTTCAGCATAAATGTGCGTTCATAATATTTCCTTAATATTTAATTTGCTTGAACTTCTGTAATAATTCCAAACGTTTATAAATAGTTGAGAAGACAGACTTAAGATGCCGAAAGACAGAGCAGGAAGGTATTTGGAGCGCATTGGCGGAAGATTGATAGATGCTAGAAATTGCTTCTGCCTAGATTTACTAAATTTTAGAAATTTAGCAAATCCGTAGGAATTATCCGAAAAAACATTCACACAAGACCTAATATCAATGAGTGACACACAAGATAAAAGAGCTTTTAAATTGAAAGTTTGGCAAATTATTTTAGTGCCGATCATTTTGGCTTTGATTCCTCTGATTTACCCAGAAATCAAAGCTTTATTCATGCGCAAACAGCCACAGTTTGTCATTGAAAATCCGATCATCAATAAGGGGGATTCTATCCTGCGCATTTTTGCGGAAAATGCACCTGCTCGCAAACGAGAAGCTTTGAATGTAGAAGTCGAAGGCTTGGAGTTTAGGGATGCGGGTGAATTGGTGAAAGACGAACCGCCCTTGGAATGGGAGTTCAATTTCACGCAATACGGCATACCCGAAGTCCTTTTTGCCGAAGGCATCAATACCATTCGCATTGGTTTTCCGAGCAGTGTTGGTTACGATGAATTGAAGGTTTATGTGCGAGCAGATTTTTATCAAAGTATTGCAAATAGTACACCGCAAGAGCTTGTCATTAAAAGCAATAGCGATCTACAGGAAGTCGTGAATCAAAAGCGAAAAGTGGAGATAGTTTCCAATGTCATGGACGATGATAGTCGGGTCGGCATTGCGGAGAGTGCTTTGCGCGGTAAAGATATGCAAGCTTATGGGCTGCCTGATCGTACGCATTTTAAAGATGTAGAATTTACTGAAGTGCGATTTTTCGCGCCCGAAGACGAAGCCGACGCAAAAGAAATTGCAGAAACGCTCAAGAATGACTTGAATATCAATGCCAAAACCAAAAATTTGAGCAGGAAAATTCCAAAGGTAAAGTCGGAACAATTAAAGGGAAATATTGAAGTGGTCTTGGCAAAGGAATAATTTTTGTAGTAATTACTTACATTTGCGCTCACAAAAATGGAAGTAAGCTGAATGAAATTCCTACTCAATAGTACCACTTTTTATCCCGCCGTGGGAGGCTTGGAAAATGTCGCCATGGACATCGCTATGGAATTTGTGGAAGCAGGACATGAGGTCAAGGTGGTGACTTTGATTCCTGAGCGCGCTGCTATCAAGGACTTTGCGTTTGAGATCATCAGACAGCCTTCTTTTTTTAAATATTTGAAACTAATTCAATGGGCAGAAGTCGCGCTCCACTTCAATGTAACCACCAAAGGAATTTTGCCACATTTTTTCTTGAATACACCGCTAATTATTTCTCACCAAAGCCCGATCAAACAGACGGGAAAAAAGAAGACGAAAGTTTGGATTGCTAATAAAGTACCGATACTCAACATCGGTTGCAGCCGCTACGTAGCGGAGCAATACGCTAATTCTATTACCATTCACAACTCCTACAATCACCTGATGTTCAGGAACTTGATGCCAGCCCAAGATCGAAAAGGAGAACTGGTGTATTTGGGAAGATTGGTGTCGATTAAAGGCGTGGATACCCTTTTGGAGGCTTTGAAGGAGTTGAAAGTGGAAGGTCTAATGCCCAAGCTGACCGTTATTGGAGAGGGAGAAGATCGCGTAAAATTGGAAGCGATGAACCAGGCTTTTGGGCTTCAATCGCAAGTTAAATTTGTCGGTAAAAAATTGGGAGAAGAATTGGTAGCTGCACTGAATCAACATCAAATCATGGTTGTTCCTTCCAAGTGGAACGAGGCTTTCGGGATTGTTGCATTAGAGGGCATTGCTTGTGGTTTAGCGGTTGTGGCTTCGCGAGGAGGTGGACTAATAGACGCGGTTGGACCTTGTGGCATTACTTTCCCGAATGGGGACTCAAAAGCACTAGCAGAGGCAATTAAACAAGTGTGGAATCAGCCCAAAAAAATTTCGGAATTTCAAGAAAATGCGCCTGCCCATTTGAAACGACACGAGCGCGATGTCATTGCTAAAAGATATTTGGAAGTCATCGAAAATGCGCTGCATCCATGAAAAAACGCCTAATTTTTCTCTACTCTCACCCTATCCAATATTTCGCGCCACTTTCCAGAAAGCTCGCTCAATCCGATCAATTTGAGGTCTTAGTTTGCTACTGCTCCGATCACGGTGTGCAAGCCTATAAGGACGAAGAATTTAATCAAACCGTACAATGGGACATTCCACTTTTGCAAGGCTATACCTCTATTTTTTTGAAAAACTATAAGCGAAATGGTGGGATCAGTAAAGGTTTCTTTGGTTTGATGAATTGGGGAATTTTGAAAGTGCTTCGCCAACAACCTAAGAGCTACATAATTGTACACGGTTGGGGCTATTTGACGCAATTGCTTACCTTAGTCGTCGGGCGTACTTATGGGCATAGGGTTTGTTTGAGAGGAGAAAGTCCACTGAGCCACGAAGCACAATATAGCGAGAAGCAGAGGCGGAGGCGTAAGCGTTTTTTCCAGCATTTTTTGTTTCCAAGAATCCAGAAATTCCTCTACATCGGCAGCCAAAACAAAGCCTTCTACAAAAAATATGGCGTACGAGAAGAGCAACTTATTTTTGCACCTTATTCTATTGATAATGAACGATTTGGAGCAGCTTACGAAAAATATAAAGCACAAAAAGAGCAGCTTAGGACAGTGCTGGATTTGCCGCTCGACCGAAGAATATTCCTTTTTTCAGGAAAATTCATCGACAAAAAACGTCCTATGGATTTGCTGCGCGCTTTTGCTCAATTGCAAAATAAAAAGGCGCATTTGGTTTTTGTAGGAGACGGTCCGCTTCGTCCCGAAATGGAAGATTTCATTCAAAAAAAGGAGGTCAAAAATGTTACACTTACTGGTTTTATCAATCAAAGCATCATTCCTCAATACTATGCGGTAGCAGACATCTTTGTGATGTGTTCTCAAGAAGGGGAAACTTGGGGATTGTCCACCAACGAAGCCATGAATTTCGCGCTGCCTTTGGTGCTATCTGATCTCACGGGCAGTTCTTCTGATTTGGTGAACGAAGGCAAAAATGGGTTTGTTTTTGAGACGGGAAACCTAGCTGCATTGAAAGCAAAATTGGCTCAAATGCTTGTGCTGTCTGACGATGAGCTGAAAGCAATGGGAACAGTCAGCAAAAAGATGATAGAAAATTATAGCTATGAGGTGATTGTGCGGCAGTTGGCGGAGCATCTGTAGTTAGGTACATCAGCAATAGATTTGCTAAATCTCAAAGATTTAGTAAATCTGCACATGGAAAAGGACATTGTAGATTTACTAAATTCTGGAAATTTAGCAAATCCGTCTCACCTATCTACTCAAAAGATTAGCTTCTTCCAAAAGTTCCAAATACAACTCTCTAATCTTATTTTCCAATTTTAGATGATTAATATTGGCTTCTATGGCTTGCCTTTGAGCGGATAGCAACAAAAGCGGGTCTGCTTGCTCAGATTTTTGAAGGCGTTGCAGCAATAGGTCCGTTCTTGCTTGAAAATCAGCGGTTCTCTTTTTGGATACCAACAGTTGTTGATGAAGCATTAAAATGTCGTTTTTCAATTGCAGTACCTGTGCCACTTGCCATTGATTTTGTAAATCAGCTTCCGCTGCTATTCCCATTTTTTCAATCGCCAATTCCTCCATTTTCAATTTTCGACTGCCTTTGAAAGGAAGCAGAAAGGCCGCACTTATCGCCGCTTTTTCCCTAAAAATATCTTGTGGATTGCTGTTGTATTCTAGCTGAATGAAATCGAGATATTTTTTTTGTTTTGCTGCTTCTAAGTCCATTTCTCCTTCGATCAAATTGATTTTGGTTTGAATATCTTCGATAATCAAATCCGTTGGAAGTAGTTTTTCTACCGCTTCAACAATTTGCTCAATCGTCATAAAATTATCCCATAATAAAGCTTTGTTCTCTGTGATTAGGTTGTATTCTATTTTATAGGCTGCCACGCGCTGTTCTACTTCCAAAAGCTGTGTTTGAACTTGCAGCCAATCTTCTGCTTGGAGTTGGTTCACCAAGATCAGTTGCTCGCTAATCTGAACTTCTTTTTTTGATATATTGAGTAGCTTTTCTTCTAATGCTAATAGTTGAGCAAGCGCATAAGCACGCAATACATTTTCATAGGCTCCTAGTACAAAACGCTCTTTGCGCTCTAGGACATCCTCTAGAGCTTCCTCCCGATAGAGTTGCTGCAAACGTTTTTCTGCTTTCCTAATCTTCGGCGTACTTGGAGATAATCGAACTTGATATTGTTGTTCTTGCAATTGAAAATTATCCGTCTCTGTTCTTATTTCCGTTTTCTGAATCCAAGCAGGCTGAAAGTCGTTGTCGGGTAAGAAAGAATTAAATTTTTGATCAATTTGGGTAAGTTTCTCTTCTAAAAAAGCAAGGGCAGAAAGGCTGTCTTGGGCATAGTTCGAGCTAGCCGTTGCTAGGGAAAAGACGAAAGAAAGGATGTATCGAAATTTTGTGTGCTGCATACTCAAGTATTATTCTTCGGTAGTCTCGAACTCTAAAATGACCTTTTCCTTTTGTAAAAAATCATTATCACTAGGAATCCGAATTAGTACTTCGCGTCCATAAGTTTTTAGATCAGGCATTCTTCGCAGACGTTCTGGAATTTCGACAATTCGAGAACCTAGTCCTGCCACCTCACCATGCACCAAGACATCTTCATCCTTAGTAGATCGTATTTTGAAGCGATCGTTGAGATGAACTTGTAAAATAAGGTCTTCTTGTACATAGCCTTCCACCAATGTAGGATTGGGTTCGTAAAGTGATAGTATGGTACTAAAGCTCTCCATATGCTCTCCTTCTTTGCAGTATAAATTACCCACCAATCCGTCGTGGGGTGCGAGCAAAGGAATTTCTACCCTGCTGTTTTTGGCATCAAATTCAAGTTGGGCTTGCAAGCGTTCACGCTCTTGTTGGTAGGGATTTTTTCCCAAGCGCAATTCTTTTTCTAAATGAAGTCGCGTCGCCCGAAAATTTTGCGCTATTAAATCCTTTTCCTGTTCCAATGCGTCTATTTTGGCTTTGAGTGGCGCGTATTTTATAGTGTCCGTTTCAATCAGTCCTTCGTAGAGTTTTTGTTGGAAGTTGCGTTCTGCGCTTAGTGCTTTTATTTTAGCATCTATTGCTGCTAAATCACGGTCTTTCTTTAGCTCCAATATTTCTAAATCGCCTTTTTTCTGATTGCGCCAAACTGCTTCTTTCGCACCCAATTCTGCGATTAAAAAAGTTTCTTCGCTCAGTTTTTCCTTGGCGCGAATGCGATACATATCCACCAATTTATCACCTGCTTTCACCCGCTGTCCAGCTTGCACGTAAATTTTACCAATCGCAACTGGATAGTTGAAATTAATTTCGGTTTCTTTGTTTTCCGCAAAGCCATAGAAGGAAAGCACATTTTCGGTGTATTCGCGATGAATTTGCCACAAAACAAAGCCGACCAAAACCACTAGAATATAAAATAGATTGATATACTTCTTCATAACTTTATTTCATCAGGTTGAAAGCGCAATCTTAGCTCCCTCAACTTCTCTAAGCTTTCTAACTCTTGCGCCAAAGCCGCCCGACCAGCAGTTGTGTTATTTTTTAGACGTATCAAAAATTCATAGACGATTAGTTCTTCCAATTCCAATTGTTTTTCTTCTACCACATTTCCCGCTGCGTCTCTTATTTTTTGTTTGTTGCGAAGATTCAAAAAACGAATTTGTTCTACTTCCACCTTCAGGCAGTGGCGTCTAAGAATTTGCTGCGCCAATTCATAAGTATTGCTGTCTTTTACTATATCCATTCGCAGTTTACCCAATAAATCATCTGTGCTCGCCAAAGGAGAAAATCTTAAAACAACAGCAGCCACACAAAACCCGATCGTTCCAATAAAGGCAATTGTGAAACCAAACACGCCACAAGCAATACCCGTAGCAATAGCCGCAAACATGAAAGTCATATTTCTGGGATCATCCAAATTGGTGCGAAATCGAATGATTGCCAATGCGCCCAACATGCCCAAGCCCCTTGCCAAAGAATCCCCAATTGCTTGCATGACCATCGCCGAAACAATGGAAATCAGTGCCATAGATTGTAGGAAATGCAAAGGGCGATAGATGCTCTTGGTGGTCAATTCATAAGTCAAAACGATAAGAGAAGACAAAAAGAAAGCACAAAGAACGGTGATGAGAATGCTGAGAGCTGTAGGATTTTCCGTAGAACTATGCGTCAGTAAAAATTCAAACATGAAAGTTAGTTTTGCCGCTTTAGCTGCATGGAATAATTGGCAACTTTTGAAAGACGGACATTTTGGACCAGAAAGCTAGGTAGATCAGCACCGAAGCATCACATTAATTTAATCCGTGGCGAATGAAATTTATTCCCAAAGGTAAGTAACATTGAGTTAATAAATACTTAAGCTTAATTTAAAAAAAATGGAATGGAAAAGCGTTTTGAATAAGAACAATGCTGAAATAGACAGTAGGAGGAGCAAGCAATTAGCAAATAAAAATATTAGTTTCCAATAGTATGGAATTACTTAAAAACCCGATTCTCCTGCTCCTGCACTTTGATGAAGGTAGTGCGCTTTGTGAGTTCTTTTAGTTTTTTAGCACCGACATAAGTGCAAGTCGATCGAATACCTCCTAGAATATCCATAAGCGTTGCGTCCACTGCGCCACGATAAGGAACTTCCACCGTTTTCCCTTCGGAAGCTCGATAATTGGCGACGCCGCCTGCGTATTTGTCCATAGCCGTGGAAGAGCTCATACCGTAGAAGCGTTTGTAGGTTTTGCCATTTTTCTCCACCAGTTCGCCACCGCTTTCGTTGTGTCCCGCAAACATACCACCAAGCATGACAAAATCTGCTCCGCCACCAAAGGCTTTTGCCACGTCACCAGGCACAGTGCAGCCACCATCGGAAATAATTTGTCCGCCCAAGCCATGCGCTGCGTCCGCACATTCAATAATTGCAGACAACTGTGGATAGCCAACGCCTGTTTTTACCCTAGTTGTACAAACAGAACCTGGACCAATTCCTACTTTAATAATATCCGCACCCGCCAGCAGCAGTTCTTCTACCATTTCACCCGTCACCACATTGCCTGCCATAATGATTTTTCCAGGATGTTCGTCTCTAATTTTTTTAACAAAATCCACGAAGTGTTCAGAATATCCGTTGGCTACATCTATGCAGATAAATTGCAGTTGCGGAAACTGGGTGAGCAGATGACGCAGTTTTTCTTTGTCTTTTTGCCCAGTACCCGTACTCACCGCTAAGTACTGCACGATGTCCTCTTCTTGCTGCTCCAAAAAAATTTGCCATTCTTTTGTGCTGTAATGCTTATGAATCGCTGTAAAAAGTTGATGCTTCGCGAGCGCAGTTGCCATTTCAAAAGTACCAACGGTGTCCATATTAGCGGCGATGATTGGAATGCCTCGCCAAGTAGAAGAACTGTGTAGAAAATGAAATTCCCTTACTAAAGATACTTCTGATCTCGATTTTAAAGTCGAACGCTTTGGACGGATCAGGACATCTTTGAATCCCAGTTTTATATCGGCTTCTATTCGCATATTTATATAGCTGTCTTTATAATTTATCCGTAGATATTACCAAAATCTTTCTGCCACTTTCTGCAAATATAACTTATTTTGGTGCGCTTTAGCATTTAGTAACAAAACAACTAAAATAATATGAAAGCCTTAGTTTGTGAAGCTTTTGGGGCAGTAGAACAGCTTCAAATCAAGGAATTATCAACGCCCAAGCTCAAAGCTGCGGAGGTATTAATCGACATCAAAGCTGCTGGCGTCAACTTCCCAGACCATTTGATGGTGCAGGGTTTGTATCAATTCAAGCCCAATTTGCCCTTCATTCCAGGCGCGGAATTTTCGGGAGTTGTGTCGGCAAAGAGTGCGCATGTGAATTTCTTAGAAATAGGTCAAAGAGTGGCGGGTTTTCAAATGATTGGTGCGTTCGCAGAGCAAATCGCTGTTCCTGCTATGCACTGCCTTCCGATGTCTGATAAAGTCAGCTTCGAGCAAGGCGCGTCTTTTTTAATTACTTATGGCACGGCTTATCATGCACTCAAAGATCGCGCTAATTTGAAGGCAGGAGAAACGGTTTTGGTGCTGGGTGCAGCGGGCGGCGTCGGTATTGCTTGTATTGAACTGTCCAAACTCATGGGTGCAAAAGTGGTTGCTGTGGCTTCTACAGCGGAAAAATTGGCACTTTGCAAGGAATATGGTGCGGACTACACGATCAATTATAAGGAAGAAGATTTCAAAGCAGCTTTGAAAGCATTGCCTTTTGGTATAGATGTGGTTTGCGATCCCGTAGGTGGTGATTATTCGGAAACAGCTTTACGTCGATTGAACTACGGAGGACGGCTATTGGTTATTGGATTTACAGCGGGTAAAATTCCAAAAATTCCGCTCAACTTAACGCTACTCAAATCTTGCCAAATCGTAGGTGTCTTCTGGGGAAAATTCTTAGAAATACATCCCAAAATAGGCATGACTAATCACGTACAACTCTTGAAATGGATAGAGGCAGAACAATTAAGCCCATACATCCAGAAAAGCTTCTCACTAACACAAGCAAAAGATGCGCTGCAATGGATCGCAAAACGGAAAGCAATGGGTAAAGTTGTGATCAAAATGTGATGTGATATTCTATAAGGAACGAGGGATGAATAAACTGAGGTTCTTGACAAGATATTTTTGTGCTAATGGAGGCAGAAAAATCGCAATCCGCCTTAGGCGGACATAAGGCTTTTTCTAACGAAAAGTAGCGCAAAACCTGTTCGCCTAAGGCGTAAAGATGAAGTCAAGAATCTGAAGTTATTTGTGCGTCGTTCCTAAGTCGCGGAATCTTGGTATTTTTGTGCACATTCCGCAACTTATAAATATTTATAAACTCATGTTACGCAAGTAGTACCTTAGTCTATGTTATTCGCTGATCTCTGAGATTGGCGTGTTTTGAATTAGAGTGGCTGTCGAAGCCACTCTAATTCATGAAAATTCTTTCGGAGCGAGCCATATTTGAGCTAAAAGCTCAAATATGGCTCGCTCCTGAAAGAATTTTCCTACAAATCGTGGGGTTAGACACCCGACGATCTGTAAACAAGTGGTACTTTGTGTCATTTGCAATTTGGTGTTTTGCGTAACATCAGTTATAGACAAAAATTTGATCGGTCGAAAACGGAAGCAATGTCCTTAGCTATTTTTCACTCAATTGCCTGTATCTGTTGAATCAAATCATATATCTCCTGCTCTTCTTTGAAAGCATCTAGTATCGCTTGTGTTTTTTCAGAAAAAAGCGTTTTGTCTGGACGAATGACTTCTACACCTGCCGCTTGTACCGCCTCTAGTGCTTCTTCTTCCGATTCTACCCATAGTTTGCGCTGATAGACGGCGGCTTCATCGGCTGCTTCTTGTAGCCAAGTTTGCTCTTGTGGACTGAGCTTATCCCAAACGGGCGTACCGATGACCAATAAATCTGGCACGGCCGTATGCTCGTTCAAAGAATAATATTTACAGATTTCGTAGTGGCGAGAGGTATAAAAACTAGGTGGGTTGTTTTCTGCGCCATCCACGATGCCCTGCTGCAAAGCCGTGTAGAGTTCGCCCCAAGAGATCGGCGTGGGAGAACCACCCAAAGAGCGCACAAGATTCATAGCAGAAACACTTTCCATCACTCGAATTTTCAAACCTTCCAAATCTGCTGGACGATTGACTGGACGTTCTTTGGTATAAAAAGAACGTTGTCCTGCATCGAAATAGGCTAAGCCGCGCAACCAATAATCACCGCCTTCTTTCAATAGTTGTTTGCCCAATTCGCTGTCCTGCACCCGATAGGCGTGCTCGCGTCCTCGAAAAATATAAGGTAAGCTCAATACGCGATAGCTTGGCGCAAAATTTTCCATGACCGCCGCGGATACTTTTGTCATCGCGACGCTTCCAATTTGCAACAATTCCAAACATTGTCGCTCTGTCCCCAACTGCTGACTTGGATAAATCTCAATTTCCAAAGCACCATTCGATCTTTCTTTCACACTTTCTGCCATGAAGACCATGCCTTGATGCACTGGATGCGTCACATCTAGTCCGTGTGCCAATTTCAGTTGCTTGACATCGCTGATTTCGGCGCAGGCGAATAAAAATAATATTGGAAAAAGAAAAAGTACTTTTTTCATGTCTATTGTTTTGATGCTCTAGTGTAAGACGAAAATTTGGAGATTCTTGCTGACTTAGATTTCAGGAAAAATCATATAGTTTTGCGCTAAAATCGATTTGCGTGACTTTGCGAAAACACTTTGCGCACCTCTGCGGTTAAAAAAGCTAAAGTTAGCAAACAATGCAACATTACACTTTCAAAGACATCATGCAGCTAGAAGGTCGCTTCCGAGGCAAAATGATGAACTATATGTCTGGCTTCAAAAGTGCCAATTTGATCGGGACGAAAAGCGCATCTGGACAACTCAATTTAGCGATATTTAATTCCGTACACCACATTGGCGCGAATCCACCCTATTTGGGGTTTATTCTACGTCCCACCACTGTTCTCAGGCATACTTTCCAAAACATTCAAGACACGCAATTTTACACGATCAATGCCGTCACAACAAGCATCTACCCAAAGGCACATCAAACCTCTGCTAAATACGATAGCGATCAATCTGAATTTGAAGCAGTTGACCTGACACCTAGTTTCAAAGCCGACTTCCATGCCCCTTTCGTGGTAGAAAGTCCCGTACAAATTGGGTTAAAACTAGAAGAAACGCATCACATCAAATGCAACAATACCATTCACGTGATTGGTAGAATGCTACATCTTTTTTTGCCTGAAAATAGCCTTGCTGAAGATGGTCATTTTGATCTAAGTGCGCAGGGAGTTGTTGGTATTGGAGGCTTAGATACTTATTATGCTACTAGTAAATTAGCGCAATTGGCGTATGCGAAGGTGAAGTAAATTCCTGCTCTTTTGAAGAGCGTAATCTGAACAATTTTATTTCAATACAGTAAATCTCACGTTTCGCTAATTTTAAATTCAAAAAAACAAAATTTAAGGCTCATCGGTGAATATTGTGGAGATCAGAGAAATTCAACCAAAACCCTATTACGAAAAGCTTGAAAATTTCTATATCCAAAAGCTCTACGTTTCATCATTTTGATTCTATTATTGATTCCCTCAACAATTCCGTTGC